>CALMOE010000220.1 GCA_937871715.1 uncultured Geobacter sp. | reverse complement strand
CTATGGAGACATCAGGTGTGCTCATGGCCTCCCCCTCCCCGCAGGCTCCGCCACATAAGGCTCGTAGCCAGGATCACCCGCCGCTTGATCTGCAGCCAGGGACGGAATTGTATCCTGAAATCGGTAAGGCTTGCGCTGTGCTTTCGATAGCGCATGGTGACAACCGGCAGGAATTCGGTTGTTCCTACCCTCTCGCAGAGCTGCCCGAGCCACATGTCGTGCATCGGTATCCGCCGCGGGAACGGCAGTGCCCACCCCAGAAGGTCTCGGGAGAAGGCCATGCAGCAGCCGAGATAGCGGTTATCAAAGAGATTTTTCCAGAAACCGGGACCGGCCTTTAGCTTTGCCAGCACCGAGGGATAGAGCAATAACTCGGACTCGTCCACCACTTCCCCGTCAAGAACCAGGAGGAGCGGCCTGGCGGCATTGGCGGTGAAAAATTCACGAACTGCCGACAGCTTGTTCGCCAGCCAGATGTCATCCTGATCCGCCAGGACGATGATCTCACCCCGAGCCTGATTTAGGGCGAATTCGAAGTTGAAGATGGGGTTGCAAAATCTTTGCCCGGTGAAGAGGCGGATGCGAGAATCAGCCCGGGCGTATTCGGCCAGGATCGAGGCCGTCCCGTCGCTTGAGGAATCGTCGCTGATCACCAGTTCGTCCCCTGAAGCAAGCTGGGGGAGAATTGTATCGAGCTGGCGGCGTAGGAAGCGTTCGCCGTTGTATGTCGCCATGCAGACAGAGATCATCCGAGGATCATCCTCCCGATGTTTCGTAACAGACCGGTGTAGAAGAAGCGGTACTTAAGAATCCGCCTGCGGCGCTCGATAGCACCTGCCTGCTCCATGGTGGCAAAAGCTTCGAGCAACTCGACCTGTGATGGAGTAAGGCGATCGCAATAGCGTTCCAGGAAAGCGCCGACCTGGCGATAAAGCCGCGACATGTCATCCCTCTGAGTTCCAAGCCTGCCTAGCGCAGAGCATACCCCCCATGGCTGTGCTCCGGTATCATTCTCCAGGTGCTGACGGTAGAGCAGTGCCGGTGTGGAGATGTGGCCGATTTTTCCGAAAGCTGATGCAACAAGGGCAAGCCACCAGTCATGCATGACCGCATTTTGAGGAATGGGCAGAGCAAGATCGCGCAGAGCCGCATTGATCATCACCGAACAGCCGGTAACGGGATTCTGTGAAAGGAGACGGTTCAAGGAAATTCCGGCAACGGGATCACTCTTCTGGTACTGCCAGAGGGAATCTGCTACCGGCTGCAGATTCTTATCAACCACCTGCAGATCAGTATGGACAAGTAGGGGAAGCTTTTGACCGTACTGCCGCTCCAGCTCATTCATCTTTGATAAGGACAGGTCAAGCTTGCCGGGAAGCCAAACATCGTCCTGATCCGCCAAGAAAAGATAATTACCGGCAGCCCGGCCAAGGGCAAACTCAAAATTGCGAAGCGGGGAACGGAAGTTGTTCCCAAAGAACAGCCTTATCCTGGAATCGTCCAGAGTACGTAACAGCTCAACCGTTCCGTCAGTAGAAGAGTCATCACAAATCAGCAGCTCGTCATCATCTCCCAATTGGGTCAGGATAGAAGCGATCTGTGCATCGATGTAACGCACACCGTTGTATGTTGCCATGCAGACTGAAATCATCTGGCAGTCACCGCCCCTCTTCTGCGCAAAAATGCTCCGAGGGATTTAAACCCATGGCTTACCCGCTGAATTAGAGCCGAACCTCCCCTCAACTCGGACTGCACCTCCTTCAGCAATTCAAGCCGGCTCATGCCGGAACCGGCCCCCCTGCGGCCGAGTATAGCAAAGAATTCAAATCTGCCAGTATGAATAAACTGCATCTCGCGTACGTCAATCAGCCCCAGACTATGGAGATCTTCCATCATCAACCGGAATGATCCGGGAGTAAAACACCATCCATGGTAATCCTCATACCGGGAAACATCAGCAGCCTGGTTCAGAGCATTGCGAGCCTCATCGAGGGTATGCATAAAGGCATACGTGCCGCCATTACCGCTTTCCCAGGCCATGGCGCCACCCTTGGTACAGACATTCAGCAGATGCTCCACCGCAGTTCCGGCAGTATGTCTGGTGTCACCATTCAGACAGGCATCAATTACCTTGGACAGTCCGGTCAACGGCCGGAAGCAATCAAAACAGCGACGGCAATCCGGCACTACCAGGATCAGAACGCCACTGTCATTCAACAGCTCGCTGCAATCGTTTATGAACGCGACAAGGTCAGGTGTATGCTCAATGACGTGAGAAGCGATCAACCAGTCATAATGCCCGGTAGTTCCAACCAGATCGGCATAGCGCTGACCGCTCCAGACGAAATCGACCTCCTCAATATTCTCCAGGCAAACATTATGTCCGGCGTACTTCTCCAGCAAACCCGACCGGTCCAGGTGATCAATGATCTGTACCTGGTAACCACCCTTCTTTGGGGCAATGGGATTATGACTCGGTCCGATCTCGATGCCGACACCATTTTTATCGATAAATTTTCTTACCAGTTCATATCGAAACATCGGATCCATCTTTCCTTATAACTTCATGCTGCTGCCGGACAACGACTTCTTTGGACGGGAAAGCTGCCCCTAAAAAGCATTCTTCACTCTCTATTCAGATCGACTCTCTGAAGTATTTCAAAAGGATTATCTAGCACATTCAAATCAAATCGTATATCTGTACCATAAATATCAGCTATACCTTGAGAATTTATTGTCAATATAGGATCAAGTGTGGACTGAAACTTTACAATGCTTTTTGATGATTTAAGCAGATGAGGTGGTTTTTCAATGTGTAATGGATATGAAAGTTTGCTCAACCGGTCATCAAGAACATCCCAATCATAATCGCTAATGTTTTGAGTCTGTAACCATTGCCAATTTGCATCACTTTCGAAAGCGTAGCGAATTTCATGAGTAGTTGGCCTGAATGCGTCACGACACATTTTAACCAACTCAACAATCTCAGCGTAGTTAATTTTACAAACAACGGTGATTAGGTTTAATCTAGTTTTATTATTTGCACTTTCCCTGAACTTAACATATCGATCCAAATTATCTATAAATCGATCAAACTTTGCGTTTACTCTTAAAGACTCATACACTTTCGGAACAAGGGAATCTATTGAAACATTCACTTGATATAAATCACACTCAGCTAACGCCTTAAGGAAATCGTCGCTCAGCTGAGTCGTCATATTGGTAGTCATTTGAATCCGCCTAGCATATTTGCTAGGGATGCTGACAAGAAGTTTCTCTAGATTTCGATGTAAAGTGGGCTCATACAAGCATGAAATGTAAAATTCGCCTTTCCACGTGAGAGGCACCAATGTCAACGACTTATGAAAAAGCGCATCCGACATCGCAACGGCAGGTGAATTCTCCCAGTGGTTAACACAAAAAGGACAACGCAAATTACAACTATTTGTAACATCCAACATTATTCTAAAAAAAGGCTTTCGAAACAATAGATTCTTTGCCTTCCTGATCCCCAAAAAGACGTCACTTGCAAGGAGCCTCTTCTGGATAAAATTCTTAGCATGGTTCAACACAACATCCACCTATGAAGTTATTAAATTCACACTTCACTTTAATATTCGGAAGTTCTCGCAAAACTGTTTTACCGTTAACATTCAGCGGATCATGTGACAGGTTTTTCCCCTCAGATATTGCCCTTGACGGGCAAGAAGGCCATCAGCCACGCCCCTGGCCATCATCATCAAAACCGTCAGTCGAGCTGCCGGCATAAACGACACACACACGAGCAGAAATAGAAGTTCCATAGCATTATTCAACTTCCACCAGCCAGGTATTCCGGCCTTCAATGTCAGTATCAGGCTGTTGCGGAACATATAGTAATAGCGGAGAGGCGGATGAATCGGGAATGTTCCACGACGCCCCTTCCCTCCGGGGGACTTGACTGATCCGCTTCCGATTGAGTGGTACATCATGGCATCACTGGCACCCAAAATAACGTAACCGGCAGATGCAGCCCTGAGGCACCATTCTGTGTCAACCAGATCGATAAACAAAGTCTCGTCCATTCCCCCAACAGCGTCCAGAACGCCGCACCTGATCAGCATACCTGAAGCTATAAGCAGGTCTGCCCGCACCACCGGATCAGATTCTGTACCTTTCAGGTAGCGATAGCGCAGCGGTCCGCGCCCGTGAAACCAGGTTTCTGCTCCGGTGTCAGAATCAACGAATCTGGGGCCGACAACTCCGACCCGAACTCCTTGCAACGTGTAACGGGCCTCGGCAGCAAGCAGTCGCGCCACCATGTCGGGGGCCAGTATGCTGTCCTGGTCCAGGAGCAGAACATGACTACAACCGAACTCCGTTGCCCTTTGGATGCCGCGGTTCTGAGCCGCAGCCAGGCCCAGATTCTCACCGAGCAGCAAAACATCTACACCCGGCCTCTCCATACTGACAGTACTTGCATCAGTAGAACCATTGTCGACCAGCACCACCTTATCGCTCTGGAGGAGAACAGAATCCAGCAGTTTACCCAGAGTGGAAGGATCCGGATTAAAGGTAACAACTACGGCACATACCTTTACCCAATTTTCAGCAGCGGCCGTCACAGGGATTCTCCGAACAGTGCCGTTAGTATCCGGAAAGCCGCCCTTTCAGGGGAAAACTGTGGCATGGACACAATTGCCTCACGCTGTAGTCCGGCTCTGAGCTGGTTATCCGATACCAGCCTGCTGAGCGCCTTGAAGCAGGCATTCATAGAAGAAGTGTCAACCAGCAGAGCATTTTTTTCATGAATGGCAAAACTGCAAGCCCCTCCTCTTTCAGGAACGATAACCGCAACACCACAGGCCATTGCCTCCATGGCGGTCAGCCCCATGGCCTGGTAGGATGAAAGATCGACAAAAATATCGCAGTTATTGAACAGTTCAGCAAGTTCTGCCGGTCTCTGGCGCCCCACATTGCGGAAACAGAAATCACGTGGCAGGGCAAGGAACTCGGGATCTTCCACATCAACCCCAAACAACACCACCTCTACTTTTTCACCAAACTTATTAACCACCTCACGCATCAGCTCCATGGTGAAACTGGCGTTTCTCCTCGGGCTTGCCGGCCTGATCATCGCAGCAATGCGTAACGGCCGCTCCGGCCATGGAGCTTCCATGCGCATCCTGGGGAGGAACAGATTGTCGGCATAACTGATCCCTACAACGGTACAGTCAACTCCTGCCCCCTCCTTGACTACTGCAGCATTCCATGGTGTCTTGGTCAGCCGGATCATATCAGGAATCAGCCTGTAGGAATAAAGTGCAGTCTTCTGCTGTAGCGTTCCCGCATCATAAAACCACGGCTCATAATCCTGAATATAGTAGGCAATCACAGGAGGAGCAGCCTGCTCAGCCAAAGGACAAAGCCAGGCAACGGTGAAATTCACCGTTGCCACCACAGCATCAAAACCGGCGCAGATAGTGGCAATTCCCGCCGCAGAGGGGGCATAGACAACCGGCAGCAAAAGCCCCTGCAGTTCTCTCTCAAACCCTTCACGGCAACGCGCCAGATTGACAAGAGTGACAAAAACACCCATCTTTGCCATGGCTTGAGCTTCACTGATGACCACATTTCCACCGCCACCGGCATCAGCAACAGGCAGAACAAATGCAACCCTCTTACCTTTCCACCGCCGTTCCCCTTCCTCCAGGCACCAGCTTTTTTGAACGAGATGTGCAGCCCTTGCCCTGATGCCGCTGATCACCCTGTCCTCACGGCAAAAACGTACACCTTCCGCAATAATCCAACGTCCATGCTTGGCCGCCAGGACTTCACCAGCGTCAGCGGAGAGCTGCCTGCGACGTTCATCGGAATAGCTCTTTGACTGTTCATGCCAGATATAGACATCATCAGCAACGGCCAACGTCCACCCTGCCTTGCGGGCGCGGAGACAGTAATCGTTCTCCTCTCCGTATCCTCTTCCGAATGACTCTTCATCAAAAAAGCCGATGGAAGCAATGATCTCCCGTCTGATCATCAGACAGAAACCATTCAGAAAAGGGAGCCGGGGGTATGTACGGGCGGAGAAATCTGCCACCAGTCGCCCCATACAGGCAATAGTTATCCCCTCTGGCAACTTGTTTACAGCCCAATCCCCACCCTCTTCCACCTGCGGAATCGACTGCCAGGAGGCGGTATTGCTGAGTGGACCCACTATACCGATAGCAGGATCCGACTCGGCGCAACAGATCATGCGATCCAACCAGCCTTCAGAAACGATCGTATCGCTGTTCAAGAGCAACGCATAGTCTGCAGTGGAAGCTCGCAGCCCCTGATTGGCAGCGAAGGTATAGCCCCGGGCAACATCGTTTCTCAGGAGGGTGACCCCATATTCAAGGGCACACCTGTCAAGATAGTTTCTGGTTTCGCTTCCACTGCCGTCATCGACAATAATCAGTGAAAAAGGTGGCGTCGAGAACTGATGTACAGATTCAAAGCAGCGGATAACATCTTCGATGGCGTTATGGACACAGATAATGATATCGACAGTCGATGAATGGGGCTGAACCGAAAAACTCGGGGGAAAGGCAGCACCCGCTGTACTGCCAATCACAGGAGAAAAGCTTATGTGCTCATTGGCAAAAACTATGTATTCCCTGATAGCTCTGAAAAGGCCAGACACCCCCTGCTGCCGCAGCAGACCGATGGCAAACAGGGATAAATACCGTAAGGCATTACGCCAGCCCCGGTGTTCTGCTACATAAGAGTCTACGGCGCGATAGAAGCGTCCTAACAGTTTCATAATTGAGCCAGTGGATTATTGTGTCAGATATTTCGGTGTAGTGGTTATGAGATCGGTCATATAAAATTTGACCGCACGCTCGACAACCTCTTCCACCACAATATCCGGTTTCTGGGCACGAATCATCTCTTCAATCGGTGTGGTTGAATTCCAGTAATCCCAATAATAGCGGGAATAGCTGAAATGATCTGCAACATAAGGCGCAACAGTGGAGAAGAAAGAGTCCCGAAAAAAAAGCGCACGTGGCAGCGAACCATCAGTTCCTTCTATAGACAACGGACTTTTCGACTGATCGTTGATTCCATCCAGCTTTAACTGACTGCCAACCTTGGGTTTCAGTACAGGATAGTCGTCCTTAATGAATTCGGATCCACCGAGAAGCGCAGTAAGATCGCCGCCGTTCCCACGTTTCGTCTCTACGGTAAAATCTTCCAGAGTCTTGATGCGTATTGCCGGAAACCAGGCAGTCACCGGTTTCATGATCTCGCGGTAGGCAAGAAACGCCCCATACGGATTCCAGTGCGTATCGGTCTTGAAATAGACCCGTTCGCCTGGTTTTGCCGCAAGCAACGCCGGACGGCAGTCCACAACCGTGACCTGCGTATGCTTTTTCAGGTAGTCAACCATATCATCAAGACCGGATGATGTCCTGACACGGGTATATGCGTCAGGCATGAACTCCCCGTAGATGGTACTCTTGTTAGGTGCGATCATATAGACGTAACGGATCCCCTGCCGTTCCAGCCAGACCCTTCTCTTCTCAAGCGTCTGCCCCCACTTTGCCAGCGCAGATTCATCGAATTTTGTAATGGCTCGAAAATCCTCGATCGTTCCTTCACCGTTATAGAAAAGCCAGCCCTCTTTGCCTACGATAACCTGCCGTGACGGCGAACCACCCAGCAACGCATATCTAATAAAGAAATTGGCCTTAACCAAACTGCTTCTGAACCCGAAATGATCATTGAACCATTTTGTGTAGCTCTGCGGGAACTTCTGTAGAGAGGCCAGTGAGAGAGTGATCCTGGGCAGTTCTGCCTGAGCCCGGTTTTCATTCAAATGCTTCTGACGGTTGAATTTCAGGCAGGTATCAAGGCCAGGGAGCAGAATGGCTGTCAGAAAAAGGAGAGCGATATAGATTTCTGAACGTAATAATCTTTTCATATCAAAACTGTTGGTAAATGAAAGGAGAGAAGGTTGAACTCGCCAAAGAGGCAAACGAGGCCAGAACCACCAAAACAATAAACACCATCTCCGCAAAAGGAGCAAAGCGGCGTAAGCGCCCATTGTTGAACTTCCCGGCAATTGAGGCTGCAAAAGGAGTAGTACCAATGATTGCTGCAAACAGTGCCAACAGTAGTTCAGTATTTGTATAGAGTGCCAGACTATGCTGCGACCCCGCACTACCGGCAAAACCAGCCATGGTCTTAACGTAGGTAGCAGCAGACTTGACACCCGGCGATCTGAACAACACCCATGACAGCGTAATGACCATCAAGAGATAGGCATGTTGAAGCGGAATGGCCCACTTTTTCATTGTCTTGCCCAACCAGAGGCTCTCAATTCCCAGAATCACTCCGTGCATCATCCCCCAGGCAATGAAACCGTAACCTGCTCCATGCCAGAGCCCGCAAAGAGTAAAAACCACAAAAATACTAAGAACAGAACGATAATTCGTCTTATATCTCCCTTCGGCAATCTTCCTTCGTATGGTTTCGGTCATGAGTGCATAGCTCAGAGGGATAAACAGATAATCTCTGAACCAGGTGGAGAGGGAAATATGCCAGCGCCGCCAGAAATCGGTCAGTGAGCGGGCAATGTAGGGGTAATTGAAGTTTTCCCGAATGCGAAAGCCGAACATCCGCCCGAGACCGATTGCCATATCCGAATAGCCTGAGAAATCAAAATAGAGCTGCAGCGTATAACAGACGATTCCCAGCCACGCAACTGCCGTCGTTAGCCCATGGCCGGGGATCGCAAAAATCTGGTCGCTCGTCTTGGCAATGGTATCGGCAATCAACACCTTCTTCCCCAGACCGATGACAAAGCGCCTCACCCCTGAGACAAACAGTTCCAGATCTGGCTTTCGACCGTGAAGATCGTCAGCGACCTCGTCAAACCTGATGATCGGTCCGGCAGCTAGTTTGGGGAACAGCGCCATGAAGAGAGCGAACCTGGCAACGCCCTTTTGGGGCGAGATCTCCTCTCGATAGACATCGACCACATAGGCAATTGCCTGGAAAGTAAAAAAGGAGATGCCCAGAGGCAAGTGTTGGTTCTGAAGCTTGAGCAGAGGCGCACCCAGTGAGATCAGAAAAAGATTGATGTTGCTGGCGAAGAACGCTGCATACTTGTACCAGGCCAATGCGCCAAGATTAGCAAATATCGCAATCCATATCACAATCCTGCCCAGTGAAGAATTACGAAACCGAGCTGCAAGCAGACCGAAACAGTAATTGACGGCGATTGACACCAGCAACAGGACAACGTAGCGCCCCTCACCCCAGGCATAGAAAAAAATACTTGAACCGAGCAGAAAAAGGCCACGTAACCTAGAGCCAACCAGCCAGTAGCCTGCCAGGACTATGGGTAGAAACAAAAAAAGGAATATGGGAGAACTGAACAGCACTCTAAGACTCCGGTATCTATCGCTCGGACAGTTTTTTGTCAATACAGTTCAACAGATCGCCCACATTCTTGAAAGTTAACAGCTCCTTCTGGGAAAAACGGATGCCAAACCGTCCCTCGACGGCAATGATCAGGTTTACATGGGATAGGGAATCCCAACCATCTACATCATTGGCTGTCATATCCGGACGTATGCTGATATCAGCATCATCAAACACCATGCAAAAAATCGAATTTAATTGTTCCTGAGTAGTCATGTTATATCTCCAAAGTTGATGTATCGCCCGCATCAGAACCCAAGTACCTGGCCTTCAGCACTCGCCGCATAATCTTACCGCTTTTGTTCTTGGGAATACTGTCCGTAATGATGATCTCCTGGGGTGTCGCGATGGTGGAAACCTTATTGGATACATAGAGACGAATTTTCAATTCCAGTTCTGCCGAACATTGGACGCCGGTCTTTAGATGAACAAACGCCACGACCTTCTCAAACAAAAGTTCATCCGGGGCAGCAATCACCCCTGATTCGGCCACTTCAGGTATCTCCAGCAGTGCGCTCTCCACTTCGAACGGACTCACCAGATGGCCGGCGGTATTGATTACATCATCGCTGCGCCCCTTGAACCAGAAATAACCTTCGTCGTCCATAAGGGCAGTATCGCCGGAATAGTACCAGTCACTGCGGAATTTTGACCGGTAGCTCTCAGCATTGTTGAGATAGGTGGTAAACATTGACGCCCAGCCTGCTTTCACGCAGAGGTGCCCCTGCTCACCAGGCGGGAGGAAATTACCGGCATCATCAAGGATTTCGGCCTCGATTCCAGTTACCGGTTTACCCATTGAGCCGGGCCGTATTTCAATGCCGGGACGATTGGCGATCATAATGGCTCCGGTCTCGGTCTGGAACCAGGTGTCGAAGATGTCCTTACCGAGCACCTCGCGCCCCCAGCGGATAACTTCCGGGTTGAGCGGCTCTCCGACGCTACAGATATGACGGAGCCTGGAAAGGTCAAAACGCCGGAACAGTTCCGGATCCTCCCTCATCAGCATCCGAAGGGCTGTGGGTGCGGTATACCAGACCGATACCATCTCCCGCTCCAAGATGGAGAACCAGACAGCAGCATCGAAGCCGCCGCCGTAATGGATCTGAGTAATCCCCAGGCTCCAAGGGGCAATAATCCCGTAAGAGGTTCCAGTAACCCATCCCTGATCGGCAGTACACCAGTAAATATCACCGGCGCGCAGACCGAGCACCTCGACGGCTGTGGCCTGCTGGCTTGCCAGCGAACGGTGGCAGTGCAGCACCCCCTTTGGCTTGCCGGTTGAGCCGGAAGTATAGTGCAGCACGGAAGGGGTATCGGGAGGAGTATAAGGCACAATAAAATCAGATGTGGACTGCTGCATCAACCTGTCGTAACTGAGAATATCATCGGCTATATGATCGTCACAGTCGACTACAATTATGTACTCCAGCGCTGGCAGAGAAGGGCGTATTCTGGACAACTTCTTCACGAAGCTCTTTTTGGTAATAACCCCTTTTGCACGTGAATCGCCCAGACGATCCAGCAGTGCCTCCTCGCCAAAATTGGCAAAGAGGGTTCCTGTAATAAGCTGAAGCTTAAGCGAGCCAAGGAAGGCAATGAACTGCTCAGGCAGTTTGGGCAGAAAAGTGAAGAATACATCCCCGGCAGTAAAGCCTAACTGGCTTAAGGCGTTGGCAAACCGGTTAGTATCGGCGTCAAGGTCGGCAAAGGAGACCTCCTGCCGTTCACTGGGCTGGTGCAACCAGTAGTAGGCAATTTTACCTGCACCGTGTAGCTCAACCGATGTGCAGTAGCTGGCGATATTCGCATTCTGATCCATCATACGTTGACGATCCCAAGCCATTTCAGGATGCGCCATGACTTGGAATTGCGGATCAGGGTCAGCAGCTCTAGGTTGGCCATATACCGGTTTAGCAGGTCTTGGTAGTTAGTCACCTCGGGGATAACGTCAACACCTCGGTAATGCAAGTCGTACCACCCGCGGAACGAGTCAAGACCGGAGACATCGAAGGGATCTGGGAAGCGCTTTTCCAGGCTTGGATTCTTACGGTAAACATAACGATGGGACCGGGTCACTGGCTCTCCGTCGCTGAAAAAATCGTAGCTACAGGGTGTTGTCCCGTATTCATCCTGTCCCATTGCGGCACACTGTGCCACGTACCAGTCCCTCAAGGGGTAGAGGACAGGGCTGTCAGTTCCGTAGAGGTCGAGCATAATCTTCTGGGCGCCGCTGTCAAAACCGGAAAAATGGTAGAAACAGAGCGGCTGACCGTTAATCAGCAGACCGTCAGGGACAGTCCCAGAAACTCGGCGATGGGTAAGGTTCCAGGTGCAGACGTTGTAGATCGGCTCCCGCAGAATCTTCAGGTCGTCGAAGAAGGCGGGAGCGAGATCGCACCATTTCTGGTCGGTGAACAGCCCATTGGGAATGTCATCAAAGCAGAAATGCTCCAGCCGGTGAGCCCACCAGTCAACGAACCGACGCCCCTCGACGGAATTTCGCACTGCGACGAAACCAAGGTTATATACCCCGTGTTTAAGGCTGCAAATCTCGTTATCGGCGATGGACCTCAATTCAGAATCCGGCTCGGTCTGGTGAGGCGTAAGAAGGATACTGGACTTGTCCAAATTCTCTAAAATGCTGTCCAGACTGGACATGACCGCGATATCCGGATCCAGATAAATGACCTTCTCAGGGTTATGCCGCCTCAATATCTCCTGGAATCCGAATCCTTTGACAGCAGTGCATAGCTCCACAAGCCTGTGCTTGAACGTCCAGGCCGAACGGTTCGGTATCGGCAACTCCGTAATGGAGATAATGGAGTCGAAATCCGCCGCCCCGTCACCAAGCCATGCAGGCAGGGTATCGGACAGCAGCAGGTGAAAGCGGGCTTCCGGGTGGTACTTCCTGACCGACCTGGCCAGGACCCGTGCCTTGGGAATATAATTGGCAGTAACACTTGTAAAGATATGCATTCAGCCCTCTTGAAATAAAATTAATGGCGGTTCAACAACTCGACAATTTCCGAAAAGTGCGCATCAACAGTTACCGGCCTGTAATCTCTTGCTTTGCGGCTCTTCTCCGCCACTATGCCGGGCTGTTCGCATATCTGCTGCAATGCAGCGATAACCCCCTCAAGGTACGGCTCTGCCACCACCCAGCCTGCATCGCACGCCCTGACACGGTCAGCCTGGGCACCGATGTCGCAGCAGACTACGGGATATCCCAAAAGCAGGGCTTCAGATGCAGTGAAACAAAAAGTCTCAGGGCAGAGGCTTGGGATAAGCACAAGAGAAACATCGTATCCGGAAAGAAGAGACCCGAGTTCGCCACGCTCGTACTCTCCGTGGAAGATTAACTTCTCCCTTGCACCTGTGCCGTTCGGACGGGGCACAATATTCCCGAGGACAACCAGTCGGAGAAGCATTTCTGATACCCTTGAATCTTCCAGCAGTTGGCTCACAAGCCTGCTCCCCTTGGGCACACTGATGCCGCCGACCACCGCCACCGTCAGGTCTCCTTGTGGTGCGAATGACCGCTCCTGCCAGGGGAAGAGGTTCGCTTCGGGAATTCCGTGCTCAATTACGGCCAAGCGTTCCAGCCCTGGATAGGCCCTGCCGAGGATTTTCCGGGAAACCCGCGAAAAACAGACTACTCCGTCCGCGCCGTCAAGAAACCGCCCAGCTGACTGGCGCCACACCTCTATCCTGCGACACTCAGTATGTTGCTCCAGAGGGATATCCAGCCCCTTCAACGACGTCAGGCAGGATGCGCATACCTCAGGGTCGTCCGGAATGCCACAGTACTTTTCCTTGTAGTCGAAAAGCGTCCAGTTCGGACAGACAAAAAAGTAATCATGCTGCAGCACGTAATAGGGTATCCTCGCCGAAGAGATCGTCTTCAGAGTAGCGGGAGTATCCGGCCAGGTAACCAGTTGGTTTACTACCATAACCTGAATCTGCAAGCAGGAAATGAGTTTACAAAGCCATTCAGATGTAAACTCGGTCACTTTTACTTCGGCAATCTCGCTACCAGTGTTGTATTCCAGGTGAAAATCCTTGAGCCCGTAACGATACTCCAGCAGAATGACCTTGTGGCCTGTTTTCTCGAGGCGGGCAATAAGGCTCCTTGAGTAAAGATTTGATCCTCCCCCCAAATTGAAATCAAAAAGCAGGATCGTGGGACGCTCAGTCCTCCGAACTGCAACCAGCTCCGCCAGCCTGGACAGGTCAAGATAGCTCCCCTCGCCATGATCGACCGGCGGTATCGGCGTTGCGGCCACAGATAGTATCCCCCCAAGGCGTCGCAGAGGGGCTGTAATGCGCCAACTGAGGGAGTGCTCGAAGTCGGCTATCCGCTTATCCTTCATCTGTAGTTGGCGCTTTATATCATGAAGTTCCCGTATAAACTGTGCTCGTTCCAACTCCATATCTGAATGCAGACGCGCCATGTCAGAATACAATCGCGCATTCTCATTCATCAGGAACGCCTTTTCTCCCTCCAGACCATCCTTGACAGTTTTCAGTTCATGGTTATCCGCATACAATGATAAAGAAGTTCTATACAGCGCATATGCATCAGGCAGCAACACATCTGTTGGATAGAGAAAATACTGATAGGGCGGAGAAGCAGCTTTGCCGGCCTGATATGATTCCTCATTACAAAGCGAGCTATAATGTGATGACCTAGTCTGGATATCTATACCTCTGGCTATGTCAAGATGCCGCGCAATAATCTTCAATGAAGGATTAAGCACTATATAGCCAGCATGCACTAACTCATAAGCAATTCGATGGTCGCACCCCGGTATTCCAAGGTTAAATGCGGTAAACATCTTGTCCAACGGTAGAGGTGTTTTGAAAACCCAGGCATCCTGACTGCCGTGTGCAAATTCGGACGACATAAGTTCAGCTTGCCCGTCAGGCTGCAAATTATGCCGGGTTAACGCAAATATGAACTTATTGAAGTTCAAACTTGAAACGAAGCGAATAGTTTCATCAAAGTAAATATCAGCATTACTAAGAATCCATATGCATTCCCCATCTGCATCACGATCTGACGCATAACGGAATGCTCTCTCGTAAGTTAAACGCTCACCTATTACTGTCTGTCTGATTTTTTCATGCCCAGAGTATCCACTAAAATCATACGTAACTTCAGTAAGCAGATGAATTTCAGCTATGAAGTGATTCTGCAAATTATTGCGCAGACACGTGTCGATTTCATCCTGACGAGCGGCATCGACACACTGGTAGTATTGAACAATCAGGTGGATCGGATGCAAAGATAATTCAATATTACGTATCATGCCTACTCGTCCTTGCTGCCGCCGTCGATGATGATGTACTCAAGGTTCAGTTACCCCTGCTTAAGGACGGAGAGGATGGACTTCTCCAGATACTTCCCCTGGTTGCAGGAGGGGGGTACAATGGAAATTTTAGGATAATTAGCCATAGGAATCCCTATCACTCAGCCATGTGCCTAACAATCCGCTCGACGCTCTCCTCGATGGAAACGACTGAAGTATCGATGACCATCTCCGCCTGCAGCGGCGCCTCGTAGGGGGAGTTGATGCCGGTGAAGTTGGGGATTTGGCCGGCCCTGGCCTTCCTGTAGAGACCCTTCGGGTCCCGCTGCTCGCAGACCTCCAGGGGGGTATCGACGAAGATCTCGATGAATTCGCCGGCGGGGATGATTGAGCGGACCAGCTCCCGCTCCGCCCGGAAGGGGGAGATGAAGGCGGTGATGACGATCAGGCCGGCGTCGGTCATCAGCCTGGCCACCTCGCCGATGCGGCGGATGTTCTCCACCCGGTCGGCGTCGGTGAAACCCAGGTCCCTGTTGAGGCCGTGGCGGATGTTGTCCCCGTCCAGCAGCATGGTGTGGCGTCCAATGGCGTTCAGCCGCGACTCCAGGGCATTGGCGATGGTCGATTTCCCAGAGCCTGACAGGCCGGTGAACCAGATCACCCTGGGGGAGTGCCCCATGATGGCCCCTCTCGCCTCCCGCCCCACGCTCTCCGCCTGCCAGTGGACGTTCTCGGCCCGGCGCAGGGGGTGAAGGATCATGCCGCAGCAGGTAGTGGCATGGGTGAGACGGTCCACCAGGATGAAAGCGCCGGTCTCCCTGTTGCTCTCGTATGGGTCGAAGGGGATGGGGCGGGAGAGGTGGATCTCAGCCTCGGCGATGTCGTTCCTCCCCAGGGTGTCGGCGGCCAGGCGTTTGCAACGCTCCGGATCTATCCGGCTCCTCAGGCGGGTTATCTCCGCCCTGACCGTCCCGGCAACGCCGTGGAGCTCGTACTGGCGGCCTGGTAACAGGGGGGCGTCGTCCATCCAGATGAGGCGCACCTTGAACTGGTCGGCCACCTCCGGCCTCGCTTGCAGGGGGGCGAGAAGATCGCCGCGAACGATGTCGTGCTCCCCTTCAAGCCGCAGGGCAACCGCGCTCCCCGCCCCCGCGGCGTCGACCTGCCGATCGCCGGCAAGGAGCGACGCCACCCGGACCGTCACCCCTGAGGGGACGGCGATCAGCTCATCCCCGGCGGCGAGCGTGCCGGAGATCACCGTACCCGCATAGGCGCGGTAGGTGCCGCCTGCGGCGTCTTTCAGGCTCTCAGGCACGCCGGCCTGCCAGCTCTCCCCCCCCCGCTGCCCCTTGATTACATACTGGACCGGGAAGCGCATGGGTGCCCGCCCCCTCCAGCATTCGGGCAGCACAGATACCAGCCACTCAAGCAGGGTCGGACCGGAGTACCAGGGGGTATTAGGGGAGAGCTCAGTCAGGTTGTCCCCCCTAAGGGCCGAGACCGGGATTGCAGAGGATTCGGCAAGCTCCAGTCCGAACTGCCCCAGGTCGGCCACCAGTTCGTCCCGGCCCGCCTCCACCCGCCGGAAGGCGGCCTCGTCCCAGCCGATCCGGTCCATCTTGTTGACCACGAAGAGAATCCGCCTGATCCCCATCAGGGCGCAGATGAGAAGGTGACGCCGGGTCTGGGGGAGAATCCCCTGACCTGCGTCAACCAGGATGAGGGCTGCGTCGCACTGGGAGGCGCCGGTGGCCATGTTGCGGGTGTACTGCTCGTGGCCGGGGGTGTCGGCGACAATGAACTTCCTGCCACGGGCGGCGAAATAGCGGAAGGCAACGTCGATGGTGATCCCCTGCTCCCTCTCGGCCATCAGGCCGTCCAGGAGGAGGGAGAAGTCCAGGCCGCTGCCGGCGGTGCCGATCCTGGCGCTCTCCGCCTCCAGGGTGCGGAGCTGGTCCACCGGGATGTTGCCCGTCCGGTAGAGGAGGTGTCCGATGAGGGTCGACTTGCCATCGTCGACGCTGCCGCAGGTCAAGAACTTTAAAACCGAGGAGCGAGGATCGAGGTTCGAGGTTCGAGAATCGGGATCGAGATTCGAACCATCAGGAATGAGGATAGAGGTTCGAGGTTCGAAAGTTGAATTCATTGCTGGGCATACCCCTTCTTGATCTTTATTAGCGCACCAAGCATCAGCGACAACTCTTCCGATTCCCTGAGCCACCGCTTGCCAACGGAAGCTTCGATGTAGCCAATTTCCATGCCCACATAAATCTGGGTTCGGAGTTCGCCACAAGACCCCTTGGCATATGAAAGAAAGGTAGCACATTCTTTCTGGGAAACTCGTTCAAATCCTTCGGCAATATTACTGGGAACCGACAGAGAGGATCGGGTAATCTGGTCCCGAAAACCGAAATCCTTGCATGAACTCATAGAGCGAAACACCGTGACACTCAATCGGGTAGCCCGCTTCCAGACCTCAAGATCCTCAAACCGCATCCTGTCCCCCGCACTCCTGCCTTTCCTTGTACCTCGTACCTGTCTTTGACTCGCTCCTCGAACCTCGGACCTCGTACCTGCCTTTAAAAATACCCCTCCCGCTTCTTCTTCTCCATGCTCCCGGCCTGGTCGAAATCGATCAGCCGGCCGCTCCGCTCGGAGGTGTCGGCTGCCTCCAGCTCGGCGATTATGTCGTCCACGGTAGTCGCGGTTGACTCCACCCCGGCGGTGAGGGGGTAGCAGCCGAGGGTGCGGAAGCGGACCAGCCTGGTTTCCACCTTTTCCCCCGGCAAAAGCTCCATCCGCTCGTCGTCCACCATGAGGAGCTGTCCGTCCCGCTGCACCACCGGCCGCTGGGCGGCGAAGTAGAGTGGGACAACCGGGATCTCCTCCCTCCGGATGTAGCGCCAGACGTCCAGCTCGGTCCAGTTGGAGAGGGGGAAGACGCGGAAGCTCTCGTCCTTGTGCATCTTCAGGTTGGGGACGGCCCAGATCTCCGGCCGCTGCCCCCGGGGCTCCCAGCGATGGCCGCTGTCGCGGAAGGAGAAGACCCGCTCCTTGGCGCGGCTCTTCTCCTCGTCCCGCCGCGCACCGCCGAAGATCATGTCGAAGCGGAACATGTCCAGGGCCTTGCGCAGGGCCTCGGTCTTCATGATGTCGGTGTAGAGCTTGCTGCCGTGGGTGAAAGGGGAGACCCCACTGGCAACCCCCTCCTCGTTGGTGTAGGTGATCAGCTCCAGCCCGAGACGCTGGGCGGTCTCGTCGCGGAAGGTTATCATCTGGCGGAACTTCCAGGTGGTATCCACGTGAACCAGGGGGAACGGCGGTTTCATGGGGTAGAAGGCCTTCAGGGCCAGGTGGAGCATCACCGAGGAGTCCTTGCCGATGGAGTAGAGCATGGCAGGCCGCTCGGCATTGGCCACCGCCTCGCGGATGATGCGGATCGATTCGTTTTCCAGGATGTCGAGTATGTCCATTTTTTTCCTTGGAAATGCGTTAGCAGGGAACCGGGATCGGTAGAATATGGAAAGCGGGATCTGGGATCGGTGAACCTTTAACGGCGGGAACTGGTACCAGGGATCTGAAAAACCATGTTCCCTTTCACACTCTCCGGCGGGCCGCTCGGTAGACCTCATCGTTGCGGCGTGGCCCGACCGCCACAATCAGCACCTCGACTGTCTCGGCGTGTACGCGGTAAACGATCCGCACATCACCGGTGCGTATGCGGCGGCAACCTGCCAGTTCGCCGGAAAGAGGTTTCCCTGTCTTGTCCGGTTCGCCGTCACGGATACGCTTCTCGATAGTCTTGAGCACCTCCCTTGCATGATGCCGCCCCAACTCCTCCAGATCGTCCGCCACCTCGTGGTGATAAATGACACTACAGGTCACTCCTCGTCCTCATCGGCAAACCTTTTCAGCATCTCATCATGACTGACGGCCTTTGCCCGATCAAAACTTTGCAGCCGGTCCCGCGCCGTCAGTTGAATATGGAGATCGTCCAGCTCATCCATCATGGCCTCGTAGACAGCGACCGGCATCATCACTGCTGCCGGGGCATTGTTACGCATAACCACATATTTCTGCTGTTTACCGCTACAGAGACGATCAAAAATGGCCTTGGCGGACCGGGAAACTTCGGTTACAGAAACAGCCTGATCGGATCGTTCAAGAAGTGAGTGCATACAGCACCTCCACACGGTTAATTACATGATAATTATATGAGTATTATCCGCTTCAATCAAGGGCGATTTCTATCAGCCCCCGCTCACCACCGATATTAAAGGCCTTCCCCGCTTTCCCGCTCCTTGTTCCTGCCTCTGCTGTTTGCCTCTGCTGTTTGCCTCTGCTGTTTGCCTCTGCTGTTTGCCTTTGCCCCCAGCCCTGAGCCCTGAGCCCTGAGCCCTGAGCCCTGAGCGTTTCTTCGCACCTCGCTCCTCGTTCCTCTTACCTGCCTCTAAACCTGTCACCCAGCCAGCGCAGAGGTTTTGTGATGCGCCAGGAGAGCGAAGCTCGCATAGTTTCAAGCTCGACAAAAAAGTTACAAGAGTTTGCCGATAAATTATTTCTATTATCAAAGCCAGCCTGCAACATAGCTATTCTACCGAGCAAAACATTAACAGCATCTTCACCTGCGGCCATCTGAGAAGAGGGGATGCTCAGCCCCCCCTCCCGAAGAAGATTCAGAAAATGACGATACTTTTTAACATCAAAATCAATCGGGTTTGGCGCCTCAGGAGACATCAATATGAAGTCACTTCCCTGCAAAGAAAGCTCCTCTTCAAGAACCTTTTCGGCCTCGGCAACATAGCGATCCATGAATAATTGAGCCTTCTGATTTCCGTGGTTGCGGTAGCCACCCAGGAAAGTCCCCACGGAATAGAGTACCGTATGCCTGAAAAACCGGACCCATAATTCGAGGTCACCCGCATAATCAAGATCGGTGCGCAGACATCCTCCGGTCCGGTCCCACAAAGACCGCTTCCAGAAGGTGCTCTCCTGCTGGAGGAAAGGGCGGTTATACCTCCCTTCTAGAAAATCATTTCTGCAGTAAGTGTGCAAAGTCGGCTCTACGAGAGAGATCTCCCCATCCAGCCCCCAATGGGTGGGATGCCCGGTTATCCACTCTGCGCCTCTTAACTGGTCAAAGATCGCCGCAACCTTGAAGAAGGCGTCACGATGATACTTGTCATCGGAATTGAGCCAGGCCATTATCTCGCCGGACGTCTTACCGAAGCCCTCATTGATCGCCCGGTACTGACCGCCATCGGGACAACTCTGCCAATAGGTCAGGTGCTTGGCATACTTTTTTATTATTTTGACAGAACCATCCGTACTGCCACCGTCCATGATAATGTACTCAAGGTTCGGGTAGTTCTGTGAGAGTATTGAGTCAATGCACTCATCGAGGAACTCGCCTTGGTTGTAGGAGGGAGTAACAATTGATATTTTCGGCAAGGACACTTTTTTAATTAGCATAAATAAGGTTAAAGAACATGCTGCGTTAGCTGTCGCCAATCATCATGCATCCCATTTTTTTAACAATTGAGAAAATACTTCAACTGACTTTCTGTATAACTCTAAATCAGTTTCACAAGACTCATCAACAGCTGCGCGTATATCAGATGTTATGTTATAACTTTCAGTTTGTCGAATGGGGTTTGAATTAACAATTCTGTCATTAGTTAATTGCCAGTCAAATATTTTATTGAATAACGCAAGACTGCGTGAGAATTGTTCTGTTATCCCTACCATTGTCAAATCAGTGACTTGAATGCTTCCAAGAAAAAGTGATTGAGGATTCCTTCTCATATCCCAACGAATGAAATCAATAAGAGTTAGTTTTTCTCGATGAAAATACTGGACTGCAGGGTGATTAATGAGTGGATTACGTAAAATATATTCATAATTGGAAACAGCCTGCTGGTAAGGGTCTCTGACAAAAGCAATAAAGTTAGCAGATGGGAATAAATCAATGTATTTGTCGGCTATGAAATGTCCGTGTATAGCATCGTAGCATAATGATAGCTCTTCACTCCGCGCTCGCATTTCAGCTACTCTTATACGTCTTCGATCTAAAGATTCAGAAGTTTCCCATCCAACCCAGTCACCATAGTCCATCATTAAACGATGGCCAAGATGCTTTTGGAGTAATTGGCCAAAAGTTGTTCCTGCTGTCTTAGGCAAATGTATAGATACCAACATTGGTTCAACCTTTAAAACACGATGTTAATAAAACATTATTTATACGATACATGTTCGAAACCTTTCCATGTGTCCTTTATAAAAAATATGTCCATCTGCCACAGCGAATTATCATATTCTCTACACATCAAATCAACTATATTAATGGGTCTAAAACCTTTTTTTGCGAGAAATGCGCATAATTCCCAAAACAATAAAGCATCGTCCATAATTCTGTAGTTATATGCTTCAACAATTAATATTTCAGTGTTTTCTAAAGCCAGACATGCTCCATTTAGTATACTCTTTTCTGTGCCGTGAGTATCTAATTTTATCAAATATGGTCCTTTATCGAGGAGAGTAGACACTATAGTGTCAATGGTTGTCATCTCAACTTCTATCACATAAGCATTATCACTAGTAGTAACTACAACCCCTCCATATGGGTCTATAGCACTGAATAATGCCTTACCATCAGATTGACCTATAGCTTTCTGAACTATCACTATATCTTGCTCACAGCTGTACCTGAAACTATTTAATGATTCAAAATGAACAGGCTGTGGTTCGCAAAGAATGTACTTCGCATTTGTGAAATATTTCATACACTCTTTTGACCAACTACCGTTAGAAGCACCAACATCAATAACAGCATTAACCATAAAATTGTGCCTATGTAACCACATCAATCCGCTTACCATGGTGCTGGGTACTTCATCATTACAAACATCTTGTCGATCATGTATTGATGTTTTTACATCTGATGGATATATATTACATCTATCATTATTTCTGAGCACATGTTTGATAAACTTATTTAGCATAACAATCCCTGTTTATAAGCATATTATTAAATTGTATTATTTTTGTTTCCATTTTATGGCCATTCGCCCTATTTCATCAGCTGACCAAAATGTGCGGCAAAAACTTGAGTTACACATTATATCTATGTAAATGTCTGGCAGATCAACTTTTTCGCAAAATGCTTTATATATGTTATTATATTCTTTGTCATCAGATATATTGCTATAATTCCACTCTTGTAAGTTTACTGATAAGAAGTCAGATATTATTTTCAATTGATCACATTTTTCAATGTCTGTCCTATAAATTAGCAGATTTGTTGATCCAATTTTGTAAATATTCCATTTTCTATTTACTGGAAACATCTGCGCATAGACATCTATACCAAAAGCTGATCGCATATGGCGATCAAACCACTCCAAGCAAACATTGTGCGGATAATATTTCATGAACATTGATTTTAGTTCACTAACAGACCAGTCTCGATCAGCAAGATTGAACCCAGTATCGCGAGTAAAGTTTTGAAAGAAAGCTGATATATTCCGCGAAATTGGATCACGCACTGGGCAAATTACATAAACTGGCATATGTAAATATTGTCGCAAAACCAATGATTGCCTATGATTTAAGGCAATACTGTCATATGTATGTGCCTGTATAACTTCTCCGCTGTAATTTCGAGAGAGAGTTGACAGTAATGTTGTAGACCCAACCTTTCCCATTTGATAAATTAAAACAGGGGGTCGTCTCATCATGGATTTAATTTTATCAACAATAAACATTAATGTCGCGCCACAACAACAATTGATGGTGAGGTACTAATTACTGCTAGTGAATCATTTGCCATTCTTAGCCACCCCCAAATTGGTCATAAAACTTGGTAGGCAAATGCTTGAGACTCAGGCCTTCTAAATATTTCTCAGTGAGCATAGTTCTTATACTGGTATAGGAACTACAATCCACGCACAACTTGTATAATTTTACTTTTGTGAAACTTTGACACAAATCCATTCGCTGCATGCCATGCCATATCTTTGACAATGAATCATTATAAAGACTTCCTATCTCAAGATCTCCATTATGATCAACACAACTGCAACCAGTTACCAGTCCATTAGATAAAATCGCCATAAACAAAGCAGGCATACAACAACAGTCACCTTTCTCTACAGGTGCATTAATTTGTATGGGCATAGTAACGTTACATGAATCTACATCACCACACCAATTACCGAAAGAACTGATGCCTGATATCTGATCGTAGCCAAGATCCTTGAGCATTACAGTTATTTTACTTTCAAGCAAGGCTTTAACGTCCGGCACCCTAAGAGTAATTGCTAAACGGGTCCCTGATCCAGATTGTTTTTTAATTGCCGAGATCCTGTGAAGGCCAGCCCATACTTTATCAAAAGAATTTACACCGAACATATTGAAATAAGATTTGGAATCATAGCCCCCTATTGATATCTGCAAGTAGCGTAATCTTCGTAAGATATGAGACCAGTCAGTATCAGATAATTTATCATGTGCAATCAAGTTAGTGGTAAAGCTAACGTCTGTAATGCCAGAAAAACTCTTCAACCTATCAAATCTTTGCATTAGGTACGGATCCAATAAAACATCACCTGTTACAGGGGTAAGAGTAACTGGACCTCCGCCCAGTTCACAATACCCATTAAGTGCTTTATCGAACAGATCCATATTAAGTACTGTACGTGGTCGCTTTGATCGTTCGTATGCACAGAAACAACATCTTGCATTGCAAATATTAGTGGTTTCAATTTTTAGAATAAGCGGTTTATTACTAGTTATCGTATTAATTCGCCATTTAGTATACCATGTAAATGACATCAACATTGGCCCTTACTACTTGAGTAATTTTTTAACTACCTGAATGAATTTGCTTGTTAAAGGCAAGCTATTTTGAGAATCATTTATTTTTTGCAATTGTTGCTCGAGAGCATTTTTTTCATTTGTTGCCTCAACCAGTTGCAACCTACATTGGTTAATCTGCATTTCATATGTAGCAATGCACTTATCGACGAGAACCTTTCGCCTATTATTATTAAAACTAGCGATTGCACGTTCATAAGATGCGATATAATATCGAATAATGGAATCCCATCTATTAATATTTGTTCTTTTAATTGAATTGCGTTTGTTATCCTCAATAAGTTGAGATGAACTTAACATAATTGCTATCTTATATGCCATATCTTCATTGTTAGTCGGGTCAAATATAAACCGATGATCACCAATTGAATCAGGCAATGAAGTTACATTGGAGCAAATTACTGGGGCTCCGTATGCCATTGCTTCAAGCAGAGGATAACTACCAGCTTCATATAATGTTGGGATCACTATTAGAGATGCATTGGCAACGAGCACATGGATTTCTGAATCAGGCAAGTATCCAAGGAAAAGTACAGAGTCATCTAGCTGCAAATCTTTTACAGCTTGCTCAAGCAGCGGGAAATAATCCTGATACTGATAACCTGTGCACACAAGCACGATATCAATACCGTATTGTTCTCGAACTATTTTTAAAGCTTTAAATAGACCAATGTGGTTTTTATGCCGCCAAGTTGCGGCAGGATACAACAAATACCTGCAAGGCAGCTTATATTTATTTTTTATATCCTCGAACGCTTCATTCTTAATTATTACAGCTTCAACCATCCCTACTGGACAGACATCGATTTTATCTGAAGAAATGCCATAGTATTTTATAACGTCGTCTTTGACATGTTGATACGACACAATTATTCTTTCGCTAAATTCAGAGGAGCCTCTATAATATTTATCCCTGTAAGCCAATGCGTCATCACTAAAAAAGTTTGGGAAATGATATTGTTGTAAATCGTGCAATGAATTAACCATCGGCACAGACAATGTTACATTAGTGTAATCTTGTCTAGGCGCATGTATTATGTCAATACGTTCTTCAGCAATAATTCCATTGAAGTGTAGTTCTGAATCACATCTCACTAATTTGAAATTTGTTTTACCTTGCAGATCAGTAAAGAAGTTCATAAGCTGCGGATTTGTTATTGCAACAACGCTTTCATCTGTATAGTTAACCAACGCATTAGTCAATCTAACCGCATAATTAAATGCTCCTCCAGAACGGTTTAATACTTCAAGCCAAGTTAGATCTATTCCTATAATCATTCATCAAAATCCAATGGTATATTTTATTATCACCTGAATCCGTGACGTTACATATAGAAAGTTTCTGAGAGCACAATCTAACCTTTT
>CALMOE010000219.1 GCA_937871715.1 uncultured Geobacter sp. | reverse complement strand
AGATTTCTGCCTGTCTCGTGGGCTCGGAGATGTGTATAAGAGACAGGTTCTGGTGCGTAAGCAGGGTGGGGAGCTGGCAGCCTTCTCCGCGGTATGTACCCACCTGGGGTGCATAGTCCAATGGGAAAAGGAGAAGCAGGGATTTCTCTGCCCCTGCCACGGCGGACGCTTCTCCTCGACCGGTGCGGTCCTTGCCGGGCCGCCACCAAAACCACTTGCCCCCATCCCCTTGAGGGTTGCTGACGGCAGGATCACCATCGGGGAGGGGGCATGAATCTCTTCCACAGGATTGCACGCTGGCTGGAGGTGCGCATCGGGGTTGGCGAGCTGGTTGAGAGGGAGCTCACCGGCTACCTCCTGCCGCGCAACATCAACCCCTGGTACTCCCTGGGGAGCATCCTCATGACCGCCTTCGCCATCCAGGTGGCAAGCGGCATACTCCTTCTCATCTACTACGTGCCTGATGCGGACAAGGCGTTTGCCAGCGTCACCGCCATCATGAACAACGTCCCCTTCGGCTGGCTGATCCGCCTCCTCCACGCGGTCGGCTCCAACATGATGGTCCTGGCCCTGCTGCTGCACATGCTCTCCGTCCTCTGGATGGGGAGCTACAAGCGACCGAGGGAGCTGAACTGGCTAACCGGCTTCGTCCTCTTCAACCTGGTGACCGCCGCCTGCCTGACCGGCTATCTTCTCCCCTGGAGCCAGCTCTCTTTCTGGGCTACCACCGTGGCCACCAACAGCGTCGGAGCCATCCCGGTGATCGGCCAGCAGCTGGTGGAGTTCCTCCGTGGCGGCAAGCTTGTCGGTGCACCGACCCTGGGTCGTTTCTTCGCCATGCACGTGGCGGTCATCCCCCTGACGATCGCCGCCCTGGTGGGGGGGCACCTCTTCCTCCTGAAGCGAGTCGGGGTCTCCGCCCCACCTTTCGGCAAGGAGGATAGCAGGAACAGGTGGCAGGGGGAGTCATACCGCTACGAAAGCCACCCCGGCGGCATCTCCTTTTTTCCCAACTATCTCCTCCAGGACCTGACATCCATCTGCCTCTACCTTGCCTGCCTGATGGCGGTGCTCTTCTTCGACCCCTACATCTTTTTCCCGCGGGAGGCCTTCAATCCCGCCAACCCCTACCTGACCCCGGCCCATATCAAGCCGGAGTGGTACTTCCTCCCCAACTACCAGACCCTGAAGATCTTCCCCAGCGAGCTCCTCGGCCTGGCGGTGCAGGGGGGGGCAATGACCCTCCTCGCCCTCCTCCCCTTCCTCGACCGCGGGGATGAGCGGCATCCGCTGAAGAGGCCCCTGTTCAGGGTCTGCTTCTGGGGTGGGATACTCCTCTGGCTGGGGCTGATGGTCTGGGGGCACTACTCATGAGTCGCGGGAGAGACATGAACTGTAAAGCGATTATTGCCGTTCTGGGTGCCGTACTCTGCACTATCTTGCTCCTCCTGGCCCCGGCCCGGGTACAGGCGGCTGCCGGGACGAAGGTGGTCTGCGTCAGCTGTCACTCGACCCTCCCCGGCAAGTACGGCGAACCGGTGGCCCTCTGGCAGGGGAGCATTCACGCCGAGAGCGGCATTGCCTGCAACTCCTGCCACGGCGGAGACCCGGCCGATGCCGCCAATGCCATGAGCCCGGCGCGGGGGTTCCTGGGGGTGCCGAAGGAGCGGGACGTCCCGGCTTTTTGCGGTCGCTGCCACGTGGGGGTGGAGAAAGACTACCGGGCCAGTGCCCACGGAAGGGCGCTGGGGAGCGGCGGGCCTAACTGCGTCACCTGCCACGGCAACCACGCCGTGGTGAAGGCCTCGCTGCAACTGATCAACGAGAAGAGCTGCAGCCGCTGCCACGGTTTCGAGCGTGCCAGGCTGATCAGGGAGGCGATGGAGGAGACCGAGAAGAGGATGGCGGCCATGGAAGGGAAGATCGCCACCTTCCGCGGCAGGGGGGTGGACACGGAGCGGCTGGAGAAGGGGCTCTTCGCCCTGCGCAACAGCTACCGCTCCCTGTTCCACAATGTGGATGTCGGGATGGTTCGCGCCGAGTCGGAGAGGATCAGGGGGGAGCTGGAACGGTTGGACAAGATCCTCCGGAAGGTTGACGAGGCGGAGCGGGTGCGCAAGCTGGCCGGGGTGGCCGTGGTTGCCTCCCTGCTCCTCGCCGCCCTCCTTTTCAGCCTCTTGAGGAAGAGCTACGACTAGGGTCGGTTGGCCCGGGTGGGTGAGGCAGGATAAGAGAGTCCCGGGAGCCCCCCTCCCGGGGCTCTTTTTTTGCCAAAAATGGCGAAGGCCGGCGCAGATTAACTCTTGCGGCCAGGGGGCAAATTGCATAAACTTGGAAAAAATTTATCGGAGCTCTCCATGAACATAAAGGGATTCAAGTTTTCAGCCGTTGAAGCGGCGGTGAAAAAGCCGGGCCGGCTCGACCTGGCGCTGATCTTTTCCGAGGTCCCCGCCCGGGTGGCGGCGGTCTTCACCACCAATGCGGTCAAGGCTGCACCGGTCCTTCTGGACGAGGAGCGGGTGAAGTGCGGCGTGGTCCGGGGCCTGGTGGTCAACAGCGGCAATGCCAACGCCTGCACCGGTGCCAGGGGGATGGACGACGCGGTGGAGACCACTGCCCTCGTCTCCCAGGGGCTCGGCATCGGCTCAGAGGAGCTTCTCGTCTCATCCACCGGGGTGATCGGCGTCCCCCTCCCCATGGAGCGGCTCAGGTCAGCCATCCCCCGGCTCGTGGAGCGGGTTGGGGAGAGCTCCCTTGGTGACGTGGCCGCGGCCATCATGACCACCGACACCTTCCCCAAGCTGGAGAGCCGTGGCGGCGTGGCCGGCGGGGTCCCCTACACCGTGGCCGGGGTTGCCAAGGGTGCAGGGATGATCATGCCCAACATGGCCACGATGCTCGCCTTCATCGTCACCGACGCGGCGGTGGAGCCCGGGCTGCTGCAGGATCTCTTCCGCCGTGTGGCCGACACCTCCTTCAACTCCATTACCATTGACGGCGATACCTCCACCAACGACACCGCCCTGATCCTTGCCAACGGTGCCGCCGGCAACCCGGTGATCACCGCCGGGAGTGAAGATGCCGTCGCCTTCGAGTCGATCCTGAGCGGGGTGCTTCTCGAACTGGCCAAGCAGATCGTCCGCGACGGGGAGGGGGCGACCAAATTCGTATCCATAACGGTCAAGGGGGCGGCCAGCGGCGCGGACGCGAAAAAAGCTGCCATGGCTGTTGCCAACTCCTCCCTGGTGAAGACCGCCTTCTTCGGCCAGGATGCCAACTGGGGGAGGATCTTCGCCGCAGTCGGCTACTCCGGCGCCAGGGTGGAGCAGCTCAAGGCCGAACTCTTCTTCGACGACGTGCAGATGGTGAAGGACGGCCTCTTCACCGGCGGCGATGCCGAGGCCCGGGGAACAGAGGTGCTGAAAAAGAAGGAGTTCAGCGTCACCGTGGACCTTCACCTGGGGAGCGGAGTCGCCACCGTCTACACCAGCGACCTCTCCTGCGACTACGTCAAGATCAACGCGGATTACCGGACCTGAAAATCCGCGCAAGGGGATGCCATGAAAAGGGTTATTACAGCTCTCTGCGCGGCACTTTTCTTCTGCGCCGCGCTGCCGACTTTTGCCGCTGAAGGGATCAGGATCACCGAACTGGCGGTGACTACCAAGATCGCCAGGGGGAACCCCATCGATTTGGTGAGGCGCATCTCCTCCTCGTCGGTGAAGAGCCTCTACTGCTTCACCCGCATCACCGCCCCGCCTGAAACGGACACCACTATCAAGCATGTCTGGTACAACGGCGAGGAGAAGGTGGGTGAGTACACCCTGCCGGTCAGGGGGGTGAAGTGGCGCACCTACAGCCGCAAGGATATCCAGAAAGGGTGGTCCGGCGACTGGCGGGTGGAGGTGCTGGACAGCGAAGGCAAGCTGCTTAAGAGTATAAAATTCAGGATGAACTGAGGGGGGCGTCCCCCCTTCTCCCCACGGTAGCCATACTCACCTATGCTGAAACTCCTCATTCTAGCGTTTTTTTTCCTGGTTACCCCCCCAACTATCACCTTTGCTGAAGAGTTACGGCTCCAGCCGGAGCCTCTGCCGCGGCTCTCTGCGGCGGCGCGGATCGACCTGCTGGTGGATGGTGCCATCCGCAGGGGGCTCATCTCCGGCGGTGTCGTCCATATCGGCTCCAGGGAGGGGCTCCTCTTCGAGAAGGCCTATGGCCGCATCGCTCCGGACGCCATGTCGCGGCCGATTGCCAGGGACACGATCTTCGACCTTGCATCCCTAACCAAGGTGGTGGCAACAACCGCCTCGGTCATGAAGCTTGCCGAGGAGGGGAAGCTCTCCCTGGTGGATCCGGTGCGCCGCTGGTTCCCCGAGCTGGATGGGAAGGGGAAGGACGAGCTCCTTCTCCTCAACCTCCTTACCCACACCTCGGGACTGGACGATTTCCCCCTGGATCCCGCAGCTCCCATGCAGAGCGCAATTTCAGGTGCAGCCGGCCAGAAGCTGAAGGGTGAGCTGGGGAGCCGTTTCCACTACGCGGACATCAATTTCATTCTCCTTGCAGAAGTGGTCAGGAGGGTCAGCGGCGAGACGCTTGATCTCTTCGCGGCGCAAAGGTTCTACCGTCCCCTGGGGATGAAGGATACCGGCTTCCATCCGCCGGCTGAGAAACTGGAACGTATCGCCCCCACCTTCGGCGACGGTACGCTAACCATGACAGCCGTCCCCCAGGACTATCCTGCCCGTCAACTGGGGGGGGTGGCCGGCCACGCTGGGCTGTTCAGCACCGCCAATGACCTGGCGCTTTACTGTCGCATGATCCTCGGAGGGGGGG
>CALMOE010000218.1 GCA_937871715.1 uncultured Geobacter sp. | reverse complement strand
TATCTGTACCTGCGTCGTGTCAGGGACCTGTTTGATGCATGATATGACTAGCATGCTTTCTGGTTTCTCCTCCGATTGTATGTATTATGATCATCACGAGCAGCCTCATTCCACCCTCACCCATGAACGATCAAATATAATGCCCCGGATGCGCTGCATCGTTGCATCAGCAGGAATCATACCGTTTTGACTATGGTCAAACGCCCTTAAGTGTCGTCGAAAAAAAACTCCTGTATCACGACACCATACGAAAAAGCAGGGACCGCACTGCCGGCAGTTGTTTACTCAAACTGAAAAAAATCAGTTCTAACCGCCTCATATTTCATGGGCAGCACCGCCAAATAACAAGGCACTTAAACCTTGCGTCAACCGGAACCACACCATACTTTAACTGCAATTAATTGACAATCCTGAATAAATATCGCCCTACCGCACCCGAATGAGCGCTATTTGTGCACGAACACCCTCTCACCGACACTCTCGGCCCACAACCAAACACATATTTGCATATTTATTGTGCAGTCGCATCACTTATGATAAAAAAATTTGCTATTTTTGTTTTTGTCGAGTATTAAACTGCACATATTTTAACAGGCAAGGAGGTTTTAATTCATGGCACAGATGGACGATAAGCTTCAGGGTATCTATCAGGATGTTCTGAAACGCAATCCGGGCGAGATGGAATTTCACCAGGCAGTTGCCGAAGTTCTCGAATCACTCGGCCCAGTTGTCACGAAACACCCCGAATACCTTGAGCGTAAAATAATCGAGCGAATCTGCGAACCTGAGCGCCAGATCATCTTCCGCGTACCCTGGCAGGATGACAAGGGTCAGGTCCACATCAACAGAGGCTTCAGGGTCGAATTCAACAGCGCCCTAGGCCCCTACAAAGGCGGCCTCCGCTTCCACCCATCCGTCTACCTCGGCATCATCAAGTTCCTCGGTTTCGAGCAGATCTTCAAGAATTCCCTCACCGGCATGCCGATTGGCGGAGGCAAGGGGGGTTCCGATTTCGACCCCAAGGGGAAGTCCGACGACGAGATAATGCGTTTTTGCCAGAGCTTCATGACCGAGCTTTACCGGCATATAGGCGAGCACACCGACGTACCAGCCGGTGACATCGGGGTCGGTGGCCGTGAGATCGGCTACATGTTCGGCCAGTACAAGCGGATCACCAACCGCTGGGAGGCAGGGGTCCTCACCGGCAAGGGGCTCAAGTGGGGCGGCTCCCTGGTCCGCACCGAGGCAACCGGTTACGGCGCCACATTCTTTGTGAACGAGGCGCTCAAGGTCCGCAAGGACTCCTTCGACGGGAAGATATGCACCGTCTCCGGCTCCGGCAACGTGGCCATCTACACCATAGAGAAGATCCATCAGCTCGGCGGCAAGTGCGTGGCCTGCTCAGACTCCAACGGAGTCATCTACCACGAGAAGGGGCTCGACCTCGACCTGATCAAGGAGCTTAAGGAGGTACGTAGAGCCCGGATCGAGGAGTACGCCGCAAAGCACAAGGATGCCAAGTACATCCCGGCAGGAAACATCTGGGAGATCCCATGTCAGGTTGCCATGCCTTCGGCGACCCAGAACGAAATCAACGGCAAGGACGCAAAGACCCTGGTGAAGAACGGCTGCATCGCCGTAGGCGAGGGTGCCAACATGCCGACCACTCCTGAAGGGGTCAAGGTTTTCCTCGATGCCAAGATCGCCTATGGACCGGGCAAGGCGGCAAATGCAGGCGGCGTTGCCACTTCAGCCCTGGAAATGCAGCAGAATGCCCAGCGTGACTCATGGTCCTTCGAGGACACCGAAGTCAAGCTGGAAAACATCATGAAGGGTATTCACAGCCTCTGCTACAAAATCTCCGACGAGTACGGCGATCCCGGCAACTATGTTCTTGGCGCCAACATCGGCGGATTCATCAAGGTTGCCGACGCCATGGTAGCCCACGGGCTCGTATAGCAAGAGAAACCCCTTTTTATAACCACCAATGCCCGGCCGGAAGGCCGGGCATTTTTAAAATCACACGCTCCAGGAGACGAGCATGCCTATCGTTGTGCAAAAATACGGCGGCAACGCTTTATGCAGTCGCGAAGGGATTTTAAAGGTCGCCCAACGCATCATTAACACATACAACTCCGGCAACGATCTTGTTGTGGCCGTATCGGCCCCCAGAGAGGAGACCGGCAGACTTGTCGAGATTTCGAAGGAGATCCTCTCCGATGCAGACGGTAAAATACACGACCTCATCATCTCCACCGCTGACCAGCTTGTGGCAGGCAAACTCTCCCTTGCGCTAACATCCCTGGGATACAAGGCATCCCCCTACCTGGGATGGCAAATCCCGATGCGCACCGACTCCACCACCTCCCGCACCGTCATCCAGAGCATCGATCCGACGAAAATACGCGCCGACATAAATCACGGATCGATTGTCATTGTAGCCGGCCAGCAGGGGATAGATGCCAAAGGGAACATAACCACCCTTGGCAGGGACGATGAAGATACCGCCGCCGTGGCACTGGCCGCAGCCCTGCAGGCAGATGACTGCGAAATCTACACCGATGTCGACGGTATTTACACGGCCGATCCGGCGGTCTGCGCCGAAGCACTCAAGATGGAGCGGCTCACCTACGACGAGATGCTGGAGCTTTCCCGTGCCGGGACTCTCGCAGTGCAGACCTGTGCCGTGGAATACGCCATGAAGCACAATGTGGAACTTCATATCCGGTCAGCTTTCACCGAAGAACCGGGAACCCTGGTCACCAAAGAGGAGAATGACATGGACGCAAGCGTAGTTACGGGCATTGCCTACGACAAGAGCGAAGCAAAAATCGCCGTAATCGGCATCCCCGACAAGCCAGGAGTTGCCGCCAAGATTCTCACCGCCTTGGCAAAGGACGACATCTCGGTGGACATGATCGTGCAGAACGTCAGCCAGGCAGGGCTGGCCGACCTTACATTCTCCGTTAAGAAGCAGGAACTTTCCAGGGCCCATGCCATCACCCGGGAGATCGCCGACGAACTCCAGGCAAAGAACGTGGTGGCCGACGAGCGGATCTGCAAGGTATCCATTGTCGGCATCGGCATGCGCAGCCATGCCGGCGTCGCCGCCCGTATGTTTACCGCCCTCGCCTACAACAACATAAACATCCAGATGATCTCGACCTCTGACATAAAAATCTCCGTCGCCATCGAGGAAAAATACACGGAACTGGCTGTGCGTATCCTGCACGAAACCTTCATCCAAGACAGCCCGTCGAAATCGATCTACGCCAACTGATCACCACCTCGGCCATCGAAAGCCGGTGGCACGAGGGTTAGGCAGCGCAGACATGCCGGCCGGGCAGGCCGAGTACCCTGGCCGATCCAGGCATGAATCATCTGACAGCATCCAGTCAAGCAAAAAGCCCAGCAGTTTGCTCTGCCGGGCTTCGTCGCTCGCTTGCTCTTTAATACGCCGTCGTATTCTGGCCGTCTCTTTCATGATCGTTAATGCTTAAACTGTGCCAGACACACTCCCCCCCCAGATCCCAGCTGCCAAGCACCTCCTCCCCATGGCAGAACAAACAAACTCAACGCTTAATGCACGCATAGGTGGCATTGCTGTTCAGTTCGTGGGCACGCAGCAGCGAACCGCAAGCGCCATTTCAAACCGTCATCCCGAGTATATGCTCTTAACGGCTTTACACGGGCATTTTTTTTTGCCAAAGTGACGTGGACGTCAGAAATGGTATAGTTACAGAAAAGACCCCCGCGAGGAGGCTGCCATGTCACTTACCAAAAGTTGGTACACAATCGATGAAGCCGCGGCAAAATACGGCCTGACCACGGCCCAGATCAAACTGTGGGTCGACCGGGGCCTGGTCCGCTCGGAAGGGCACAAGGGCGAGGAGATTCTGGTCAACATCAACGACATCGAGCAGGAGCTGCGCATGGTCCCTTCCATTTAGTACGCCGGTTGCAGCTGAACTTCTCCTGGAAAAGGAACTCTTAAGTGCGGATAGCAATGGCGGCTCTCGTCGTTCTCCTCCTGGCAGCAATCTTATCTCCTCCCCCTCTGCACAGTCGGGACAACTCCCCCCCATGGGTCGAATTTGACAGGCTCAACAGCTTCATCCGCGACGGTCTGACTGCTAGAAGTGATGCCCTGGCCGAGTTGCGGCGACTTCTGCCGCAGATAAAGGCGGAGTATTCGGCGAGAGGTGGGAAGGCCGTGACACGCAGCGAGTGGCGTTTCCCCATTGAAGGGTACAGCCTGGCGGCAAGCGGCAACAGGGGGCGTGACTATGTGGCCTCCGGTTACGACTACTTCGCCGGCAACAGGCACGGTGGCCACCCCTCCTTCGATCTCTTCATCCGCGACCGCAACCAGGACGATCTGGACGACAGAAGCGGCGCCCCAGTCAGGGTGCTCTCCATGACAGGGGGTATTGTCGTCGCCTTGGCAAGAGAGTGGCACCCCGGAAGCAGCCTACGGGGTGGGAAGTACATCTGGGTGTACGACCCGACAAACGAACTCCTGGTCTACTACGCCCACAACAGGGAGATACTCACTAACCTGGGAGACATCCTTAAGCCCGGCGACCCCATTGCCACCGTAGGCCGGACGGGGCTAAACGCCCACAAGAGGCGCTCCCCCACCCACCTGCACCTGACCTGCCTGAAACTGGAAAACGGCTATCCCCGGCCGGAAAACATCTACAGGGAGCTACAAAGGATAGGACAAAAGCGAGAACCTCACCATGCGACACAATAATCTCCATCGGGAGCTGCAGATGAACTTCAGACACAGGAGTATCGCGGCAACCATGCTGCTCACGCTGGCATTTGGATGCAGCAAGTCGGGGGAAGGGCCCCCTCCCCCCCCCATCAAGGCGGGCGCCATGGGGGGAGGAACACCGATAGAGCTGCAGCCCTCCCCCGAACCGTTCCCCCTCGGGCTGTCAGTTTCCCAGGGATCGGGGCTACATCTCTTCGACACCCCCAGCCCCGACCAGGGGTTCAAGAAAATCCCTCAGGAGAGCGGTGCCAAGCGCCACTACGACGAGTTTACCATTGCGGGGAAGACGCACCTGGTGATCACCGAGGAGTCCAACCCGCCCAAGTTCTGGTTCGACGAAAACCGCAACGGCGACCTCACCGACGACCGGACGCCGGCCCTGGGGGAGAAGTCCGAGCTGATCCCCAACACCTACAGCATCCATATCCGCTACGACGGGGAGAAGGTGATCGCCCCCTACCGTTTCTGGCTCTTTGGCAGCAACATGGGTGGGGTGAGGTTCTACCCAGTCTGCCACTGGCACGGCAACCTGACCGTCAAGGAGAAACAGTACAAGGTGGTCGCCTTCGATGCCAACGCCGATGGCGACTACTCCAACGACCCCGTGGTCATCGATGCTGATGGCAACGGCAAGGCTGGCGATGGTGAGTCGCTCACCCCGGGCAAGAGTATCGCCATAAACGGTGTGCAGGTGACCCTGGCCTCCGTCTCCCCCAGCGGACTGACCGTCCGCTTCAACATGAAATAGTCGAGTACTGATGGAGCCTCTAATGGATCATACCGATGTAACCTGTCCATCCTGCGGGTTTTCACGCCGGGTGCCAAGGGACAAGATCCCGACGACAAGCTGCAGCGTAACCTGCCCAAGCTGCAGGACAACTTTCACATTTACCCTCCCAGCCCAGCCGTCAAGACAGGAGCCTCAACCTCAACAACAGCCCAAACCTCAGCCTGCCGTGCCTCCCCCTACGACAGACCAGCTGATGAGCGCCCTCCTCACCGCCCCCCGCCCCAGAAGGGAGCGCCCTGCGGCAACGAAGCAGCTCCCCGAGATCGCCGATCTCTTCGGCCGAAGTTGGCGAAACTTCCAGCAGCGCTTTGCCGTGCTGATCGGCCTCTACCTCCTGTCAATGGTCGCATTCATCGTCCCCCCGGCCCTGCTGCTCGGGGCCGCCATCCTCTCGGGGATGGCAAAGGGGGGGGCGCTCTTCCTAATCCTCGCAGCCACAGGCGCCCTTGCCGGCCTCTACGGGGGGTTCAGCTGCTTCGGCTCCTTCCTCCATGCTGTCGCCGATGAAGATCTGTCATTCAAGGATGCCCTGGCAAAGGGGCGGAGCATCGCCCTCCCCCTCCTCTGGGTCGGCTTCCTCACCGGTTTCGTCATCTCCGGCGGATTCCTGCTCTTCATCATCCCCGGGATAATCTTCATGGTCTGGTTCTTCTTCGCCCAGTTCATCCTGGTGGCAGAGGATGTCCGCGGCATGGGGGCGCTGCTGAAGAGCCGGGAGTACCTGCGCGGCCAGTGGTTCAACGTGGCCCTGAGGCTGCTCCTGGTCTGGGCCGCCTCGGCCATCGTCGGGGCGATCCCCCTTGCGGGCCCGCTCCTGGCCATAGCATTTCTCCCATTTGTCATGATCTTCCACTACCTGCTCTACCGTGACCTTGCTGAATTGAAAGGAGAGATCCCCTACCCCTGCGGAACCGGCGACCTGCTCAAATGGCCGGCAATAGCCCTTGCCGGTTTCGTCCTGGTCCCGGCGGCAATCGTCTTTCTCGCCGGTGGGGCGGCACTCGGCAAGCTCCGCCAGTTGCAGGCGGGGAATGTGACCATCTCCGCCAGCGAAACGACAGCTGCGCCAGCAACTCATATGAGCGGGGAGTACCGGATAATCGACTTCCCTCCCAAGGAGGGGGCGACACAGACAACTATTTCAGGGGGGGAAGCGACATCATCACCCCAGACGGCAATCAGTCGGGAGGAGACGCCGGACCATATCCACACCTTCATCTACGCAGTAAACTACACCGGCACGGTCAGGGCCAACGGCACCGCCATGAAGGATCTGGAGGGGAAGACAGACGTGCAGTACAGCTACAACCTTGGAGGGAACGGACTTAGGTACGGCGAGAACCGCATAGACTTGGACTTTGCCGAACTTCCAGCAGGCCACGGCTCCATGCTCGAGGTACACATAAAAATCTCGCGCAATCTGCCAGGCAGGGAGCGGGAGGTGCTGGGGGAGTGGCGGGTCAATGAAAAGGGGAGCGGCACGAGAAGCTTTACCCTTACCATTCCGAAACCTTGAGGCCAAGTGGATATATTCTGGACAAGCTTCAGTCACGGGCTAACATTGTGACTGAGTATAACTAATCTATGGAGGTGCATCATGAAACGTTTACAGTTGGCTATCCTGGCAATGACCTTCGCCGTTGGCCTGGCCGCCGCCGTATATGCCGAGGGAGAGAAGTTTGCTGCCAAGGTGGGCGACAGCATCTACGTCTGCGCCTGCGGTGCGGCGTGCAAATGCGGCACACTCTCCAGTTCAGAGGGGAGCTGCGGCTGCGGCAGGAACATGGTCAAGGCAACGGTCAGCAAGGTTGATGCAGAGAGGGTCTATTACTCTGTGGAGGGGAAGGAGCTCTCCGCCCCCATAATGGGGGAGTACCGCTGCGATTGCGGCAACTGCCGCTGCAATGCCGTCAGCCAGAAGCCTGGCAGATGCGGCTGCGGCGGAAAGATGATCAAGGTGCAATAGCAATTGAGTTGAGGCGTTACTGCGATGGAGAGGGGGGAGCGATCCCCCCTTTTTTCATTCCAGGGAAGAGTGGTTGCGAAGCGCAGATACCGGCACCGGGTCGGCCCACTTTTCATCAGAGCCCGCGGGTTACTGCATGGCGCCGCCCCCTGCTCCTGTTCTCATACATCTTCAGGATCACATAGGTGACCCAGGCTACGATGAACATGCCAACAGTAAAGATGGCATAGGAGACCGGCCAGGGGATGTTCCTGGTCATCATCGAGAATTCAGACATGCCGCCTATTCCGGCGATGACGTTAAGGGGCATGAAGATGACGCTCAGAACCGTCAGTCGGTAGATGACCCGGTTCTGGTTGATATTGATGAAACCTACCGTTGAATCCATGAGAAAGTTGATCTTGTCGAAGAGGAATGCGGTGTGGCCATCCAGGGATTCGATGTCCCGCATTATCTGCTGGGCATCCTCCACCTGTGGTGAGGTGAGAAGCTTCCTGCGCAGAAGGAAGGTCAGCGCCCGACGGGTATCCAGCACGTTTCTCCTGATCCGGCCGTTTAGATCCTCCTCCTCAGCAATGGCGGCCAGGGTCTTAGCCGCATCCTCATCGGTCATGCTTTCGCTGAGGACCTGCTTGCCGACCTCGCCGAGGGCGGCATAGCTCTCCTCAAGGGCATCGGCGGAATACTCAACATCGGCTGCGTAGAGGTCGAGCAGCATATCCATCCCGTCTGTTACCGAGCCGGCCTGGATGCGGGCACGGAGACGCTGCAGACGGAATACGGGGAGCTCCTCCTCGCGGACCGAGAAAAGGATGTCCCTGAAGAGGATGAAAGCAACAGGAACGTTGCGGGACTCCCCCTCCTTGTCGAGGAGGAAATCTGAATGGAGATGGATTTCACCGTTCTCCTCTATGTAAAACCTGGCGCTCGCCTCGATGTCGGTCAGCTCCTCCGGGTCCGGGAACTCCATGCCGAAGTAATTTCCGACCTTGCGCCGGTCTTCCTTGGTGGTCCCGACCAGATCGACCCAGATCGGCTTGATCCCCTCCAAGTCTTCCACCGACTCAATTGTGGTCTGGCGCAGCCGTCCATGGGTCAACTCAAAGGCATTGACCACGCAAGCTGCGCCGAGATAATTGCTGCGGCTGGCGAGGATGTCGCGGGTGGCATCGGAGACATCATCGAGGAGCTCATCGAGCCGGCTTTCGTCGATCTCCCCCCAGACAAGCAGCAGGTCATCTGCTGGAAGCGCTTCGAGGATTTCCGCGATCTCTGCCGAATCCAGCCTGGCGAGATATGAACGCAGTTCGACCCGGCACTGCTTTTGTGCCGAGCTCTCCACCTGGCCATTGAGCGGCAGCTCCCGACCTGCTGCAGCAACGTCATCATGCCGGTGCTTTGCGAGAAGATCCTTAACAATGTAGAGTGACATCTATAACTCCCAATCCGGTCAGAAAGGCGGAGCCTGCCTGACCTGCAGATAATCGAATGATGCGCTCCAACCAGGTCTCGGCGTCAAACCCAAAATCATCAATTGGCGGAGAAAGGCTTTGCGCAGGAAATGGCGGTGCTCAGCGCCGGGCGCGCCAAGACAGACGCCACGGGGATGGGGATCGCCAGTCGTACGCATGCCGGAACTCAGATCGACAAGCCTGTTAATAAATTGGGAGGAATCGAGGTCGAAAACTCCCTGCATCAGAGTGTCCCGTTCTTGTCAAACGGAATCATCCAAAGCAGGCAGCAAATAGGTCTGCTTAGGGGGGGATTACCGTTGCAGGAACGGGATGGGTAACGGATATTCGCTACTATGACTGTCCAAAGGGTAAAACCACCACCTTTCCGCTTCTAAGTACGCTCAAACGACAAAAGCCACGGAGAACCGTGGCCGCATGCATATGCACCTGGTTCCCCTCTCGTGGATTTTCGGCAGTGCACAACGTAGGTCGAATGACCAGCTACCTTAGGTAAAGCCTTAAGCCGACAATACCTGGTCTACCCGTTGGCGTCTTTCGACATTTCCGGGCAGTAGCCTCTGTTTGTGCAAACGCCTCATGCTAACGAGGAATTCATACTGGATGTAAATGGCCGAGAAATAATGGATTTTACCCCCAAACAGCTCGGCCAGTCCGTGGAATTTTTTGTAGCAGTTTTTTTGACTAATTGCAAGATTAAAGGAGCGGACTGCCAAACGTGCCCCCTTCCAACTGAGCACCATCGAGCCTGAAAACTTCACCCCCTCGCCAGTATGAGGCGAAGCCTTTCCGCATACTCCATACCGGCCTTGTCATCGCTGACTATCTTGATATCACCGGGACTTCCCGCCCCCAGCCCAAGCTCCACCCCCCTGGCGATCTGCTCCTGGGCGAAGATCGGCCTCTCCATGATCTCCCTGTTGCTCCCCAGTTCCTTCAGCACCGCCAGGCCAACCGCGTCGACGGCTATGCGGTCGGTGGAGGCCAGGATCACATCGGCCCGCTTCTTCGGCCCGCTCATCGGCCCCTTGTCCACAAAAGCCTCGATGCCGTCGAGGAGAATCAGAGCCGGGGCATAGACCTGGTTTATTTCGGCGATCATCTTGCGCTGGCTGAGGAAAGATGTGTGCAGCTCCTTCATGTTATCCTTGCTGACCATACCGACCGATAGTTTTAGGGACATGGTGAACACACCGCCATAGCCGTGGGTCTTGAGGCAGCAGGTGGTAACGATGCACTCTGCATCGAGAACCGGTTTTGCCACGAGGAAGCCGTCACGCCAGTGGCTCCCCGGAGGCCTGACCCTAACCCATTCGGAGCGCGGAAGCTCCTCGAAGTTGATCAGCCCCACATCGAGCCTGCGGCAGAGATCAAATATCCCCTTATCCCTGAGCACGTCGGCTGTTGCCGGAGGGCCACTCCGTTCGGCGACGGTAATGCTCCGGGCCCCCATCTCCCGCAACTGGTCGATGAGGTTAACCAGGGTGTCATTATGGGTCGAGGCGGGGAACGGGTCGGCGGTATTGAAGTTGGGCTTGAGGAGGACCCGCTTCCCCCTGACCGGATTGTCACCCAGGAGCCGGATCGCCCTTTTTATGCCGTCGGCACGGTCCCCGCTCCTGATCAGGGCCACCCTCCCCCGCCCTCGCCCACCAGACTGAGACAGCTTCATTCGCCCTGGTGCTTCCGCCAGACCCTCACTGGCAAAAAGAGTGAAAAGCCCTCCCGCCACTGCCCTAACGAATTCACGCCGATCCATGGTCTCCCCCTGCGCTCCCCGCCTTGTCATGTCCTTGTAATTTTATCCCCCCTGTTCCGCAATTCAATGAATTGCGTGGAAGTTATCCACCACCCTTAAATGCCATGTCCAGCCAATACCAAGCAGGCTGTTAATGACACCTCAGCGGCAGACGGCCACCGCCAAGCTTCTCCTGGCAAAGGTAATGGGAATAGACGAAGCTCCCTCCCGGGTCGTGGAGGCATGCGCAGAGGAGATGGCGGGGATAATCGGATTCCGAGGCGCACTGACTAAGGGGACGTTTACCGCCTGCTGACGGATCGGGTGACCGGCATCACCGGGCAAGGGCCAGGGCGCTAAACCAGGAGACGGCTACGGCAAGAGCGGCAACGATTGCCAGCAGGGCGTTGAGAACTGGACCGGGGCACCCCCGGCGGGCAATGACAATCTCGGTGACAAGACCGAGGGAAACCCCGGCAAGCAGGCCGAAGAGGTGGGCCCCCAGGTCCGTATCCTTCCCCTCGGAGCCGAGGAGAACCAGGAGGGAGAGTGCCGCCGCCACCGGCAGCCCCCAGCGCTTCCGCAGGTGGTGGCGGTAGCGCACCGCGCTCAATGCCGCCAGGATGCCGACCGTGCCGAAAACGGCGGTGGAGCCGCCGACCGAGTCGTGCACAGCCGGCTGTACCAGGGCATTTAGCAGATTGCCCAGAGAGCCTGCCGCGATTATCAGGCTCCAGGCCAGCCCGGACCCCAGCTCCCGGCAGAGAATGAAGACAAACACCCCGCCGATGCAGAGGTTTCCGAGGAGATGGGCCACATCCCGATGAAGGGTGAGGGAGGTGACCAGCCGCCACCAGTCACCGTCCAGGACCAGGCCGGCCCTGGCGCTGCCGATCTCAAGCCAGTCGGGGTGGATGCCGCCGGGGAGGACCAATTCGAGGCGGACAAAGTTGTGGAAGGTTGCCAGGAGGATCAGCACCGACAGGGTCACCAATGTATTCTCAACCATGGGGCGGGGTGGAGGAAGGGGTGGCGGCCATGCCCGGTTGCTCTCCTCGTAGCGGGCTATCTCCTCCTCAGCCCTGGCGAGGCTCTGCTGTGGCACCCTTATCTCCCAGCCTACCGTTGCCAGTTGCTCCAGAGTGCAGGGCACCCCCCGGGAGGTTAGCACCAGCGCCCAGAGCCTGGCCCGCTCCCTGCCGATATAGGGGGGGAGGCCGGGGACGATTCGCCCCGGCACCAGCGCCGGCCACTCCTGTGACGAAAATTCGCCGTCGTGCGTCTCCTGATCCATGACAAGACTATAAGCATTAGTGGGCCGGGTTGCCAAGGGCAAAGGCGAATTTTTCCCAGAACCCATGCTGCACGCAAAAAAGAGAAGAGGCGCCGCGTCCGGCGCCTCTTCTCTTTTTTGCTGCAACCATGGCAATGCAGTAGGACGACTGTTAGTCGGGAACGACCTCAAGCTCGGGCTCAACCATGGCCAGCACCGCTTCTCCAGCGGCAAGTGGGGTGCCATCGCCGCTTAGAACCTGGTTCATCCTCTCCACATCCAGTTCGTTCTCCCACTTGGAGACGACTACGGTTGCCACGCCGTTGCCGATGAGGTTGGTGATTGCCCGGGCCTCGGACATGAAACGGTCGATGCCGAGGATGAGAGCCAGGCCGGCAACCGGGATGGTGGGGATGGCGGCGAAGGTAGCTGCCAGGGTGACGAAGCCGCTGCCGGTAACCCCGGCGGCACCCTTGGAGGTGAGGAGGAGCACCCCGAGAATGGTCAGGGTCTGGGTCATGGTGAGGGGGGTGTTGGTAGCCTGTGCCACGAAGACCGCGGCCATGGTCAGGTAGATGGAGGTGCCGTCCAGGTTGAAGGAGTAGCCGGTGGGGATGACCAGGCCGACCACCGACTTCTTGCACCCCAGGTTCTCCAGCTTGGTCATCATCCGCGGCAGGGCCGATTCGGAGGAGGAGGTACCGAGGACAATGAGGAGCTCCTCGCTGATGTAGCGCAGGAACTTGAAGATGCTGAAGCCGCACATCTTGGCGATGGAACCGAGGATTACGAAGACGAAGAGGATGCAGGTAACGTAGAAACTACCCATGAGCATCCCCAGCTTGGAGAGTGAACCGACACCGAACTTGCCGATGGTGAAGGCCATGGCGCCGAAGGCGCCGATGGGGGCGAGCTTCATTATGACGTTGACGATGCCGAAGAAGGCATGGGAGATGGTGTCGATCAGCTTATGCACATGCTTCCCCTTCTCACCCAGGGCGGAGAGGGCGAAGCCGAAGAGGAGGGCGAAGAGGAGCACCTGGAGGATGTCCCCCTTGGCAAAGGCATCCACCACCGATGAGGGGATGACGTTGAGGAGGAAGTCGGTCACCGAGTGGGACTTGGCCTGGGTGGTGTAGGCCGTGAGGGCCTTGGTGTCCAGCTTGGTGACGTCGGCATTGAAGCCGACCCCCGGCTGGATGATGTTCACCACCAGCAATCCGATACCCAGTGCCAGGGTGGTAATGACCTCGAAGTAGAGGAGCGCCTTCCCCCCCACCCGGCCGACCTTCTTCATGTCCTCCATGCCGGCAATGCCGGTGACGACGGTGCAGAAGATGACCGGAGTGATGATCATCTTGATCAGCTTGATGAAGCCGTCACCGAGAGGCTTCATCTGCACCCCGGCTTCGGGGTAGTAGTAGCCGAGGGCAATACCGGCGGCAATGGCCGTCAGTACCTGAAAATAAAGATGCTTGTAAAATGGTTTCTTCTGCATGGTGACTTTCCTTTCTTCCCTTTTATTGGAGCAGCTTGGTCTGTAGCTATTTCAGTTCACAGGCATTTAACCGGCTAAAAGCCCAGTCACTCCGGCATAGCCGGGAGTGGCATCCAGTGGGTGAATATGGGGACACTGCCCCTCCCCTTGCGGGTCTTGCAGGCCGAAATCGCTTCCCGGTCGCCGATGCAGGTATGGTCCTTGCCGAAAATCTCGTAGGGGGTATAGAGAAGCACTCTCGACTCCCGCTCAGGCAGCTGTTCCTTGGTATTGATCCACTCCATGTCATTTACCTCCTTTCGCCGCCTTTTTCAGCGGCACCATGTAATGACATATCAGCAAGAGGAGTACCAAAATGTAAACAATTTGCAATATGCTGTTTTTATTACAGAAACTGTGTTTTATCACTATGTGGCGACGCGAAAGGGGTATAACTTTTGGAATGATGCATAATGAGGGGGCCAAAAAAGAAACGCTGTATTACGGGGAGTTGGGATGGGCATAACCTTGGTTATCGATTATGACAAAGGTTATACCCGTTCCACTGGGATGGTCGCCAAAGACGGCATGAATAACAAAAGCAGACGGGAATCAGCTCTTGCGTGCAGGGGAAAACAGCAGGGGCCTCTACTGCTCCCGACGGGAGAGCCTCTTGCTCAGGGCCGGCTGGGAGATCCCCAGCAGACGGGCGGCTATGGTCTGGTTGCCGACGGCCCGCTCCATGGCCTCGGCGATCAGCTGCTCGACGGTGTCGGTGATGGTCGGCAGCTTCTCCATACCCTTGAACATGCTCTCCCCCGGGAGATGCACCTCGCCGCCTTCCGCCTCACCATCCGAGCCTATGGCGCGGATGAAGCTCTCCATGGAGAGGACCCTGTCCCGGTGAACGCTTACCGCATCATAGATCATTGCCCGCAGCTCCCGGACGTTGCCGGGGAAGGAGTAGCTGGCGAGCAGTTGGAAAATCTCCCTGGGGGGGGTCGGTTTCTTCTTCCCCAGCTCCTGGGCCGCGCTCTGGAGAAAGTGCTCCACCAGCAGGGGGATGTCCCCCAACCTCTCCCTCAGGGGGGGGATCTGGATGCGGTGGGTGCGCAGGCGGTAGTAGAGGTCGCGGCGAAAGCTGCCGGCGGCCTCCTTGGCGGAGAGGTTCTGGTGGGTGGCAACTATGATCCTGGCGCTTAGCCGCTTGGGACGGTCGCTCCCCAGGGGGAAGTACTCCCCCTCCTGGAGGAGGCGCAGCAGCTTCACCTGGGAGGGGATGGAGAGGTCGCCTATCTCGTCGAGGAAGAGGGTCCCCTCGGCAGCCTCCTCGATCATCCCCCTCCTTGGCTGGTCTGCGCCGGTGAAGGCACCGCGCAGGTGACCGAAGAGGGTGTCGCTGAAAACATTGTCATCCAGGCCGGCGACGTTCACCGACACCAGCTGTCCCTTGCGGCCACTCAGACGGTGCACCGCCCGTGCAACCAGCTCCTTGCCAACCCCGCTGTCACCGGTTACGAGCAGGGGCTGGGGGCTCTGGGCCACTGCCTCGATATAGGCGAATATGGCATGCATGGCCGGATCGGCGCTGATGATCTCCCTGAAGGCGCCGGGATGGCGCAGCCCGCCGGAGAGTAGACGGTCCGACATGACCCGATTTTCCCGCTCCAGCTCGTGCATCCTGATGGCGCGCATGACCCCCTGCACCAGCCTGTCCTCCTCGACGCTCTTGACGAAATAGTCGAATGCGCCGAGCTTCATGCAGCGGACCGCGGTTTCGATCTGGTTCATGCCGCTGACGACGATGGTGGTGACCTCCGGATACATCTCGGCTATTGAGGAGAGAAGGTCCTCGCCGGAGAGATGGGGCATGGTCAGATCAAGTAGCACCAGGCCGATCTCCCTGGCGGCAAGGAGCCCCATGACTTCCCGGCTGTCGGTGCAGGTGGTGATATTGCTGACCCCAGCCCGGGCGAGGATCAGGCTAACCGAACGGAGCCAGGCCGGCTCGTCATCCACCAGCAGGATCTTGAATCCTGGATAAAGTGACTGGTTCATGGGCGCATATCCTCCTTCATGGCCGGCAGGGACAACCTGACTATTGTCCCCCCTTCCTGGGGCGAATCGAATCTCAACTCCCCGCCATGCTCCTGAACTATTCCGGCGGAGATGGAGAGCCCCAGGCCGGTGCCGCCGCTCTCCCTCTTGGTGGTGAAGAAAGGGTCGGTAAGGTGGGGGATGTGCTCCGCCGGGATGCCGACCCCTTCGTCCCTGACGGTCAGGAGCACCACACCGGAGGAAGGCTTGTGCTCAGTGGTGACTTCGATGGCCCGCTCGCTGCTCGCAAGGGACTGGCAGGCGTTGATGAGGAGATTGATGACCACCTGCTCGATGCGCAGGGGGTTACCCCAGACCAGGGGCAAACCTTCCGCGTAAAGCGCTGAAAACCTGTTGGTAGCCTTGCGCAGGGAGGGGTCCACCAGGCGCACTGCAGCCTGGACAACTTTGTTGATGTCGAAGGGCTCCATGGCCGCCACCGCATCCGGACGGGCAAAATCCTTCAGATCCTCGACGATCCGCTTGATCCGCTGGGAGGCGTTCAGCATCTCTTCCAGCATCTGCGGCACCTCCTCCCTCATCCTGCCGTAGCTTACCCCGCCGAGGAGGAAATCCCCCTCCAGCCGGTAGCGCTCCTCCAGCCCAGCCAGGGCATCTGCATAAACGTCCCTCAGTATGGGTAGATTCAGGAGTATCAGGCCGTTGGGGTTGTTGATCTCATGGGCAACCCCGGAGACAAGTATCCCCAGGGAGGCCATCTTGTCCGCCTGGATCAGTTTGTCCTGGTGGCGACGCAGCTCCTCCAGTGCAAGCTTGCGCTCGGCCACCTCCCGGGCCAGTTCATCGGTTCTGGATTCTACCCGGCGCTGCAGGGTCCTGGACCAGACGACGCTGGCCATCAGGCCGGCAATGAGAGGGAGCAGCACCATTGCGCCGTACTTCAGCACCCGCTCCCTGGAAAAACGCGGCGGCTCATGCACCCCGAGCCACTTGTCGTAGATCGCCTGGTACTGGCCAGTCTGCATGACTATTGCCAGCCCCTCGCTGAAGCGGGCAAGGAGTTCAGCCTCCCCCTTGTTTACCGCATAGCAGTACTTCTGGGAGGAGACGCTCTTGGCCACCTGCACCAGGTTGTTCAGATGCAGCTCGCGGATGAGATACATCCCCGGCAGACTGGCCACCACACAGTAATCGTGCTTCCCGGAGGCGAGGAGGCGCAGGGCGTCTGCCGGCGTGCCGGTGAGGATCAGGTCCTTGCCGAACCCCATGCGAACCAGGAGGTCGTGCATGATGCCGTCACGGAAAACAATAACCTTCTTCCCCCTCAGCTCCTCCAGGGACTTAACCGGCAAACTCCCCTTGCGGGCAAATACGGCATGGTGAACTATGGTGTGGGGGGGGCTGAAGTCAAGCCTCTTGGCGCGCTCCTCCGACCAGGAGATCCCCTGGAGGATGTTGATACTCCCCTCATGCAGCCCCTTGCGCATCTCCGACCAGCTGCCGAAGCGGAACTCCACCTTCATCCCCATGACATCGGCAATGGCCCGGGTCAGGTCTACGTTGTAGCCAGCCGGCCTCCCCTCCTTGTCGACGAACTCATAAGGTGGGTAGTCCCTGTCTCCGCCGACGACAATTGCCGGGGTCTCCGCATCGGGCTCGTCTACCCCCTCGGCAAAGGAAAAGACGGGGAGGAGGAGACAGAACACGAGAAGTAGCCGTATCGAGTATTTAATCGGGCGAAGGATTGGCTTCATGAAGTAATTTGTAATACATTTTCGCCGGAGAAGCAATGCCACCTCCACAGCATCGGTTCGCAGACACGACAAAGGCCGTGAGCATTATCTGCCCACGGCCTTTGTCTTTACCGTATCCGACGAACGACCTCAGGGGATCGGGGCCACCCCGATGTGATGGTCCACGTGAGCCCCCTTGGCATGCCCCTTGACCGACCTGAGCAGCTTTTTCACCTCTTCCGGCATCTCCTTCCCCTCCTTCATGGCCGCCTTCATCTGACCGGCCAGGTAGGAGTGGTTGATGAAGATGTCCAGGACCGAGAGCATGAACTCCTGCTTCCAGGGGGAGAGCTGGTGCAGGTTCTGGAACTTGTGCATGTAGAACTTCTGCGACGCCTTCCCCAGTTCGAGCTCCAGCTCCTGCATGGTCATGTTCTTCGGCTTGATCACCGGCTCGACCAGGTTGTACTTGCGATAGTCCTTGGTGGCAACGTAAGGCTCCAGTTCCGAGTAGAGCTCGGCATAGGGCCAGGGGGCGATGGCCAGGAAGAACCCCATGTCAGGGTTGTAGTGCTTGGCCAGCTCCACGGTCTCGGCAATGGACTCCGAAGTGTCGTCGGGCATGCCGAGGACGAAGGATGTCTCCGAGACTATGTCGGCACCGTTGATCAGGTCGATCGCCTGCTTGGATTGGGCGACCTCGGTGTCCTTCTTGAACATATCCAGGGTGACCTGGTTGCCTGCCTCGACGCCGACATAGATATGCTCCACCCCGGCTTCCCGGTACTTGTCCATTATGTCCGCATCCCTGAGAATGTCGTCCACCCTGGTCTCCAGGAGGAGCTTCACCGGCACCTGACGCTCAAGCATCAGGTCGAGGATGCGAACCCAGCGATCACGGTCGAAAGTGGGGATCTCGTCGGAGAGCATGGCCACCTGCACCCCGTACTTGGAGTTGAGCATCTCCAGCTCGGCGATGAAGTTTTCCGGCGAGCGTGCCCGCCAGGTCTGGGACCAGAAGAGCTGCTGGGAGCAGAAGGAGCACTTCTGCTGGCAACCACGGGAAGAGGAGACGATGGCCAGGCGGGCGTTGTTCTTGGCACGGTAACTGTAGATCGGCCACTCCACCAGATCCCATGCGGTGGGGAGCTGATCCAGGTTCTGGATGTACGGGGCTTTTGGCGTAGCCACCACCCCGCCGTCCCGCCAAAAGGCCAGCCCCGGGACCTTTTTCGGGTCATCGCCGGCGTTAAGACAGTGGAGGAGCATGGGAAGGATCTCCTCCCCCTCGCCGCGCACGACGTAATCGAGGACGCCATGGTCTCCGAGGAGGAGCTCCTCGTAGCAGAAAGTTGCGTGGACATTGCCGATGACGGTGACGATGCGCGGATCGATCTTCTTAGCCAAGGCGCAGAGCTTGACGGCATCGACTATGGAGGCGGTAAAGGAGGTGGTGGCAATGACGTCTGGCCTGAAATCCTCAATCCTTTTCTGGATTTCCGGCCACTTGTGCCAGAGGGACATGGCATCGTAATAGTCAACTTCATAGCCAGCAGCGCGCAGGGAGCCGGCGATATAGACAAAACCGACATTCAGCCATGTTCCGGCTGACTCGACCACTCCTGAATGGTATGGCGGGGTAATGAGGGCAACACGTTTTATCGACATAAGTTATCCTTATCCAACTTCTCGGCAGACAACCATATATTACAAATATAAAATCTTATCCGATCCAGCCTGTTTTGTCTGCAAATTTCTTACCGACAGCATACTCTGCACGACCTGGAGGCCTAATGAAACACCTTGCCCCATACCCAGACATAACCAAGGGCATACGCCGCAAAGAGAATTACATGCTTGGCAAGAAGAGCCTTGCGCCGCATCCGCTCCGCATCCTCGCCGTACCAGTTGTCCACGTAGGTGAAGGTACGCCCGGCGCCGGTTGCCATGATGAGCAGGGCCGCGGCCACGCTGCTCCAGAAGAGGCGGCGCTCCAGCAGGTTCATTACCGCTGCGGTTGCGGGTGACGCCAGATGGGCGCCGTGAAGCCAGGCTATGGTAACGATCGTCGCCAGCCAGATACCGGCGGCAAAGTCATGTAGAAATCCATTTATTATTATCAGGCTTTTCGAAAGCTTCATCCCCATCTCCGCGCCAACTCCTCAGCTGAAGCAGCTAAGCCTAGCTTGACTCCCTTTGCAAACTTGGGCTACTCTATCCCATTGTAAGGGATTCTTGAAAGTTTTTTTTGCCCCCCCCGGGGATATGCAACCGACAGATGACTACAGTTTACGCACACGGCTGCAAAAAAATGAGGCACCACCCCCGCTTGCACAGCACGGCAACGCCAGCCGAACCCCACATAATCAGCAAGTTGCGCAGCAACCCTACCCCTTCCCGCATGGTGCGCAACTTGCAGGCTTGAAAGCGGTCCAACCTACACCCCCCTAAAAGTATAAAGGGAGCCAACCATGTCATCACAAGAAAACAGCCACCGCCTCACCGAAGAGATTCTCTCCATCATCGAGGCCGGTGTTGACGCCGAACTCTCCGACGACCGTTTCAACGACTACTGCATGCGACTCTTCGCCTTCCAGTACGAGACAAATACGATCTTCCGCGAGTTCTGCGACATAAAGAAGGTCCGCCCCGGCGACATCAGCCGCTGGCAGGACGTCCCCATGGTGTACAATGACGTGTTCAAGACCCATCTGGTGGCCTCCTTCCCCCTTGAGCAGTCGGTCATGGGTTGCCTCACAGGCGGAACCACAAGCCTTACCCAAAGGGGGCGGATCTTCCGGGATGAGGACGGCAAACGCCTCGTCTTCAGCGCCAACAGGAAGATGACCGCCTCCTATCTCTTCCCCGATTTTGACGAAAACAGAAGGTGCCGCATCCTGATCCTCGCCCCCAGCCCCCAGCTGGCGCCATCCATGGGGATGGCCATCGGCATGGATCAGACCCGCACCCATTTCGGCACCGAAGACAGCATGTTTCTCCTCGGCAAGAGCGGCATCGACGTAAAGAACCTTCTCAAGGCCCTGCGCGAATCGGAGGCCAGCGGCGTGCCGGTGGCCCTCATCGGCGCCACTGCGGCCTATGTCTACTTCTTCCAGTCCTGCCGGAGAAAGAAACTCCAGTTCAAGCTCCCCCCGGGGAGCAGGGTCTGCGACGGGGGGGGGTACCGCGGACGCTTCGGCGTTGTTACCCGCGACGACTATTACGCCATGGTCAAAGAGATCCTGGACGTGCCCGAGAGCCACTGCGTCAACGTCCTGGGTGAAGCGGAGACGGCCACCAACCTCTTCGACGACCCCCTGCGCCGCTACGTCAAGGGGCTCCCTCCGCGCAAGCGGACCAGGCCGGTCCCCCCCTGGTCGAGGGTGCTGGCAATGAACATCGACGACCTGAGCCCGCTCCCTGACGGCGAAGTAGGGCTCCTTGCCCACTGGGACCTGGCCAACGTCCCGACCGTCCTGGCAGTCATCACCGACAATCTCGGCTACACCACCGATGGCGGCACCGGCTGCGAGATGGTGGGCCGCGCCAAGATCGAGAACGGCAAGGTCTCACCGCTGCCGGACGAAGACCGGACCATGGGACCCATGGGGGACTCGACCATCTTTCGCATGCTCGAGGCGTACACAAACTTCTCCATCGACCTGAAGATGCGCTTTGCCAAGGACCCCAAGGTCGAGCCGAGCATCCACGAGGAGATCGAGGCCCGACCGGGATCGGTGGCCTCCTGCCCCCAGGTGGTGGACGAGATCCTCGTCTCCCAGGCGAGCGAAGAGGCCGCCAAGATGAGGGACGATTCCCTCAACGCCTTTAAGGATCAGACTGAGCGGCCGCTGGAATGGTTCGTGGAAGAGGCGAAAAAACAGAAACTGGCGGACCATCCGGATGGGTTACAGTCGGAGAAGCCGGCAAAGGCGGAAAGAGCCCGCCAAGGCAGCTGATGATTTTTCGGCAGCTATTGCGCTGCAACCGGCCTATCCGGATGCCCATATGAAAATGGGACGTAAAGACCTCGCAAGCGAAGAGTACAAGCAGGCCTGCTCCATGGGTATCCAAGCTGCATGCGAAGAAAACGCATTACCTATGCAAAAGCATCAATAAGCCAGTGGCGCAGCTTGGCCAACAGACCAGCATGACAGATTCTTGCAGCTGTACGGCTCTTGCTGCCTCGGCAGCACTTCCCATTTAAGCGGGTGATCATATCGGTGAGACCAGTGAACTACCACGAACTGAGCAAGAGAAAGAATATTAAATATATCCAATCAGGACTAATACTGGCAGCAATCACTGAATTAATCCATATAGTGCTCTTGTCCCGAGGAAGATCCCTGCCACATTTGGCAATGGTCGCTACAGTGCTGGCCTTAATGGCAATTTCCCAGGCCTGGCCACTGAGAAGAATCATCGACCTGTTCATCGACTTTGGGAATATCATGCACAGGATTACAAACCCGCTGATCTTTGGCCTTATATATGTAACCGCTGTCATCCCAACCGCTGTGGTGCTCAAACTGCTGGGGAAAGATATCCTGCAACTGCGTTACGACCACAGCATAACTACTTATTGGCGACGGTGCGCCCCAAAAAACTGGAGGGGCTCATTCCACAACCAGTACTGAACAGGCAATCAATGGAATTCATCAAGGAATTTACCAACTTCCTCATGCAGCGAAAAAAGTTCTGGCTCCTCCCGATAATCGTGATCCTGCTCCTGTTCGGCATCCTGCTGATCGTCACACAGAATTCGGTAGTGGCACCATTCATCTACACCTTGTTTTAGGAAGACTCCATGCTGCTGCTAGGGATCTCCGCATATTACCACGACAGCGCCTGCGCACTGATCATGGACGGCGAAATCATTGCCGCGGCCCAGGAGGAGCGTTTCACCAGGATAAAGCATGATCCCCGTTTCCCCCACTATGCACTGGAATACTGCCTGAGCACGGCTGGAGTCAGCCTTGCAGAGCTCGACCATATAGTCTTCTATGACAAGCCGTTCCTCAAGTTCGAGCGGTTGCTGGAGACGTACATAGCCTTTGCTCCCAAGGGCTTCAAGTCCTTTTCCACATCGATGCTCCTCTGGCTGAAGGACAAGCTTTTCCTGAAAAATTCCCTGCAAAACGAACTCTCCCTACATGGCGACAGAGATGATCTCGCCAAGATCCTGCTCTTTTCCGAACATCACATGAGTCATGCCGCCAGCGCGTATTATCCCTCCCCCTACGACGAAGCGGCAATCCTGACCATGGATGGTGTCGGCGAATGGGCGACCACATCCATCGCCATAGGCAGGGGCAGAGAGATCGAGATCCTGAAGGAGCTCAACTTCCCCCATTCATTGGGGCTTCTCTACTCGGCATTCACCTACTACACCGGCTTCAAGGTCAATTCAGGCGAATACAAGCTGATGGGTCTGGCCCCCTACGGGGTCCCCCGCTACGCGCAGGCCATCATGGAAAACCTGGTGGATGTCAAGGAAGACGGCTCGTTTCGCCTGAACATGGATTTTTTCGGCTTCTGTACGGGCTTAACCATGACCGACGAGAGATTCGCTGCCCTTTTCGGGGGGCCGGCACGCACGGGGGAGGAGTTGCTGACCTCACGGCACATGGATCTCGCTGCATCGGTTCAGTCGGTCACCGAGGAGATCATCCTGAGGATAACCAGAAGCATTGCCACTGAGACTGGGCTGAAGAATCTTTGCCTTGCAGGTGGGGTTGCACTCAATTGCGTGGCAAACGGCAGGGTTCTCCGTGAGGGGAGTTTCAAAAACATCTGGATACAGCCCGCCGCAGGGGATGCCGGAGGGGCGCTCGGGGCGGCACTGGCTGCTTACCATCTTAACTTCGGCAATGAGCGGAAGCCTGCCGATGGCAGGGATCGAATGAAAGGGGCCTATCTGGGTCCGTCATACTCCCAGCCAGAGATTGAAGAACGACTACGCGCCCTTGGCGCTCTCTTCGATACGGTCGATGACGAGCAGTTGCTGCAGAGGTGCGTTGATGATCTTGCTGCCGGCAAGGCGGTGGGATTCTTCCAGGAGAGAATGGAGTACGGCCCGAGGGCGCTTGGCGCCAGGTCGATACTGGCCGATCCACGCAGGGCGGAGATGCGGTCACAGTTGAACCTTAAAGTCAAGTTCCGGGAGTCTTTCAGGCCGTTTGCCCCGGCTGTTCTGAGCGAAGATGCCGGCAACTGGTTTGATCTCCCGGTCGACAGCCCCTACATGCTGCTCTGCGCCGAGGTCATCGAGGGGAAACGCCGAACCATGATCCAAAACGAAGAGAATCTCTTCGGCATCGACAAGCTCAATGCCGTCCGTTCAGAGATCCCTGCAGTGACCCATGTGGATTATTCGGCCAGGGTCCAGACCGTTCACAGGGAGACAAACCCGAGATTTCATGCGCTGATCTCCCTCTTCAAGGAGAAGACCGGCTGCCCGGTGCTGGTCAACACCAGCTTCAACGTACGCGGAGAGCCGATCGTCTGCACCCCTGAAGACGCTTTCCGCTGCTTCATGGGAACGGATATAGAGTCACTGGCCATCGGCAACTGTTACTTGGAGAAATCGAGGCAGAATCCCTCGCTGCGCAGGGATTATCGCCATGCCTTCGAACTCGATTGATGCTGGAGCCGGAGGACAGCCTGCCGTCCTGTTTTGGTGATATTACTGCCGCGTACCCGCAATCCGCTGCTTTTCCCGAACCGTCTTGTTCTCTGCCTTCCACCGCTCGAAGGCGACCTTCACCCCGGTCCTGACCGGCAACTGAGACATTAGGGAGAGAATGTGGGCGTAGGGGAAACCTGCCATGGGAACCTTGATCATGTGGCGCAGCACCCTGGGTAGGCTCAGCTGTTCGAGGAGGCTGACATAGAACTGCTCCTCGCGGAATTCCGGGGTCATGACCGGATCCGGATGCTCGAACAGAGCATAGGATCCATTGTAGTACTCCCACCCCAGCTCCTTGTAGGTGTACGGCTCGTACTGCTTCGACAGCACCGTCCCCGGGTAGGGGACCACCAATGAGGGGTGCATGCTGACCCCCAGGCGGTCGGCCACCTCTATGGCCCGCTTGAAGTCGTCAATGGTGTCATCACGGGAGCCGAGCATGTAGAA
>CALMOE010000217.1 GCA_937871715.1 uncultured Geobacter sp. | reverse complement strand
GAGCGTTGGCGTCCCTGCTGGCCGAGGAGATTGAACTGAGGAACTGGGGGACGAGTCGCTTTATCACCCGCCATCAGCTCCTGGTACATCCGGATATTCCCTACACCTCCCATAACAGCGCCATGTGCTTTACGGCGGAAATCGTCCCGGAGCACCTGCAGAGCATCATCGACTATGCCGCCGGTTTTCTCGACAGGGAGAGCGCCAGCGGCTCTGATCCCGGTCTCTGTGTCGTGCCGGCCGATCGCCTGGAGCGGTGTTCCGAACTGATCGATTTCGGCCGCAGGGCCAAGGAGGTCGTCCTGACCAAGGAAGATGCCTATGATCTGGCGTGTCGGTCAGGTATCCACCTTTCCGAGCATGGCGGCACCGGGCAGGGGGTGATCGGTGCCCTAGCCGGTGCCGGCTTGCGTCTTTCCGGTAATGATGGACGACTCAAGGGGTGCCTGCCTGTCACTGCCAGGAACGGTTGTGTCTCGGTGGCGGAGCTGCGAGCCCATAACGATGTGGACGAGGTGCGCAGCGTCGATGGCAGCGGGTTGGCCGGGGAAGAGCAGGTCCGTTTGGGGGACAAGGTGAAGACCGTGCTGCTGGAGGGGAAAGCGGTGCTCCTCATTGAGCCCCTCGTCGATGCCGCCGACGGCGTTGCCTGGCAGACCTGCTCCAAGCAGCGCTTGAAGCGCTATTGACGGTAAAGGGATTTTCCGTGTGGCATATCGATCAGAGTGGACACAAAGAGTTTTCCGGTGGGCACGAAGACTGGGAGAGTGCTACCCTTTTGGCTGACAGCTGTTTGAGTTTTTCCCCGGACGTTGTGGAAGAGATGGTTGCCGACGATCCCCGTTCCTGCTACAACTGCCGGCACCGGCGCTGGACAATGAACTCTTTTACCTGTACGGCCCCGGTCCTGCACCAGGACTGACCGCCACCAGCTTTTGTTCGACGATTATATTGGTATACTTGTCACTTCTCCGAGCCGCCCCGCCTAAAGGGATCTGTTCTCCATGGCGGCCGGCCATTGGGCTTTGCCGGAAACGGCTAAACCTTCCTTTGAAAAGGAGAACCTTGCGTGCCGCTATCTCTGCGGTCAGGGGCTCTTCCATGTCAGAGGAGCCCTTAGTTTTTTCGGCATACAGTCTGGGCAGATCAACGTTCGCTCTGCGGCTCTGGCTTTTCTACTTGGGGGCGACAAACAATGCCAGCGGCGAGCATGCTTCGTGATGAATGAAAGGGGGTATGGAATGCGCGGAATACGTCTGTTTTTTGGAGTGGCAGCCATGGTTAGCCTGTTGGCAACCATATCACGGGCAGAGGATAGGACTATCCTCATGGCCAGCACCATTGGCCCTGTTGATGCCGGGATTGTGCCGGCATTGGAGGACCGTTTTGAGAAGGAGACGGGAGTCAGGGTGAGGCACGTGGGGGCCGGGACTGGCGAGGCCCTGAAAATCGCCGAGCAGGGTTCTGTTGAACTGGTTATGGTGCACGCAAAGTCTCTGGAGGAGAAGTTTGTCGCAGCGGGGTACGGCACCGAACGGATTCCCTTCATGTACAACGATTTCGTCATCGTCGGTCCTGCCGACGATCCGGCCGGTATCCGCGAGATGAAGAGTGCCGGTGCCGCACTCGCGAAGATAGCCGGAGCGCAAAAGCGGTTCATCAGCCGTGGTGACAAGTCCGGGACCCATGTGGCCGAACTGGAACTCTGGATCAGGTCTGGAGTCAAACCGTCCGGCGACTGGTATGTGACCTACGAGAAGGGGAATGAGGGGAACGGGCCGACTTTGAAATACACCGACCAGCAGGGTGCCTATACGGTGATCGACCGGGCGACCTGGTTGACCTTGAAGGGATCGCTGCGTCTGCAGGTTCTGGTCGAGGGTGACGAGGCTCTTCTCAACTACATCTCCCTCATCCCTGTCAATCCGAAGAAGTTTCCAAAGCTGAACCATGATGCTGCCATGGCGTTTATCACCTGGCTCACTGCTCCGGACAAGGGACAGGTGGTAGTGCGGGATTTCGGCCGTGAGAAGTTCGGCGAGCCGCTCTTCTTCCCTAATTCACGGGAGTGGGTCAGGCTGAATGCAAAATGATCGCTAACTAATCGTGCGGGATACTGTGAAAATGAGGAGACGGAGGAGGAGAGTATGGTGCTGGCAGTGACGGACAAGCCGATCGATCCGCTTGAGGCCTACGGTCGTATTTCCACGAAACGGGCGGGTTCGGTGGTGTTTCACTATGCGGTGGTCAAGGAACTGAGTAATGAGACCGGCGTGACCAGTTGCATCGAGTACCGGGCGGCTGCCGGCGCGGAGATGGAACTGGCGGCGATCGCCGCCGAGTTGCAGGAAAAGTGGAAGATCGAGGACCTGATGCTTATCCGGCGGGTTGGCTGCCTGGGAATCGGCGATATAATTTCCCTCGTGGCGGTCAACTCACCCAACAGCGAGAATGCCTTTGCCGCCTGCCGTCAGGGAATCGCCAGGCTGAAGCGGATGACCACCTTCAACAAGAAGGAGATTTTTGACGCGGCCTGAGAGATTTCCTCTCACCCGGCCTTTGGCACCCTCTCCCGAAGGAGAGGGGATGAATATAATTTGCAGCAATACATCCAAGGAGGAAAGTAATGAAACGTCTGAACACTCTCACGCTGCTCATGGCAGCAGCCGCCCTGCTGGGCGCATTCCTGACAGCATCGCCGGCCAAGGCTGCGAGCAAGAACCTGATCCTCGCCACCACCACCAGCACCCAGGATTCTGGGCTTCTGGATGTTCTCATTCCGGTGTTCGAGAAGGAGAGCGGCTATATGGTCAAGACCATCGCCGTCGGGTCCGGCCAGGCCATGGCCATGGGGGAGAAAGGCGAGGCGGACGTGCTCCTGGTCCATTCGCCGGAGGCGGAGAAGAAGTTCATGGACAAGGGGGCCGGCAGCTCCCGGCGTCTCGTGATGCATAACGATTTCGTCATCGTCGGCCCGGCGGGTGACCCGGCTAAAATACGCGGCGAGAAAACGTCGGCCGAAGCATTCAAGAAGATCGCCCAGTCGGGGAGCATCTTCCTCTCCCGCGGCGACAACTCCGGCACCCACGCCAAGGAGAAGGGGCTCTGGAAGGGAGCAGCTGTTACCCCGGAAGGGCAGAAGTGGTATCAGCAGACCGGCCTTGGTATGGGGCAGACCCTGAACGTGACCGCCGAAAAGAAGGGGTACACCCTCACTGACCGTGCCACCTACCTGGCGCTGAAGAAGGGGCTCGGCCTGGAGATCCTGGTTGAGGGTGACGCCAAGCTGCTCAACATCTACCACGTGATCGAGGTGAACACCGCCAAGTGGCCCAAGGTGAACGGCCCGGCCGGCAAGGCGTTCGCCGACTTCATGGTGTCGAAGAAGGCCCAGGAGATGATCGGCAAGTTCGGCGTCGACAAGTTCGGCGCACCCCTCTTCTTCCCCGACGCGGGCAAGAAACCGGAGTCCATGGGGCTGTAGATGGACCTGATTCTCGACGGTTTCCGCATGGCATGGCACCTCCTTGTCACCCTTGACAAGGAGGTGCTTGGCGTCACGCTCCTCTCCCTCAAGGTTTCCGGGCTGGCGACCCTGATCAGCCTGCTGATCGGCGTTGTGGGGGGGACGGTGATCGCCCTGGCCGAATTCCCCGGCAAGAGGATTCTGGTGAGTGTGGTGAACACCAGCATGGGGCTCCCTCCGGTGGTGGTTGGCCTGTTCGTCACCATCATGCTCTGGCGCAATGGCCCTTTCGGGGAGTGGGAGATCCTCTACACCCCGGCGGCCATGGTGATCGCCCAGACGGTGATCGCCTCACCCATCGTCATGGGGATCTCCATCGCGGCGATCCAGAACCTCCCCCCCAACCTGCGCCTGCAGATCCTTGCCCTGGGGGCCTCACGTCCCCAGATGGTCTGGCTGCTGGTGCGGGAGGCGAGGCTGCCGCTGTTGGCAGCAATCATGGCCGGTTTCGGCGGGGTGATTTCCGAGGTTGGGGCCTCCATCATGGTCGGCGGCAACATCAAGGGTTACACCCGGGTGCTGACCACCGCCACGGTCATGGAGACCGGCAAGGGGAATTTCGACACGGCCATCGCCCTGGGGATCATCCTGCTCTTGATATGTTTTGCCATCAATTATCTCCTTACCCTGGTACAGCAGAGGGAGAGGCCTCGATGAGTGCTGCCAGGGAGCTCTTGCAGGCCAGGGGGCTGGTGGTCAGAAGGGGTGGGGCAGAGGTCCTGACGATCCCGGAGTTCTGTCTGCATGAGCGGGAGAGCGTGGCACTGATCGGTCCCAACGGCGCGGGGAAATCTACCATGCTCCTGGCCCTGGCGAGCCTGCTGAAACCATCGGCTGGGGAGATCAGTTTCCTCGGCTCGCCAGTCATCGCCTCATCAGGGGATACCTCCTACCGCAGGCGTATCGCCATGGTCTTCCAGGAGCCGCTCCTCTTCGATGCCACTGTTTTCGACAACGTCGCCTCCGGACTCAAGATCCGCGGAGTCCCTGGAGACGAGATTAGGCGCCGGGTCGGGGAGACCCTGGAACGGTTCCGCATCGACCACCTTGCCGGGCGCTCGGCCCGTCGCCTCTCGGGAGGGGAGGTGCAGAGGACCAGCCTTGCCCGTGCCTTTGCCACCAAACCTGAGGTGGTGCTTCTCGACGAACCTTTCACCGCCCTTGATCCCCCCACCCGCCATGGGCTGATGCTTGATCTGGCTGAGGTGATGCGGGAGTCGGGGTGTGCAGCGGTAATCTCCACCCACGACCAGATGGAGGCCCTCCGTCTGGCGGACAGGATGATCGTCATGCAGGGGGGGCGTGTCGTCCAGTCCGGCACCACTTCCGAGGTGACGGCAAATCCGGTGAACGAGTTTGCCGCCTCCTTCGTCGGCATGGAGAATGTCTTTAGCGGCGTAGTGGTCTCTGCCGGTGAGGGGGTGCTGGTTCTAGACGTTGCCGGCCAGCATCTGGAGGTTGTCGGCAGTGGTACCCCGGGAGAGCGGGTGGTGCTCTGTGCCCACCCCGAGCATGTGGTGGTGACAACCGTAGACCCGCACCACCGTACCAGCGCCCGCAACGTCTTCCCCGGAAAGGTGAGCCGCGTATTGCAGTTCGGGGCGGTCAACAAGCTCTACCTTGACTGCGGCTTCCCCCTGGTAGCCTCGGTCACCTCCCATGCTCTGCAGGATCTGGGTGTGGCTGCCGGCAGCAGGGTGTTCGCCTCCTTCAAAGCTACATCGGTGCATATCTTCCGCAAGGGTTAATTTCCGCTTTGTCCTTGGCAAAGCTGACATAGATCAACTACAAGGAGTTTGCGCAATGCCCACTTTTGACGAAGCCAGACAGATTGTCCTCGCAAACATAAGGCCCCTGGGTGTGGAGCGGGTCTCTATCCTTGAAGCTGCCGGACGTGTCCTGGCCGAGGATATTGTCGCCCCCTGGTGCATGCCCCAGTGCGACAACTCGGCCATGGACGGCTTTGCCGTGCGCAGCGATGACTGCTCCTCTCTCCCGGCATCCCTGCGGATCACCGGTTACATCCCGGCGGGAGGCGAGATCTGTGGCGAGGTTGAGCCGGGATGCGCCATCAGGATCATGACCGGAGCGCCGGTCCCACCTGGGTGCGACGGGGTGGTGCCGGTGGAGGAGACCCGGGAGGAGGGTGATCAGGTGTTCATCCTCGAGCCGGTAAAGTCTGGACAGCATATCCGTTTTACTGCCGAGGATGTGCAGACAGGTGAAACCATCATCCCAGCCGGGACTCTGCTCCGTACGGCGGAGATCAGCATGCTCGCCTCTTTCGGCAGAGCCCTGGTCCCCGTGTATCGTCGCGCCAGGGTGGCGATCCTCTCAACAGGTGACGAGCTAGTCGAGATGGGAGAACCTGTTACCCCGGGGAGGATTATCAACAGTAACAGCCTCTCCCTGGCTGCGGCCGTAAGGGAGATCGGCGCCGAGCCTGTCATCCTTGGGATTGCCCGTGACAACTGGGAGAGCCACCGGTCGAAGATGGTTGAGGGGCTAAAGGCCGATGCCTTGATCACCTCAGCTGGTGTCTCAGCTGGCGACCGAGACCTGGTGCGTATCGTTCTTGATGAACTGGGGTTGGAGCAGCTCTTCTGGAAAGTGGAGATGAAGCCGGGCGGGCCGACGGCGTTCGGCATCCATGACGGCAAACCGGTATTCTCACTCCCAGGTAATCCAGTATCCTCTATGATCACCTTCGAGGCATTTGCCAGGCCAGCCCTGCTAAAGATGATGGGACACAGCCGCCTCTTCCGCCCGGTGGTGAGCGCCACCCTGATGAACGATATGAAGAAGAAGCCAGGCAAGCTTAACCTGATCCGTGTTAGTCTGGAGAGTTATCAGGATGGATTTCGTGCCTACTCCTCGGGGGTGCAGCAGACGGCCCTTCTCAGGACCATGCTCCGCGCCGACGCCCTGGCGGTTTTCCCCTCAGAGCTGCAGCTCTTGGAAAAGGGGTCCTTGGTGCAGTGCATTATCCTGCGGGAGGAGCTGCTCATGGGGTGCGAGGCAAGCAAATGCTCTGGATGACTTTGCTTTTTGGGACTCAGGCAGTACCCTTGGTTTGTGGCGGACAATTCAATTTAGAGGTGACCCATGAGTTTCAACCATTTTGACGACAGGGGACAGGCGATAATGGTGGATGTGAGCGCCAAGAACCCGACAATGCGCACCGCCATAGCCGGGGCGGTGGTGACCATGAGTCACAAGACCCTGGCGGCAATCACCGAAGGTGGTATAGCCAAGGGTGATGTGCTCGGCGTGGCACGCCTGGCCGGTATCGCAGCTGCCAAGAAGACTCCAGACCTGATTCCTCTGTCACATCCGCTGGCGATTCATCACGTTGCCATCGAGTTTTTTGTGGAGATGGAACAGGGTAGGGTGAGGATCGAGGCGACGGTGCGTGCCTTGGAGCGGACCGGCGTGGAGATGGAGGCGATGGTGGCAGCTTCGGTGGCCGCCCTGACCGTCTATGACATGTGCAAAGGGATGGAGAAGGGTATCACCATAGGCCCGGTAGCCCTCCTCTTCAAGGAGGGGGGGAAGAGCGGCACCTGGCATCATGGCCTCCCTTGGGGTGAATAGGGTGCAACGCGGAAGGGGAGATGAAATGAAAGCAGCAATACTGACATTGAGCGACCGGAGCTCCCGGGGGGAGCGCCCCGATTCCAGTGGCCCGGCCCTGGAGAAGTGGCTGGCGGAGCGGGGCGTGGCGACCCTCTACAGCGAGATCATCCCCGATGACGAGGAGACCATAGTCGTCAAGCTGATGGGGTGGGCGGACAGCGGCAAGTTCGACCTGATCCTCACCACCGGAGGCACCGGGGTCTCGCCGAGGGATGTGACACCTGACGCCACCGGGAGGGTTGTAGAGCGTGAGATTCCGGGATTCGGCGAGACGATGCGTGCCGAGAGCATGAAGAAGACACCCAATGCCATGATCTCCCGGGCCATTGCCGGCATTCGCGGCAAAAGCCTGATAATTAACCTCCCCGGCAGCCCGAAGGGGGCAGTGGAGAATCTGGAGGCTGTCTGGCGGGCAGTACCCCACGCGGTTGCCAAGCTGCAGGGGGACCAGGAAGAGTGCGGCTCACCGGTCACTGCAGGGCAGAGTGTGAAGAAGCTTCCCATGGCCGTCTCCTTCGTGGCAAAGTCAGGCACCGGCAAGACGACCCTCTTGGAGAAGGTGATAGTTGAGCTGAAGAAAAGGGGGTGGCGGATCGGGGTTGTCAAGCACGATGCCCACCGCTTCGACATTGATCACCCTGGAAAGGACAGCCATCGTCTCACCGCTGCCGGCGCCGACACAATGGTGATCTCCTCTCCAGAGAAGCTGGCAATGGTGAAGAGGCACGATTCGTCTCCACCCATCGACGAGCTGATTGATACCTATTTCAAAGACGTGGACATCGTCCTCACCGAGGGGTTCAAGAAGAGCGGTCTCCCCAAGATCGAGGTACATCGATCGGAGCGAAGCTCAACCCTTCTCTGTCGCGGTGAGGAGCACGACCGCACCCTGGTGGCCGTTGCCAGCGACGCCCATCCGCAGGTGGACGTCCCCCTCTTCGACCTGAACGATGCCTCAGCCGTTGCCGATTTCATCGAGGAGCGTTTCCTGCCCGTAAGGGTGGCGTGAGATTGTCCTTCAGTTTTCCTGGCGTCCTCTCGTGCGGGAAAGAGATGCCGCTAATTTTATTGATCTGCCCCTAAAAAATAGTTGACTGCCTTCGCCGTTTGTTGTATCTATTGGAGACCTTCGCGGCGGCAGGGAACTGTAGTCACGAAGTGGTTTAAAGGCAGTAGAATGGGGCTGTAGCTCAGTTGGGAGAGCGCTTGAATGGCATTCAAGAGGTCGTCAGTTCGATCCTGATCAGCTCCACCATAAAAAATCAAGGGGTACGCGAACAGCGTTCCCCTTTTTTTTATTCATAATTTCCATGCAGCGGGTGCCCATGAATTTTCCATCCATTGATCCTGTTTTCCTGCGCATCGGTCCACTGGAGTTCAGGTGGTACGGTTTGATGTATATTCTCGGTTTTCTTGCCGCCTACTTCATAATCAAGGGTGAGGCGAAAAGAAAACGGATCGAGATCAGCTCCGATACGGCTTCCGACCTTGTGTTCACAATTGCCATGGGGATAGTTGTCGGTGGCAGGCTGGGTTACATTCTTTTCTACGATCTCTCCTGGTATCTTGCAAATCCTTTGAAGGTCCTGGCCGTGTGGGAGGGGGGGATGTCTTTCCATGGCGGTCTCCTCGGGGCCATGGCAGCTTCGCTGTACATATTTCGCAAGTTGGGATTGGACTTCCTGGGGATGGCTGACATCGTCTCCCAGGCCGGACCGATTGGTTTGGGGCTGGGAAGGCTTGGCAATTTCATAAACGGCGAGCTGTACGGCAGGGTGACTGATGTCTCCTGGGGGGTGATCTTCCCCGGCGGGGGGGAGTTACCCCGCCATCCGTCTCAACTCTATGAGTCTTTCCTGGAGGGGGTGGTGCTGTTCGCTCTCCTCAGGATCGTATCGAGAACAAAAGCACCGAAAGGTACCGTCTTCTGGGCCTTCATTGCAGGATACGGATTGTTCCGCTTCATGGTTGAGTTCTTCCGCGAGCCTGACAGGCAGATCGGTTTTCTCTGGGGGGGGGCTACCATGGGGCAGCTTCTCAGCCTGCCAATGTTGCTGGTCGGTGTGGGAATGATTATTGCCGGTTATGTGGGAAAGGGGAGGGATAACAGTTAGTCAGTGGAGCTGCTTCACCATCTCCAGCATGTTGCCGCGCAGGTTCTTCTTGTAGCATACCGAGTCCATGAGTGACTTGATGAGGAATATCCCCCTCCCCCTGTCGTCCAGCCCTTCGAAGTCTGGATCGGGAATCTCGTTGATGTCGAAACCCTGCCCGTAGTCGTAGATTCTTATGAAAAGTTCGTTGTCCGTTATGTTGATGAGGATGTGCACCGACTCATCGCGGTTTTCAGGGTTGCCGTATTTGATGGCATTCACCATTGCCTCTGTCAGAACCAGGTTGATATGGTAGGCAAGGGTCTCCCTGTCCCCGCTGTAGCGGTCCAGCTCCTTGGCAATGTCCTCGCCGATCTTGCCGATCAGGCTTAAGTATCGGGTCTGGTTCGGGACCTTTATGTCCAGTTCTATGGCATTCTTTTTCATGAATACCCCGAGGAGACTCAGCCTTCCAAGGCTTCTGCCGGAGAGGCGAATATCTCGAAAACCCTGTGCAGGCGGGTCAGCTCGAACATTGATTTTACCTGGGGCTGCAGGGAGCAGAGTCTCAGGTCCCCCTGGTAGGTGGTTGCATTCTTGAATCCCGACACCAGAGCTCCAAGGCCTGAACTGTCTATGAATCGTACATCTTTCAGGTCGATGAGGAGCTGCTTGTTACCCTCTTCAAAAAGGCGCTGCATCTCTACTTTCAACTCCGGTGAGTTGTGAGCATCCAGCCGCTCTTCCTTGATCTGCATGACAATTACATCTTTGATCTTTTCCATGGACAGGTTCATTTTCAGTCCCTTTCCCAAATCGTGTTGTTTTCTTCTCACAATATAGCATATTCGGCAATTTATACTAGTCCTGTTGATCCATGTCGCTACGCTCCATGCGGATTGCCACCATGGATACGTCGTCGCTAAGGTTGAAGTTTTCGGCAAAGCTGATCATGTCCCGGTAGATGAGGTCAATCATGTTCTGCAGCGGCTCCTCATGGAGATCAATCAGCAGGGCGCTTAGACGTTCCAGCCCATACATCTCCCCTTTGCTGTTGCTTGTTTCCGTCAAACCGTCGGTGTAGAGGAGTAGTATGTCCCCCGGGTCCAGCAGGATGGATTTCTCTTCGAAGAGAACTCCGCTCTTGACCCCGATTATCAGCCCTTCCGCGTCCAAAAGCTGGCAACTGCCGTCTGAGGAGCGGTAGAGGAGGGGGGTGTTGTGGCCTGCGCTGGAGTAGGTAAGCCATTGGGATATGGTGTCGTACTTTATGTAGAACATGGTGATGAACAGTTCCGCTCTGGTCAGGTCATCGTAAAGGAGATCATTCAGGTTGGCGAGGATCGTCCCCGGGCTGTTGCTGATGTTTACCTGTGCCCTGAGCACAGATCGGGTCTCGACCATTATCAGCGCAGCCCCCACGTTGTGACCGGAGACATCGGCAATCACCGCATCGACAATCCTTTCGTCCCGTACGAAAAAGTCGTAGTAGTCTCCCCCCACATGTTCTGCGGCGACGGAGAGGAAGGCTATCTGCACCCCCGGAAGATTGGGGGGGGACTCGGGGAGGAGAGAGAGCTGTATCTGCTTGGCGAGCTCCATCTCCTGGGCAACTGCGGCATTTTTCAGCAGAGCTGCATCCTTCTGGGCCTTTTCCTTCTCCTTCGCCTCCCGCTCGTCCACCAGTTCTACTGCCAGTGCCAACTGACCGGCCAGGCTGATGAGGAGATTGAGGAGCTCCTCGGTAAACAGGCCGACAATGGAAGTGGAGAAGACCGAAAGCACCCCGGCCGGTTCCCTTTCGCCAACTATGGGGATATGGGCGAATGCCGTGTATTGATCGACCGGCGTGGCCAGCAAGTTTTGATGCTGCATCAGATTGCGCGTGTCGTTTGCGAACTGGGGGCGCCTGCTGATGAGGAGATCGGATATGAACCGGTCATCCTCAGGCATGATATCCGGCTGGTTTATGCTGTTTCCTTTTGCATCAATGGCGCAGCAGACGGTCAGACGCTTCTCCTCGTCGAACAGCCTGACGACTATCAGGTCAAAGCTGAATTCTGTGGCAAGAAGTTCAAGTAGTTCGTGAATGATCAGGCGCAAATCCTGGGTCTTGTTCATTATTTCTGATGACTTGAGTCTTACGTACAGGGCCTCGCGACTCTCTTCCAGGGAGGAGCGGACGGAGCGGAAAGCGTCGTAGAACGACTCCATCTGCGAACCTATATCGGAGAGGTAGCTTTCGACTATGGCCTTGGCAGCGGCAGCGCCGACCGAACCTGCCAGGGTTTTTTCAACGTACCTCTTCAGGCTCGGCAGTTCGAATTCGGAAACCATCCCTTTCTCGTCGATCTCGTGCTCGACCAGATATTCGCTGATTGCCGCATGGGCATTTGCTTCGCCGATGAAATTCTCCATGAGGTTGACGAACTCCATGATGGTTACCGGCTTAGACAGTCGCTTGGTTTCCCAGGCGTCCTGCTGCTCGTCGCTCTTGAACGGGTCGATGAATTTGCCGCACTGCTCGCGTTCCGTTTCGTTCTGTTCCTTGAGTATGGAGAAGAGCAGGTAGCTCCCTATGTTGAAGAACATGCTCCAGAAGAGGGCGTTGCTGTAAATGCCAAGGTCTGTTAGGCCGAACAGCTGTGTGGGTCTGAGGATGTTCAGCCCGAAGAGCCCTTTTTCCAGGAGGTCGGAATGCCACCATCCGGACATGATGAAGGAGGGGATGAGCAGGGTATAGGCCCATATGGAGAAGCCGATTGAAATGCCGGCTATGGCGCCATACTGATTCCCCCTGCGCCAGTACATGGCTCCGATCAGGGCCGGGGCCATCTGGGCAACTGCGGAAAAAGAGATGAGTCCGATGTTGACCAGGGTGTAGGTCTGGCCGATTATGTTGTAGTAGGCAAAACCTAGGAAGACAATGCCGAAGATGCTGATCCTTTTCAGGGTGAGAAGCAGTTTGGAAAACACGGTAATCTTCAGCTTCAGCACCAGGGGCATGAGGAGATGGTTGAGTACCATGGTTGAGGCGGCCACGGATTCCGCGATAACCATGCCGGCAGCGGCCGAGAAGCCGCCAAGAAACGCCAGCAGGGCAAGCCAGGGGTGGTTGGCGTTCATCGGTATGGTGAGGACGAAGAAGTCTGCCCCGCTGTTGCTGCCGCTCAGCAGGATTCCGGCAAAGGCCAGGGGGATGACGAAGAGGTTAATGGCGAAGAGGTAGGCCGGGAAGCGCCACATGGCATCTTTGATATGGCTCTCCGAGGAGTTCTCTATCACCATGATCTGAAATTGGCGGGGGAGAAGCATGATGCTCCCCATTGCCAGGAAAAGGTTGGTTGCCCAGTCAGCGTAGCTGGTTTCGCCAATTCCGGCGATCGTTGTCAAGTGGTCGAAGAGCTGGGGGTGTCTTGAAGCCATTCTGGAGAATATGTCTCCGAATCCGTCGAAATGGATGAATGTTACATATGCGCCTACCACGAGAAACGCAAGCAGCTTGACTATGGACTCGAAGGCTAAGGCAGCGACCAGCCCTTCATGGCGCTCTTTCGTGGCAATGGTGCGGGCGCCGAAGAGAATGCTGAAGCTGCTGATGAAGATGGCAAAGAGGAGTCCCGAGTTGTTGGCCACAAAAGAGTCCCTGAGGCTGGCCGGGATGAGGAATGCCGGGTGGTGGCAGATCAAGGAGAAGGTTGTTGCCACCGCTTTTAGCTGCAGGGCGATGTAGGGGATGATGCCGAGCACTGCAATTATCGTAATGAGTGCTCCCAGAAACTGGGATTTGCCGTAGCGCGAGCTTATGAAGTCGGCGATGGAGGTTATGTTGTTCTCCTTGGTGATGCGGATGATCTTGCGCAGCAGAAACCACCAGGTGAATGCCGTCAGCGATGGACCTAGATAGATGGTGATGAAGTCCAGGCCGGAGGTGGCCGCCCTGCCGACGCTGCCGTAGTAGGTCCAGGTTGTGCAGTATACGGTTATGGAGAGTGCATAGACGAATGAGTTTGATACTATGCTTCTCCCTTTGCGGTAACGGTCATAGGCATAGAGCGCAACCAGGAAGTGAAGCATTGCATAGAGGATTACTGCGGTTATGACTGTTCCCAATCCTATCATCTGGTGCCGGACCCGGTGTCGTCGTCGCTTTCGGTTTTAATGGAGTGGGTGAAGAGGAAAATTACGAGTATAGAAACAGCCCATCCGCCGATAATGTAAACGAATAACAGCGGTATTCCTTCTAAGGTGATGCTCTTGTTGAAGATGTGCAAGAATGGGTAGTTCATCATGATGATGCCGAGCAAGAAGAAAATTATCCATGACTCTTTAAGTCTCAGGCGACTCAAAAAACGATGTTTTATGATTCTTGGTTTCATTGGTTTAATAATAGCAGTTTCAGGCGCAATAACAAGCCGTAAGCGGTGGAATTCGGTGGAATTAGATTGAAATGTAGTGAAAAATTTGCTATTTAAATGAGCTCTTTGGATAATTTCGAGTCAGTAAAGGAGCAGCATTTTAATGCTTAAAATATTTGATTATCTGTTCGGCATGTTTTCCAATGATCTGGCGATAGATTTGGGCACAGCCAATACCCTCGTCTATCTCAAGGGGAAGGGTGTAGTGATCCGGGAGCCCTCGGTGGTCGCCGTACAGAAGATGAATAACGGTCAGCAGAAGGTGCTTGCCGTAGGGATGGAGGCGAAGAAGATGCTCGGCCGTACCCCCGGCAACATCACCGCCATCAGGCCGATGAAGGACGGGGTCATTGCAGATTTCGACATTACCGAGGAGATGCTCCGCTATTTCATTCACAAGGTTCATAACCGCAAGACCCTGGTAAGGCCCAGGATCGTCATCTGCGTCCCCTCTGGAATTACTCAGGTTGAGAAGCGGGCAGTGAAGGAGTCAGCCGAGTCTGCAGGTGCCAGGGAGGTATATCTCATCGAGGAGCCGATGGCTGCGGCAATAGGCGCTGGCCTACCCATAACCGAGGCTTCCGGCAACATGATAGTCGACATCGGTGGCGGCACCACCGAGGTGGCAGTCATCTCCCTCGCCGGCATCGTCTACACGAAGTCGGTGCGTGTCGGCGGCGACAAGATGGATGAGGCTATCGTCCAGTATATCAAGCGCAAGTACAACCTGCTCATCGGCGACCAGAAGGCCGAAGCGATCAAGATCGAGCTGGGGGAGGCTTATCCGGGCAACGGTGTGCGAAGCATGGAGGTCAAGGGGAGGGACCTGGTCTCCGGCATACCCAAGACCCACGAAATCAACTCAGACGAGATCAGGGACGCACTGTCCGAGCCGGTCAATGCAATAGTGGATGCGGTGAAGATCTGTCTTGAGCGTACTCCGCCCGAACTGGCAGCCGATATCGTGGACAAGGGGATATTCCTTGCCGGAGGCGGGGCACTGCTGCGCAACCTGGATATCCTCTTGCGGGAGGAGACCGGCCTTCCTGTCTTCATCGCGGAGGACCCCCTATCGTGTGTCGTGCTCGGTTCCGGCAAGTCTCTGGACGAGCTGAATCTTCTCCGGAGCGTTGCCGTCAGCTCCTGACAGGAGTCTGACCGGCATTTTCAGGGCTGAAGGGGGATCCCTTTGGCCCTTATATTTTCAGGGTAGAATCTCACTGATGGAGTATTCGGTCGACATAGTCATCCCGGTATGGAACAGGCCGGTTGAGGTCCGGAGCTGCCTCGCCTCCCTGGCATGCTCCTCTCCCAATGCCAGGATAATAATGGTCAACTGTTGCAGCGAGCGGGAGACCGAGCGGATTCTTGATGAATTTGCCGAGCTTCTCGATGACCGGGCCATGCTCGTCTCGACGCAGAGGAATGTCGGTCGTGTGGCGGCCATCAATCACGGTCTATCCCTTGCTTCTGCCCCTCTGGTCCTGCTGGTCCATGATGGCGTGGTGGCTTTCCCCGGATGGCTGGAGCCGATGGTTGATGCCATGGGGACCAATCCGGATATTGGCCTTCTCATCCCCGCGAAAAACGGCAAGGGCAAATCCACCCACGGGATGCGCAGAGCGCTGCTGGAGACCGACCACGGCTCCCTGGGGGTTATGATGGTGCGCAGGGAGCTGTATGCATCGATAGGCGGGTTCGACGCAGATATGGATGGCGACCTGTGGTGTCTGCGTGATTACTCACGTCGGGCCGAGCGCGCCGGGTTCCGTACCGCAAGAACGGAGAGCTGTCGCCTCGACTATGCTGAACCGCAGCAGCTTGGTTCTCTGCAGCGACAGGAGGAGCGGCTCCGAAGGGGGGCGCAGCTATACCTGGAGAGATGGGGGGAGCAACGCAGTTACTGCTTTCTCTTTCTGGGGGAGGGTGCGGCAGACGGAGCTGATGATCTGCTCAGATCTGTAATGACAGCAGCCAGGCAGGGGAGCCGCATACTGATACTGGCCGATAAAAAAAATGCCGTGAAACTGGTTTGCCATGAATCCAGTCTGCTCCACGATGGCATAGTCATTGAGACTCTGCCTCCTATTTTCACCGCACGCGCAGCCAGGAGAAGGTTGGAGATGCTGCGTGCAAGCAGCCACGACATGGTGATGGTCGACCTGTCGGGAAGCGGCGATACAGGAGGGGCGTCTCCCCATGAGTTCATTGCCGCAACGGAGAGTCGCCGGCAAAGGCATTATTTTCCTGGGGAAGGTGGGTGATCGGTTTGATGCTTGATTCCATAAGGGTGCAGTTGCAGGAGCAGAGAGAAGTTCTGCTGAGGATCGAGAACGAGCTTGCCGGAGAAATAGCCGAAGCTGTCGCCATGATTGCGGCAACATTTTCCGCTGGGAACAAGCTGCTGATCATGGGTAACGGCGGATCAGCTGCCGATGCCCAGCATTTTGCCGCCGAGATGGTCGGCCGTTTCATGCTGGAGCGGCGCCCTCTCCCCGCCATAGCCCTGACAACTGACACATCGGCACTTACTGCCATCGGCAATGATTACGGTTTCGACACAATTTTCAGCCGTCAGGTGGAGGCGCTAGCCGCTGCAGGTGACATGGTTATAGGGATATCCACAAGCGGCAACTCTGCCAACATCGCCCTGGCGCTGCAGAGTGCCCGCAGCATCGGCTGCCGCACCATTGCCCTTCTCGGCAAGGGTGGGGGATCAATCAATGGTCTGGTTGACCTTCCCATAGTAGTGCCGAGCGCTGTGACCCCCAGGATTCAGGAGGGGCATATAACCATTATCCATATCCTCTGTGATCTCCTGGAGCGGACCCTCTTCGCCGGCGAAGTAGCCGGATAGGGGGTTGACTTGCGCCGCGCGGTCTTTCTCGACAGGGATGGCACGATCAACGAGGAGCGGCAGTACCTCTGCAGGGTTGAGGATTTCCACTTCATCGGGGGGGCAGTGGAAGCCATCAGGCTCCTCAGGGGGAAAGGTTTCCTGGTGGTGGTGGTTACCAACCAGTCGGGCATAGGACGCGGCTATTACGCTGAGGATGATCTGCACGCCTTGCATCGCCATATGCATGCAGAGCTTGAGAGGCAGGGGACTGGTGTTGATGCCTGCTATTTCTGCCCCCACCATCCTACCCACGGTCAGGGGAGCTATGCTGTCGACTGCGCATGCCGCAAACCCCTCCCCGGCATGCTTCTCCAGGCGGCTTCCGAATTGGGGATCGATCTTGCCTCTTCATGGATGATCGGCGACAAGAGCGCTGACGTGGAGGCCGGGCTTGCCGCCGGCTGCCGGGCCATGCTGGTTAAAACAGGCTACGGAGCTGGCGAAGCCGGGTATCTCCCCCCGGGTATCCGGGTCGTTGACGACCTGCTGGCGGCAGCCAGGGCGATAATTGAAGAAAACCAGCATGCTGCTGATGAACTAGTTCAACTGAAAGGTGAATTCAATGCCGATTAAAAAAGGAATCCTCCTTGCCGGCGGAGCGGGGAGCAGGCTGTACCCGCTGACCCTGGTGGCGAGCAAGCAGCTGCAGCCGGTCTACGACAAGCCGATGATCTACTACCCCCTCTCCACCCTGATGATGGCCGGCATAAACGACATCCTCATCATCTCCACCCCCCACGACATTCCCCGCTTCGAGGCCCTTCTCGGCGACGGCTCGCGCTGGGGGATCAGGCTCAGCTACAAGGTTCAGCCGGAGCCCAAGGGGATAGCCCAGGCGTTTCTCATCGGTGAGGATTTCATCGGCAATGATCCTGTCTGCCTGATTCTCGGAGACAATATCTTTTATGGCAAGATGGGGCTTGATCGTCTGGCGCGGGAGTTTTCCGGCGGCGCCAGGATTTTCGGTTATTATGTCAATGACCCGGAGCGCTATGGTGTGGTCGAGTTCGATGCCAATGGGGTGGCAATCGGCATCGAGGAGAAGCCGGCAGTCCCCAAGTCCAACTTTGCCGTGCCGGGACTCTATCTCTATGACAACCAAGTGGTGGAGATAGCCAGGAACAACAAGCCGTCGGACAGGGGTGAGCTGGAGATAACCGACGTCAACAGGGAGTATCTGCGCAGGGGTGAGCTCATGGTGGAGAAGCTCGGCCGCGGCATCGCATGGCTGGATACCGGCACCCACCAGAGCCTTTTGGAGGCAAGCCACTTTATCGGCACCCTGGAGGCGCGCCAGGGGCTGAAGATCGCCTGCCTTGAGGAGGTTGCCCTTCGCATGGGGTATATAGATTGCGCCCGGATGGCCCAGGTAATAGCCGACACCCCTAAGTCGAGCTACAGGGAGTATCTTGTAAGGGTCTATAACGAAACCGAACTTTGCGGAGTATCCGGGAGGATATCATGAGCAAGAGCGTGGAGTATGTGCGTGGCAGGATTCACGATGTCGTTGCCAAGCCCCTGAGCAAGTTTCTCGACGAGCGTGGATGGCTGGCGGAGATGTACCGTAACGACGAGCTTCCGGAAGGTTTCGAGCCGGTGATGTCCTATATCTCCATGACCAGACCCGGTGTGGCAAGGGGGCCCCATGAGCATCTGCAGCAGACGGATTATTTCTGCTTCATCGGGCCGGGAAACTTCAAGGTCTACCTCTGGGACGGCAGAGAAGACTCTCCAACCTACGGTGTGAAGCAGTTTATCTTCTGCGGCATCGACAGCCCCATGGCTGTAATCGTCCCGCCCGGGGTGGTGCATGCCTACAAGAACGTCAGCTCGGAAAACGGCATAGTTTTCAATGCACCTGACAGGCTTTACGCCGGTGAAGGGAAAAAGGAGCCGGTCGACGAGGTTCGTCACGAGGAGCTTGCCGATTCTCCCTTCGTCCTTGAGTGACCTGCCGGGGGAAACGTCTTGCCGGTTGCCCGGTAGTTTCCACTCCAGGCCGCATCTGCCGTTGTTAACCCAGCCGTAGGACCGGAGTTATGTGGGATCTCCTCAAAAAACAGAAGCTGCTGTTTCTCGCCTTGCTGGCCATCTTCTCTGCCGTTCTGATCTACTCCATGAACCTGAGGAACCGGCAGCATGCCAACTCTTTCGAGAGAGCGGTGATAACGGTTACAGCCCCTTTCATGGGGGTCATGGCCAAAGCCAACCATAGTATCCTTGCCTTCTGGAACGATTATCTGGACCTTGTCGGTGTCCAGCGGGAGAACATGGAGCTGCGTGAGTCGGTCAAGGTGATGAACCGCAGGGTGCTGGACAGCCAGGAGGCGCTGATCGCCAACGAGCGGCTGAAGAAGTTGCTTGAGCTGAAGTCAGCCATGCATACATCTACTGTAGCCGCAAATGTCATCGCCGAGGACAGCGCCCCCTGGTACAGGACAATTGAGATAGACCGCGGCGGGGTGGATGGGCTCGAAGAGGGTATGCCTGTGGTGGTGACAAGCGGGGTGGTGGGGAGAATCATCAAAGTCTCTCCCAACAGCGCCAGGGTGCTGCTTCTTACCGACCAGGCGAGCGCGATAGCGGCCATGATCCAGCGCTCCCGGGCCAGAGGGGTGGTCAAGGGTAAGGGGGGGGGGAGCTGTTCCCTGGAGTTCTCCCTGCGCGAAGAGGATGTCAAGGTGGGTGATGTGGTGATTACTTCCGGGATGGGTGGCATCTTCCCGAAAGGCATCACCATAGGCGAAGTATCAATGGTGCGCAAAGGCGAGTACGGCATGTTCCAGACCGTGGATATACGGCCGGCGGTGAACATATCCCGCCTGGAAGAGGTGCTGGTAATTTTGCAGAGGATGTAATAAAAAATCCCCGCTTCTGACGGGGATTTTTTGATGAAGGAGTGAGCCCGCCTGCGCGGGCTTTTTCGTTGCGGCAGTAGGGCTACCTGACGCTCTCCTCAGGGTAGGCGCCGATGTGATGGATGCTAAGATCCGGACCTGCGAACTCTTCATCTTCGTTCAGCCTGATTCCTACGGTTTTGTGGAGTACGCCGTAAACCAGGAAGCCGCTCCCCAGGGCCATGATGATGGCCGACAGGGTGCCGCCGAGCTGGGAGATGAATGATACTCCGCCGATACCTCCAAGCCACTTCTGGCCGAAGATCCCCGCGGCAATGCCGCCCCAGGAGCCGATGACGCCGTGCAGGGGCCAGACGCCGAGTACGTCGTCAATTTTCAGTTTTTCCTGTTCGAAGTGGAAGCCGTAAACGAAGATTATGGCGGCGATCCCCCCGGTGACAAAGGCTGCCAGGGGGTGCATGATGTCGCTCCCTGCACAGACTGCTATAAGCCCTGCCAGGGCGCCGTTATGGATGAAGCCCGGGTCGTTCTTGCCGGCAACAAGGGCAGCTATTATGCCGCCGACCATTGCCAGGAGGGAGTTGACCGCCACCAGGCCGGAGATCTTTTCGATATGCCCTGCGCTCATGACATTGAAACCGAACCAGCCGACCGCCAGGATCCATGATCCGAGGGCTAGGAAGGGGATGTTGCTCACCGGTATTGGGTTGGAGCGGCTTCTGGAGTAGCGTCCCATCCTCGGTCCGAGGATGAGCACCGCCGGGAGCGCCAGCCAGCCGCCGAGGGAGTGGACGACCACCGAACCGGCATAGTCATGGAATTCCGCTCCGCCTAAGTTCTTGAATATATCCTGCAGCAGTGAGGCGTTTTTCCCCCAGATGAGAGATTCGAAGATTGGGTAGGTAAGGCCGGCGAAGATTGCCCCGGCAACAACCTGGGGCCAGAATTTGGCCCGTTCGGCTATGCCTCCTGATATTATCGCCGGTATGCAGGCTGCGAAACAGAGGAGGAAGAAGTAGTGTACCAGGTCGTATCCCTGGCTCTCTGCAACCAGTTGGTCCGCAGGCTTTAGAAACGAGATGCCGTAGGCGATGGGAAAGCCGACCAGGAAATAGACCACCGTAGATACTGCCCAGTCGGTGAGGATCTTTACAAAGGCATTAACCTGGCTCTTCCTGCGCACCGTACCAACTTCCAGGAATGCGAAGCCGGCATGCATTGCAAAGACCATCGCGGCTCCGAGCATGAGGAAGAGCACGTCGGTGCTTGAACGTAGAGATGCAAGTGATGTTACCTGTTCCATACATTACCTCCATTGGTAATATTTTCAGTCCACCTGTCATTGTGAACACAATAACTCCGAGCAACAATCTTGCCAGTTTGCAACGAATTGATATTACAGGGCAAATGCGAAGCTGGTCTCATCGTTGTTGCCGAAATTGTTCATTAATTGGGCAGTGATGGGTAATGCTTGGGCGTTTTTGCGGGAAAAGCCGGTGGATTTTTTATCTGCCGCTGTCTATAGTCGCAGTTACTGTAGAGGAGGATCCATGAGCAAGAAGGTGAAAATACTTTCGGAGCAGCTTGCCAACAAGATTGCCGCCGGTGAGGTGGTCGAACGCCCGGCATCGGTAATCAAGGAGTTGGTGGAGAACTCCCTGGATGCCGGCGGAAAGGATATCATTGTAGAAATAGAAGATGGTGGCAAGCGACTGATCAGGGTGACCGACAACGGACAGGGGATGAGCCGTGAGGACGCCCTGCTCTCCATGGAAAGGCATGCTACCAGCAAGATATCCATGGACACCGACCTGTTTAATCTGCAGACCCTTGGTTTCAGGGGTGAGGCCCTGCCATCCATTGCCTCGGTATCCCGCTTTACCCTTGCCACTCGGGAGAGGGGATCCCTGGAGGGGTGCGAGATGTACGCCGAGGGGGGGAGAATCCGCGACGTCAAGTCATGCGGCATGGCGGAGGGGACAGTGGTGTCAGTGCGCAATCTCTTCTTCAACACTCCTGCAAGGCTCAAGTTCATGAAGAGCAGGGAGACCGAGTCCGGTCATATCGGTGAATTCATGTATCGCCTCGCCCTCTCCAGGGCGGACGTCCGTTTCACCTACATATGTGACGGCAAACAAGTTTTCAGATTTCTCCCCGGCGGGATTGCAGACAGGGTCTCCGCAGTGTTGGGGAGAAATGTTGCCTCCCAGCTATTCCCCCTAAATGCCGATGGGGACGGGGTGTCTATCAAGGGGCTGATGGGCGGTCCCGCGGTGAGTCGATCCACACCGTCCCATATCTACACCTATATAAACGGTCGCTACATCCGTGACCGTGTGGTGCAGCACGCGATCATGCAGGGGTACAGGAATGTGCTTGAGCGTGGGCGCTACCCGGTACTGGTGCTCTTCCTGACAATCCCGGTTGAGGACGTGGACGTGAATGTCCATCCGACCAAGCACGAAGTAAGGTTTCGTGAACAGTCCAGAATCCATGCCGCCATACAGCATGGTGTGGAAACTCTGCTGCGCGGCACCCCATGGCTGCAGAAGGAGAGTGTGCAGCTTCTCCGCCCTAGCGTTACAGCCAGCACGCCTTCAGGGCAATCCAGGGTGGAGGAGGTGAAGGAGTCGCTGCTCCGTTACGCCATGCGCCAGGATGGCCTTCCTCTGGTACCATCCCCACCCCGGGAGAGGATGGGTGAATCGCCTAAGCAGTTTGTCGGCAACATTGCCTGCGACAGCCAACCCATTACCGGTGAGCAGCCACAAGAAGGGGGGTACTTTACATCCCTGCATGTGATCGGCCAATTCCGCGGCGCATACATTGTCTGCGAGGATGGCAGCGATCTGCTCCTCATAGATCAGCACGCGGCCCATGAGCGGGTCGTTTTCCAGGAGTTGAAAAGAACAATGGCGGGCGGGCGCCTGGAAAGCCAGAATCTCCTCTTCCCGGAGACCATCGAGTTCTCACCGTCCGAGTCTGCTGCTGTGCGGGAACGTTGCGCGGAACTCGGCAACCTGGCTTTCGATCTGGAGAACTTCGGCGGCAACACCTGGCTGCTCAAGGGGATACCTCTGCTCCTGTCCGGATCCGATTACAAGCAGGCTCTGCGCGATACGGTGGAAGAGCTGTGCAGCATGGGGAGAAGCAAGGCATTTGCGGAGATGGTAGACGATATCCTGGCGACGATCGCCTGCCACTCCGTTGTCCGCGGTCAGCGGCAGCTCTCATCGCCGGAGATACGTCGCCTGCTTGAGCGGATGGACGCTACCGACTTCGCTGCCAGCTGTCCCCATGGGCGCCCTGTGATAGCCAGGATCGCCCAGCGGGACATAGAGAAGCTTTTCAAGAGAGTCTGAAAAATCAGAATGGTGATCTACGAAAAAAGTATACGCATTTTTACTTAAATTAAAGAGGACTCCCCTCGTCGCCGTAAACAGGGATACTGTCGCAATTTCAGCTAATTAGGTGTTTGGTTGACGTGTAACATATTGTTTTAAAAGGGTTTTGCTGAAAATATGTGCTTGCATAACCGCTAAAGATTCTTATACTTTCACTAAAGAGTTTCATCAAACCAAGTGGATAAGTGAAAGGAGTAAGTTATGCAATGCCCGGTATGTAAAAGCCACGAGTACTCAGACATGCATCTCCAAGCAGGCCAGTTCAACGAAGAGCTGATCAAGTGTCCCGTATGTGACAGCATCTGGTCGGTAAACCATGGCCTGAGCGAGATAGTGAAGGACACCCAGGAAAACTCTTTCCTGTCAGCCATAAGTGAATGCGTGGAGTGCAACGACTACTGCATGGCAGCCTGAACGGCATAGGGGCAATAGATTCATAATGGCGAAGGGCTCTTCTCGGTTGAGGGGGGCCTTTTTGTTTTTCATTTCTGCAGCAAAGGATGCCGCAGGATGGGTAGTTGATGTTTCCACGCAATACAGCTGGGAGCCGTTGTCAATTTCCTGGGTCATGTTATCATGGAGATAAGAAAACCAAACCCGGTGAAGGGGGGCCTTTGCATGACATTTCTTATGGACGAGCAGGAAGCCGAAAGAATCGAGCAGTTGGCCAGCGATGCGGAAATGGTGCTTAGTGAAGAGGATGCCAGAAAAGACCTGAAGGAGAGGCGGGGGGTAATCAAGAAAGCCATGTACGATGGTTCCAAGAAGCTTAAGCATGCTGTCCCCAAGGGGAAGCACGTCTAGGTTTCAGGGTTGAAGAAATTAGTTGGTTTATAGACCATGGGGGGGCGAGAAATCGCCCCCCCATTTGTCTGTTGAGAGCAGCTGGTTAGTCGCAGTTCCAAGATTCGTTGGGTTTGCTAACCGACCTTATGTTTGCGGATTACCAAAATCGTCAGCTTGTGAATCGGCGTGCAAAAATGACCCACCTCACCCTGAAATATGAGCGCATCTACCTGAAGAGTTACGAAACCGGAGCCGAGCTTGCGAACGACCTGACGAACTGGTTCACCTGGTACAATGACAACCGAAAGCATTCGTCACTTGACAAACTGACACCCAATGAGGCTTATTTCAGAGGGCTTGAAAAACAGAAAGCGGCTGCCTGATGCCGAAAACCACAACAACATCGGGACATTGCTTATTTTACCCCTCAGGCTGTCTCACAAACCCCGGCCACCTCAGTTCGCTTGTGGGGGGAATTGCCATCACGGCTGCAGTTAAACAATAGTCATTGACTGTAATTAATTTATTTCATGGTTGTTTTGCGTTGACTTTTATGGGTATATCAGTGATATTGAAAACCAGTTTCAGTATTGGCAAAGATTGGTCGC
>CALMOE010000216.1 GCA_937871715.1 uncultured Geobacter sp. | reverse complement strand
CAGGCGCTTCGACTACTACAAGAAGCTGGCCGCTCTCGGGTTCGGTGGGGAGTAGCTGGCACAGGTAGCCGGATTCTGCTAGTATGTCACTGACACGGCAGGCTCCTCCACCACTGGAGGGCCTGCCGGATTTATACCGATCAAAGGAGACGCATCATGAAGATCGTCATTCTCGACGGCTACACCATCAACCCCGGCGACAACCCCTGGACCCCCGTGGAGGCCCTTGGCCCCTGCACCATTTTTGAGCGGACCCCGCCGGAGCTGGTGCTGGAGCGGGCCAAGGATGCCGATATCATCCTCACCAGCAAGGTGAAGCTGACCGCGGCGGTGCTGGAGCAGTTGCCGCAGCTGCGCTACGTGTCGCTCCTGGCCACGGGGTACAACAACGTGGACGTGGCGGCGGCGGCGAAAAGGGGTATCCCGGTGGCCAACGTCCCCGCCTACTCCACCGAGTCGGTGGCCCAGACCACCTTCGCCCTGCTGCTGGAGCTGACCACCAGGGTGGGTGCCCACGACGCCTCCGTAAAGGCAGGGGATTGGGTCCGCTCAACCGATCACTCATACTGGATCGGAACCCTTACCGAACTGGAAGGACTCACCATGGGGATAGTCGGCTACGGCACCATCGGCCGGGCAGTGGCCCGGGTGGCCCACGCCTTCGGCATGAAGGTGATTGCCCATGCCCCCCGCATCCCGGCCGACCCCGGGCCGACCCCGGTCAGCTTCCTCCCTCTGGAGGAGCTCTTCGCGCAGGCGGATGTGGTCTCCCTCAACTGCCCCCAGACCCCTGATAACACCGGTTTCGTCAACGCCGACCTCCTCACCCGCATGAAGCCGACCGCCTTCTTCCTCAACCTTGCCCGGGGTGGACTGGTGAACGAGGCCGACCTGGCCGACGCCCTCAATCGCGGTGTCATTGCCGGCGCCGGCCTGGACGTGGTGGCTGTTGAGCCGATGGTGGCGGACAATCCGCTCCTCAAGGCGAAAAACGTGGTATTCACCCCCCACATCGCCTGGGCCTCCCTGGCTGCCCGGAAAAGGCTGATGGGGATAGTCGCCGCCAACATCGCCTCGTTCATCGCCGGCTCTCCGCAGAACGTGGTTAATGCCCCGTGAAAGGGGGCGATTCGGTTGCAAAGGCCGGATAAATGTAGTAGATAAAAGGGGTGGCCCACGGGCCGCCCCTAATAGTTTTAGGATCGGAAAGCCATGCCCTTTCAACCCATCAGGCCGAAAAAGGTCTCCAACCAGATAGCAGAGCAGATCCGCGCCTCCATCCTCTCCGGGGAGTTCGCCCCCGGGGACAAGCTCCCTCCGGAGCGGGAGCTGGCGGAGATGTTCGGCGTCTCCCGGCCGTCGGTGCGGGAGGCCCTCAACATCCTCGCCTCCTCCGGCCTGGTCATGTCCTACCAAGGGGGGGGCACCGTGGTCATGTCCCTGGTGGAGCCAGCTGCCGGCAGCCCCCTCTCCGAGCTGATCAAGGGGGAGCAGGAGCGGGCACTGGACGTAATCGAGGTGCGCAAGTGCATGGAGGCCTGGACGTCATACTATGCCGCCGTGCGCGCACTCCCCGAGGATCTTCGCAAGCTGGAGAAGATCGTGGCTGAGATGGAGCGCAACCTGGAGGGGATGGAGCCTTCCCAGGATCTGGACGCAAACTTTCACATCATCATCGCCCAGGCTACCCACAACATCGTCTGGCTTCACCTGATGCAGAGCATCTTCGATGCCATGAAGGAGTTCCAGCGGGGCGTCTGGCGGGCGGTCTACCTCACCGCCGAGGACCACCGCCAGCTCTACGCACACCACAGGTCGGTGTACGAGGCGATCCGCGACCGGGACCCGGAGCGGGCCCGTGATGCCATGCTCGAACACCTGACCTTCGCCGAGGGGCGCAGCAGCGCCTACGTTACCCAGCAGCAGCGATAACGAGAACCGTACCGCAAAGGCCCGCCATTCGCGAACTACTGCTCCTGAAAAGCTACCTTCTGGAAAGCCGGCGCAGCTACCTTTTGGGCGCCCTCTTCCTCGTCGCCACCAACGGCTTCGCCCTCCTCATCCCCTGGCTGCTGAAGCTGGCGGTGGAGAGCGTCCAGTCTCCCGGCCAGGCGGGGCGCTCCCCTGCCTGGTATGGCGGGGCGATCATCGTCGCAGCCCTCCTCCACGGAATCATCCGCATCTTCTCCCGCACCACCCTGTTGCACAACGCCAGGCGAATAGAGTACCGCATCCGCCAGGACCTCTATGAGCGCCTTCTCGGCCTGGACCTTGCCTACTTCAACGCCGAGCGGACCGGGGACCTGATCTCCCGCTTCGCCAACGACCTGACCAATGTGCGGATGCTGGTTGGGTTCGGCGTGCTCAACATCCTCAACACGGCAGTCATCTACAGCGCGGCCCTCTTCCTCATGTGGCGCATCAGCCCTCTCCTGACTCTGCTGGCGATCATCCCCTTCCCGGTAATGATCATGGTGGTGAAGCGGATCAGCGCCGCCATGTTCCGCCGCTCCCGCCGGGCCCAGGAGGAGCTGGCCCGGCTCACCAGCGCCGTGGAGGAGAACGTCTCCGCCGCGGCGGTTGTCAAGGCTTACTGCCGGGAGGAGGCTGCCATAGGCTCCTTTGCCACTGTCAGCCGGCGCTATATGGCGAGCAACATGCGCATGGCCCAGCTGCGCGGCCTGATGATTCCGGTCATGGCGGCCACCGGCGCCCTGGGGACCCTGATCGTCCTGGTCATCGGCGGGCAGAAGGTGGTGGCCGGGAGCCTCACTCTGGGTGACTTCGTCGCCTTCAACGGTTACCTGGCCATGCTCATCTGGCCGACCATCATAATGGGGTGGATCCTCAACCTGATACAGAGGGGGGCTGCCTCCATGTCCCGCCTGAATGAGGTGCTCCTGGCCGAGGCAGGGGTGAGCGAACCGGCCGAGCCGCTGACACCGGAAAAGATAGAAGGGGGGGTAGAGCTGCGGGACTTGTCGTTTTCCTACGAGGCATCGCCAACGCCGGTTCTCTCCAGCATCTCCCTCGTCATTCCACCCGGCTCCCGCCTGGGGATCGTCGGGCCGGTCGGCTGCGGCAAAACGACCCTGGTCCGGCTCATCGCCCGCCTCTATCCGGTGGCGGGTGGCACCCTGCTCATCGACGGCATCGATGTCAATCGCCTGCCGCTCAGGACTCTGCGGGACGCCATCGGCTTTGTCCCCCAGGAGAGCTTCCTCTTCTCCCGCTCCGTCGCGGAGAACATCGCCTTCGGCAGGGAGGGTGCAAGTAGGGGGGAGATCGAGTCCGCATCAAGCCTCGCCAGCCTTGAGGGGGACGTGGCCAGCTTCCCCCAGGGGTACGACACCATGGTTGGCGAGCGGGGGATAACCCTCTCCGGCGGCCAGAAGCAGCGTACCGCCATCGCCCGGGCCCTGGTGAAGGACCCGGCGATACTCATCCTCGACGATCCCCTTTCGGCGGTGGACGCGGCGACCGAGGAGGAGATCCTCGCCAGCCTCTCCGGATACTACGGCCAGAGGACAGTGATCATCGTCTCCCACCGCCTCTCCGCCCTGCGGGGGTGCGACTGCATCGTCTACCTGGAGGAGGGGCGGATCGTGGAGCAGGGGGGGCACGATGGGCTCCTCGCCCTTGACGGCCGCTATGCGGCCCTGCACCGGGAGCAGCAGCTGCGGCGTGAGATGGAGGAGATCTGAATGCACTTCCAGGGAATCTACGCAGACGAGATAGTCGGTAAAGCCTACGACCGCAGGCTGCTCTGGAGGTTCGCCGGCTACCTGCGCCCCTACCTCTGGCTGGTGGGGGTGGTGCTCTGCATCCTCCCCCTCACCACGGCGGCCAAGCTGGCCCAGCCCTGGCTGATCAAGCAGGCCATCGACAACCACATAGTCACCGGGGATCTGGCGGGGCTGCCGGCCATAGCCGCTTACTTCCTCCTCCTCATCCTCGGTGAGTCGCTACTCTCATTCCTGGAGGTATGGCTCCTCCAGTACATGGGGCAGCGGGTGATGCAGGACATCCGCCTGGAGCTCTTCTCCCACGTGCAGCGCCTCTCAGCCTCCTTCTTCGACCGCACCCCCAGCGGCAGCCTGGTGACCCGGCTGACCTCTGATGTGGAGGTGCTGGGGGAGATGTTCGCCGCAGGGATCATCACCGTGGTGGGGGATTTCCTCCTGCTGGCCGGTATCGTCGGGGTGATGCTCTGGATGAACCTGCAGCTCTCCCTGGTGACTTTCACCGTCCTGCCGCTCCTCTTCTGGATCACCTTCACCTTCCGCCGCCGTATGAGGGGGGCGTTTCGCCAGGTTCGGGCCCGCCTGGCCAACCTGAACACATTTATCAGCGAGAGCATCTCCGGCGTGGCGGTGGTGCAGCTCTTCAACCGCCAGCGCCAGGAGATGGAGGAGTTCACCCGACTGAACGGCTCCTACCGGGACGCCAACATGCCGGTTATCACCTGGGACGCAGCCCTCTACGCGGCGGTGGAGACCCTCTCCTCCGTGGCGGTGGGGCTTCTAATCTGGTACGGCTCGGGGGAGATCCTGGCCGGAAGCCTCACCTTCGGCGCCCTGGTGGCCTTCATCCAGTACATCGAGAAGTTCTTTGCCCCGATCCGCGACCTGTCGGCCAAGTACTCGGTCATGCAGGGGGCCATGGCGGCCTTGGAGCGGCTCTTCAACCTGCTGGACTGCAACGAGGTGCTGGCGGAGGGTGGGGGTGAGCGGCAAATCCCCCCCGGCCCCCCTTTGTCAAGGGGGGAGGAGCTCCCCTTCATTCGCTTCCATGACGTCTGGTTCGCCTACAACAATGACGACTATGTGCTGAAGGGGTTCGGCCTGGAGATCCGCCGGGGGGAGACCATTGCCCTGGTGGGGGAGAGCGGCGGAGGAAAGACCACGGTCACCCGCCTCCTCTCCCGTCTCTACGACGTGAGCCGCGGCGGCATAGAGCTTGACGGCAGCGACCTGAAGACCATGCCGCTGCAGGGTCTGCGCCGTCGTATCGGCATAGTACTCCAAGACCCCTACCTCTTCACAGGCACCGTGGAGGAGAACATCTGTCTGGGGGACGAGAGTGTCCGCCCCCGGGTGCGGGGGGCGGCGGCCCTGGTGGGGGCGGAGAGGTTCATCGAGAAGCTCCCCGCTGGCTACGGCGAAGAGGTGCGGGAGCGGGGGAGCAACTTCTCCGTGGGGGAGCGGCAGCTGATCTCCTTCGCTCGGGCGGTGGCCTTCGACCCGGAGATCCTGGTGCTGGACGAGGCGACCGCCAGCGTGGACAGCGAGTCGGAGCGGCTCATCCAGGAGGGGCTCAAGGGGCTCATGGCGGGGCGGACCACCCTGGTGGTTGCCCACCGCCTCTCCACCATTCGCGACGCCGACCGGATCGTGGTGATTCACAGGGGGGAGAAGGTGGAGGAGGGGAGCCACGACGAGCTCATGGCATGGGGCGGGGTCTACTACCGGCTGCACCAGCTGCAGTTCAGAGAGGCTGGGTCCGGACCGGGCCAGTCAGGAAGATGACGACTTGCATTGCGCAGGAGCGGCCGCTGGCCGGGAGGCAGGAGGAGGTACTGGATTAGAAGAGTGCCGTTTTCATGTTCATACAAGCTTGCGGTTGCGGAAAATCCTCATCAGCAGCACCCCGAGAACCGACATGCAGGCGCCGACACAGAGAAACAGGTAGCCGATGCTTCGCCCGTCACCCAGGCCGAACAGATCCTCCCCCTTCATCAGGGCTATCAGCCCGATGCCGCTGAAGATGCCGATGCCGCCGACTATGTAGACAGCAAAAGCCACCACCGCCAGCAGAATCCCCTGTTGTTTTCCCATATAAAACCTCCCCGTGTAACTGTTCGGCATTCTAAATCAATGGTGTTCGGCCCGCAACCGCAATTGCCCCGGGACTGCAATTGTTTGCAAAAAGAAAACGGGGGGCATGGAATCCACGCCCCCCGGAGTAAATCCTTCTGGTAAACCGTGGATTATTCGTGGTCTGCGTGGAGGGAGACTGCGCCGCTGACGATGTCGTACTTGCCGCCGACGATCTTCACCCCGGAAGTTTCCATCATCTCCCGGATCACGCGGGACTTCTTCTTGATCTGCTTGGCAACCTCGTCAACGTTGATGTCCTCGGCGCCAGCCTTGCCCGATCCGGCGGCAACAGCTTGAAGGACGGCCGGCTCGATGCTGTCGACGATGCTCTCCAGGTTATTGCTCAGCTCGGGGCGGAGGGTTTCCGGGGTGGTGAAGTAGTCGTAGGCAGCGCTGACGGCGCCGCATTTGGAGTGGCCGAGAACCATGATCAGCTTGGCCCCAAGATGTTCGGCGGCGTATTCGATGGAGCCGAGCTCGTGGGGTGCGACCACGTTGCCGGCGACGCGGATTACGAACACTTCGCCGATCCCCTTGTCGAAGAGGATCTCCGGGCTGAGGCGGGAGTCGGCGCAGGTTACCACGATGGCATAGGGCTTCTGGCCGTTGGTGCCGGTGTCGATGCGGCGAGCGGGCTGGGAGTTGGCCACGAGGTGCTCAACGTTGCCGCTGATGAAGTTGGCGTTCCCCTCCATCAGTGCATGCAGGGCCTCGTCGGCGCTGAGGCTGCCGGTTGTGCCGCTGGCGAAGGCAAGGGTGGCGAAGAGGAGTGTTGCTACTACTGGGGTTACGATTCTTCTCAACTTCATCTGTTTCCTCCGATTAAATTGAATTGCATCCCTTGGGAATCTCGGTTGGGGATGATATTGTAGGGAAAGCCTGATGTCAAGAAAATGTTGTAGTTGTCAAATGATGTTTCTATAATTTGCCATTTACAATAAGGGTTGCTTCTTCTCCCCACCACAGCGTGGGGAATGGAGAGATTGATCGACTCTGGTCCTGCTTGCAGCTTTGTCTTTTGCCAAACCGCTGCTTTGAATTACAATGAAAGCAGTTCGTTGTAAATGAAGTGGCGTTTCCGATGGAGTTTCTCCTCCAGGGGGTACCTTGCACTGTTTTTTATTGGGGGTAGGGCCATGAACATTCTGATTGTCGATGACTCGCGGGTTTCCAGAATGTTCCTCAGCGACATGCTCCGAGAGGCAGGCTACGAAAACATTCTCCAGGCCGGCTCCATGGAGGAGCTCTTCACCATGTTCTGCGCCGAGGACGATCCCGTCAGCTCCCTTGTGGATCTTGTCCTGCTGGATATCCACCTCCCGGGGCAGGACGGCATCGAGGGGTGCCGCGATCTGAAAAGGATCGAGCAGTTTCGCGATGTGCCGGTGATCATGGTCAGCGGCCTGGAGCAGCTGGAGAACCTGGAGAAGGCCTTTGCCGCCGGGGCCATCGACTACATAACCAAGCCGACGAACATGCTGGAGCTGAAGGCACGGGTCAGCTCCGCCCTGAAACTTAAGGGGGAGATGGACAGGCGCAAGGCCAGGGAGCTGGAGCTCCTGGAGCTGACCGCCCGCCTGGAGGAGATGAACCATAAGCTGCAGCGCCTCTCCTCCAGGGATGGGCTCACCGGCCTGGCCAACAGGCACGCCGGGGGGGAGTTCCTCCGGCGCGAGTGGTCGAGGGGGGTGAGGGAGCGCCATGAATTCAGCGTCATCATGGTGGACATCGACTGCTTCAAGCCGTACAACGACACCCATGGCCATCTGCAGGGGGATGAGTGTCTCAAACAGGTGGCGGCCGCACTGCAGGAGGGGATTCACCGACCGGCTGACCTCCTGGTGCGCTACGGCGGTGAGGAGTTCATGGTTCTCCTGCCGGACACGGGGATTGAGGGGGCGCTGATCGTGGCCATCGCCATGAAGGAGCGGGTGGCGGCGCTGCAGCTCCCCCACTGCAGCTCCAGCGTCTCACCGCTGGTGACGGTCAGCATAGGGATTGCCAGCGCCTATCCAAGGGAGAACCTGATGCCCGAACGGCTGATCGCCGCCGCCGACCGGGCGCTTTACCGGGCGAAGCAGGAGGGGCGCAACCGGATCTGCGTCAGCGAGGAGGAGATCGACCTTTCCGGGGAGCAGCCGGGAAAGTTTTCCCCTGCAGAGTCATAATCCGCATTGCAACCGGCCGTAAAATCTGCGATTATCCCATTTTGCCCGGCGATTCCCGCCACAATAACCCCGTTGAGGTACTCCATGTCCAGCAGTGAACAGTGCATCCCGGCTGCGCCGGTTAACTTTATCCGCAACATAGTCAGCGAAGATCTGGAGAGCGGCAAGCATAAGAGCATTGTAACCCGCTTCCCCCCCGAGCCCAACGGCTACCTGCATATCGGCCACGCCAAGTCCATCTGCCTCAACTTCGGCGTTGCCCGTGACTTCGGCGGCCGCTGCCACCTCCGTTTCGACGACACCAACCCGGTGAAGGAGGACGTGGAGTATACCGAGTCCATAAAGGAGAGCGTCCGCTGGCTCGGCTTCGACTGGGGGGATAACCTCTTCTACGCCTCCGACTATTTCGAGCAGCTCTACCAGTGGGCCGAATACCTCATCCAGCAGGGTAAGGCCTACGTGGACGACCTCACTGCCGAGGAGATCCGCGCCTATCGGGGAACACTCACCGAGCCGGGGAAGGAGAGCCCCTATCGCAGCCGTACTCCGGAGGAGAACCTGAATCTCTTCCGTCGCATGAGGGGGGGGGAGTTTGCCGACGGCAGCAAGGTGCTCCGGGCGAAGATCGACATGGCCTCCCCCAACATCAACCTGCGTGACCCTGTCATGTATCGCATCCTCCATGCGTCCCACCCCCATGCAGGGGATAAGTGGTGCATCTACCCGATGTACGACTACGCCCACGGCCAGAGCGATGCCATCGAGGGGATAACCCACTCGGTCTGCACCCTGGAGTTCGAGGCTCACAAGCCCCTCTACGAGTGGTTCCTGGACAATCTGCCTGTGCCGGCCAGGCCGAGGCAGTACGAGTTCGCCCGCCTGAACCTGACCTACACGGTGATGAGCAAGCGCAAGCTCCTGCAGCTGGTGCAGGAGGGGGACGTGGAGGGGTGGGACGATCCGCGCATGCCGACCCTGGTGGGTCTGAGGCGCCGGGGTTACACCCCCGAGTCGATCCGCACCTTCTGCGAGCGGATCGGTGTGGGGCGCAGCGACTCCTGGATCGACATGGGGATCCTGGAGGAGTGCGTCCGGGAGGACCTGAACAGCCGTGCGCCCAGGGTGATGGCGGTGCTTCGCCCCCTGAAGCTGGTCATCGACAACTACCCGCAAGGCTCCATGGAGGAGCTGGAGATAGCCTACCACCCCCAGAAGCCGGAGCTTGGGAGCCGCATGGTCCCCTTCTCCGGGGAGCTGTGGATCGAGGCTGACGACTTCCAGGAGGTGCCGGAAAAGGGGTTCAAGCGCCTATCCCCCGGCGCCGAGGTGCGGCTGCGTGGTGGGTACATAGTCAACTGCACGTCGGTGGATAAGGATGAAGCAGGAAACGTCAAGGCGGTGCACTGCAGCTACGACCCGGAGACCCGGAGCGGCATGCCCGGTGCGGAGCGCAAGGTCAAGGGGGTGATCCACTGGGTCTCCGCCCCCCACGCCATCTCTGCCCCGGTGCGCCTCTACGACCGGCTCCTCTCCGTGGTGAGCCCCGGCGGCGACGACTGGAAGAAGGATCTCAACCCCGACTCCATCCAGCTGCTGGAGTGCGCCAAGCTGGAGCCCTCCCTGGCGACCGCCCCCCCCGAGGCGACCTTCCAGTTCGAGCGCCAGGGGTACTTCTGCGTCGACTCCAGGGATTCGGCTCCCGGGAGGCCGGTCTTCAACCGGACCGTCACCCTGCGGGATACCTGGACGAAAAAGTAGGCAGCTGTGCTTGAGACTAGGGAAAATCGATGAACTGAGAAGAAAAAGGGCCGTGCTG
>CALMOE010000215.1 GCA_937871715.1 uncultured Geobacter sp. | reverse complement strand
GTGGGGGGGATGGGAAATCTCCCCGGTGGGTTCGATTCCCATGTGCTTCCGCCATGAAAGACAACGGCCCTGACGAATTTGTCAGGGCCGTTTGCACTTCTACCAGTTCTCCCCGAGGAGCTCGAAGTGGGCCATGGGGTGAACGCATGCAGGACAGCAGTCAGGAGCATCAGCACCGTCATGAAGGTAGCCGCAGTTGCGGCAGCGCCAGGTGACCGGCTGGTCGCGCCTGAAGACCCGGCCTGCCTCCACGTTGGCCAGGAGGTCGCGGTAGCGCTTCTCGTGCTGCTTCTCCGCCACGGAGATGGCATTCCAGACCGCGGCGATCTCGGCAAACCCCTCCTCGACGGCGGTTGCCGCGAAAGAAGGGTAGAGAGAGGTATGCTCCTCGTGCTCGCCGTTGGCCGCGGCCAGCAGGTTCTCGGCAGTGGTGCCGATCCTCCCCGCCGGGAAGCAGGCGACTATCTCCAGGTCCCCCCCTTCAAGGAAGCGGAAAAACCTCTTGGCATGCTCCTTCTCCTGGTTGGCGGTCTCCTCGAAGATATCGGCGATCTGCACGTAGCCATCCTTGCGGGCCACGCCGGCAAAATAGGTGTAGCGGTTGCGCGCCTGGCTCTCGCCGGCGAAAGACTTGAGCAGGTTCTCCTCGGTTCTGGTTCCCTTGATCGATATTGCCATAAAACTCCCCCATGCTGAAATGCTGACGAGTGGATCCGAACTGATGCGGCCACAGTATAATCAATTCACCACCCCGAATTCAACCCTCGATCCATTTCCGCCCTCCTTCGCCGGCGGGGCGAAGATATCGGCGCTCTTTTCGAAGAGGCGCTCCTTGGAGAGATTGCCACTGTTCACGAGGAAATCGGATACAGCCACGGCCCGTTCCCTTGCCAGCTGGCGCAACTGCTGCTCGCCGACAACCGTGTTGGCAGGAATCAGCTTCCTCATCTCGCTGTCCGGAAGCGACTTGAGTGTGCCGATAATGGTCCGAGGACGGGGGAACTTCTCCTTCTCGTAGACCGCCTTGAGCCAGCGGGACTCCTCCGCCGGGGATATCTCCACTGCGTCGGCCGACAGGCCGCCGCTCTCGATCCTCTCGCCAAAGGTGAACTGGTCGAGGAACACCTTGTTTTCGGCACTCAGCTCCTTTCTGTCAACCAGGTACTTCAGGGCCAGGGAGAGCTTTCCCTTGTCGATGGCGTACCCCAGATAGGTGCCGGAGTATGGGGTCAAGGGAGAGAGCTCTATCTCGCTGAAGGGCAAAGCGGGGTTTCTCCTCCTTGGTGTTGTCGGTGAAGGCTACGTCGAAGCCTTTGACCGCCACGCTACCGATCTGCCAGTTGAAGGGTGGCGCCCCGCCTTTCCGGGCCGGCACCTTCACCGCGGGTTCTGCGCTACGGAGCAGCAGGGGGGTGGAGGACCTCCCCCCAGCGTCGCGGGAGAGCTCGGCCCTGCCACCGGAAACGGTGATCCGGGAAACGGCAGCGGTCCGTTCCTTCAGCCGGAGAGCCCCTCCCTCCACTATCGCCAGCGGCAGGCTGAGGGAATCCGTTGCCCCGAACGGCACCCGGACCCCTTGAGACGGAGCAGGGCCTGGTCCATGGTGAGCCCCTTTTCGCCGCTGAATGCCAGCTCGGCGCTGAAATCGGCCCGCCCCCCGGCCGGTGCCGTCAGCAGACTGGCAAGGTAGGGATAGGCGGCTTCAAGCAGCAGGCCGGTCAGGCTCACCCGTGAGCTTACCGTCAGAGGCTCAAGCAGCAGACTCCCTTCGACCTCCCCCCCCTCACCTCCACCGGCAGGGCCGTCGGAAAGTATGCCGCGTAGAAGGGTATATCCAGTTTCTTCAGATCAAGAGTGACCGACGCCTCCATACCCTTGGCAAAAGGCTTCAGCTTGCCGTTGAAGCTGAAGGGGGCGCCTTAACCACGGCGGACACCCTGGGGTCGATGTAGCGGTCGGCAAAACAGGAGATATTACTGATGAAAGGAAGCTGCACCGACAGGTCGCGGATGGAGTGCCTCGTCGGCGTTGCCGGGACCAGGTCCACGAAGTCCACCGAGCCGCTCTCTATGAAGATATTGTTAAGGGAGAAGCGTGTCGGGGACGTGTCCTTTTTTTGGGGCTGCCGCTCGATGATTTCGGTGAAGTTGTAGTTGTTGGGTCCGGTGCGAACGATGTGCACGTATGGGGAGTGCAGCTTGAGATCGTTGACAACCGGCGCCAGGCGAAAGAGCGAGGTGGGACTCAGCCTGAAGCCGATGGAGCTGAAGGAGACGAAGGTTGCCCGGGCATCCTTCTCTGCCAGCCGCACC
>CALMOE010000214.1 GCA_937871715.1 uncultured Geobacter sp. | reverse complement strand
TCGGCCCCGAGCAGATGGGGACCCTGCAGACCCTGGGGGAGATCGCCTCCTTCCTTTCCGGCGTGGGTGGAGCGGCGGAGGGCGGAAACGCTGCCACCCCGGCAGTGGCTGAACCCGCAGCCGAGGTCGTCCCCTCTGTCTCGGCCGCACTGCCGCTTAAGCGTAGCGGGGTTGTGGCCGTGGATCTTGACGAGGGGAGCCTGGAGACCATCACCCTTGCCGCTGGGGGTGAAATCCTCCTCACCGACGACGGTTCAAGCCTGGTTGCCCAGCTCTACTCCCAGCTTGTGGCCCGTGGCCACGTGGTGAGGATGATCGCCGCCGACGACAACAAGGAGATCTTCTCCTCCGCCCGGATATCAAGCCTGATCATCACAGCCCCCAAGGGGGGAACGGACGACCGTTTCCTGGAGAACGCCTTCCTCCTCCTCAAGCGTGGAGCACCGGCCCTGCGCCAGGCGGGGGAGTCAGGGGGCGCCCTCTTCGCCACAGTCTCCAGGCTCGACGGCGCCTTCGGCTGCCTCCCCGGCTCGACCCTGACCGACCCCCTCTCCGGTGGGCTTGCCGGCCTGGCCAAGACCGCCGGCCAGGAGTGGCCGGAGGTGACCTGCAAGGCCATCGACCTGGCCCGGTTCCCCGATCCGGCTGACGCGGCTGCCGCCCTGGCCGGGGAGCTGCTGCGCAAGGGTGAAGTGGAGACCGGCCTGACCCCTGCCGGGCGCACGACCCTGGCAATGGTCGAGCTCCCGGCTGCACCGGCGCCTGCCTACTACCCGGTGGGGAGCGAGGATGTGGTGGTCATCACCGGCGGCGGCCGGGGTGTAACCGCAGCAGCGGCAGTTGCCCTGACCCGGGCCTGCAGGCCGACCCTGCTCCTCCTGGGGCGGAGCCCGGCCCCTGCGGCCGAGCCCGAGTGGCTCCGACCCCTCACGGAGGAGCCGCGCATAAAGCGGGCCATCCTGGAGCAGGCCGGAGGCAAGCTCCATCCGCGGGAGATCGAGGAGCGCTACCAGCAGGTGGTAGCCGGCCGCAAACTCTCAGCAACCCTGGATAATATTACGCAAGCAGGGGGCCGGGTACTCTACCGGGCAGTCGATATCCGCGATACGGCGGCGGTGAAGTCGGTACTTGAGGAGATCCGCGCCGGTTACGGACCGATCCGGGGCATAGTTCACGGTGCCGGCGTGCTGGCCGACAGGCTGATCGCCGACAAGTCCAGGGAGCAGTTCGCCTTGGTCTACGGCACCAAGGTCTCCGGCCTGCGCTCCCTCTTCACTGCCACGGCCGAGGACGATCTCCGCTTCATCGCCCTCTTCTCCTCCACCACCGGTCGCCTGGGGCGCACCGGCCAGGTTGACTACGCCGTTGCCAACGAGGTGCTCAACAAACTGGCCCAGGACGAGGCCCGTCGCCGCCAATCCTGCCGCGTTGTCAGCCTCAACTGGGGACCCTGGGACGGCGGCATGGTCACCCCGGCACTGAAGAAGGTCTTTGCCGGTGAAGGGGTGGGTCTGATCGGCCTGGAAGAGGGTGGGGATTTCCTCGCCCGGGAGATCGCCGCGGCCGAAGGGCCGGTGGAGGTGGTCGTGCTCGCCGAGAGTAAGGGTGCCGTTGCCGCGCCCCTCACCTCCAGGGCGAAGAACCTGAGCGAAGCCCTGGCAATCTCCCTCAATGTGGATGACTATCCATTCCTCCGCTCCCATGTCCTCGACGGCAAGGCGGTTCTCCCCATGGCGGTCATTGCCGAGTGGCTTGCCCACGGGGCGCTGCACGGCAACCCCGGGCTACGCTTCCACGGCTTCAACGACCTGCGCATCTGCAAGGGGGTGGTCTTTGCCCAGGAGACGGCCTGCAACCTGAAGGTTATGGCAGGCAAGGCCGAGAAACGCGACTCCTTCTACCTGGTGCCGGTGGAGCTCTGCGGCGACGGCGGCAGCGGCCGCCCGCTGCTCCATGCCCGGGCGGAGATAGTCCTCGCCACCAGGCTGCCGGAGGGGATACGCACCATAAAGGACGTGGCGGTAGACCCTTACGAGCCCCACAACGGCAGGATATACGACACCGAGCGCCTCTTCCACGGCCCCGACCTGCACGGCATCCAGGAGGTGGACGGCTGCTCCGCCAGGGGGATCATCGCCCGGGTGAAGAGCGCCCCACAGCCGGCGAGCTGGCTTCGCCGGCCGCTGCGCAGCAGCTGGCTCACAGACCCTCTGGTAATGGACAGCGCCTTCCAGATGATGATCCTCTGGAGCTTCGAGCGCTTCGGCTCCGGCTCCCTCCCCTGCTTCGCCGGCCGTTACCGCCAGTTCCAGGACTCTTTCCCCAGGGACGGGGTGCGGGTCGTCATCAGGATCACCGACGAAAGGGCCCACGGCGCCCATGCCGACATGGAGTTCGTCGACAGCCAGAGCGGCAAGCTGATCGCCCGGCTGGAGGACTACGAGTGCGTCATCGACTCCTCCCTCGGCCAGGCATTCCAGCGTAACCAGCTGACCATGGGTTCCATGGCCGGCAAGGGGGGTGCGTGAGAATGCATCCCGCCATCAACGCAGGGGGGAGGAGCCTGCCGGCTGATTTCGGTCCGGCCGCACTGACACTCCCATGTCCATGAAGACCGCCAACCATCCTGCTTTCGGCTCGGTTGCCATCGTAGGTATCGGCGGTATTTTCCCCGACGCCCCCGAACTGGACCGCTTCTGGCAGAACATCATCAGCAGCCACTGTGCCGCCCGCGAGATCCCGCCCGACCGCTGGGCCGTCTCCCCTGAGAGCGCCTTCTCCCCTGAGATCGGCGCCAGGGACAAGGTCTACTCCCGCCGCGGCTGCTTCGTGGCAGCCATCCCACGCATAACCCCGGCTCCGGGGGAGCAGGCCATCCCTCCCGGGCTGGACCCCCTCTTCCACATGCTGCTCCACGCCGGCCGGCAGGCCTTCTACGACGGCGTAACCACCCCCCTTGACCGCTCCCGCGTCGGGGTGATAGTGGGCAACCTGGCGCTCCCCAGCGAGAAGTCGTCCCAGCTGGCCAGGGAGCTCCTCGGCCGGACCTTCGAGGAGAAGCTCCTCGGCAGGAGCCAGGGGAAACGCTCCACCGAGCCCCTCAACCGCTATGTTGCCGGTCTCCCCGCCGGGGTGCTGGCCTGGAGCCTGGGGCTGGGGGGGGGGAGCTGCACCCTGGATGCGGCCTGCGCCTCCTCCCTCTACGCCATCAAGCTGGCCATGGACGAGCTCCTCTCCGGCCGCGCAGACGCCATGCTCTCCGGCGGGGTCTCCCGCCCCGACCCCCTCTATACCCAGATGGGGTTCTCCCAGCTGCGCGCCCTCTCCAAACGAGGAATCTGCTCCCCCTTCGACGCCAGCGGCGACGGCCTTGTGGTGGGAGAGGGTGCCGGTGTATTCCTCCTCAAGCGGACCGAGGACGCCATCGCCCACGGCGACCGGATCTATGGCATCATCCGCGCCGTCGGCCTGGCCAACGACGTGGGGGGGAGCCTCCTTGCCCCCATGTCCGAGGGGCAGCTGCGCGCCATGACCTCTGCTTACGAGGTCGCCGGATGGGAGCCGGGCGACCTCGACCTGATCGAATGCCACGCCACCGGAACCCCCCTGGGCGACGCCACCGAGGTAACCTCCCTGAAGGAGCTCTGGCGAGATGTCCCCAAAGGTGGGCAGGGGTGCGTCATCGGCTCGGTAAAGTCCAACATCGGCCACCTCCTCACCGCGGCCGGCGCCGCGGCCCTCACCAAGGTCCTCCTCTCCATGCGCGCCGAACTGCTGCCACCCACGGCCAACTTCACCACCCCCCAGGCCGTTATGGAGCTGGAGCAGAGCCCCTTCCGCGTACTTACCTCCCCGCAGCCGTGGGAGAGGAGGGGGGAAGGGGTGCCGCGCCGGGCCGGTGTCAGCGCCTTCGGTTTCGGCGGCATCAACGCCCACCTCCTGGTGGAGGAGTGGCTGCCGGAGAGGGCCGACATGGGTGAAACCATCGCCGTTGCCCGCCACTGGGTATCCCCCCGGCAGGAGGATATTACCCCCCCCCGGACCAGGGGGGGGGAGATCGCCGTGGTGGGGATGGACGCCCGCTTCGGACCGTGGCAGTCACTGGCGGAGTTCCAGGACAGGACCTTGGGGAGGGGTGAGAGCGGGGAGCATCCTGCCCCGCCACGCAACTGGTGGGGGGCGGAGAGTTCCCCATGGTTCCGGGGGGAGGGGCTCGACCGCACCCCCTTCAACGGCTACTATCTGGACGGGGTCTCCATCCCGGCAAACCAGTTCCGTATCCCTCCGCTTGAGCTGGAGGAGATGCTCCCCCAGCAACTCCTCATGCTGCAGAGCGCTGCCGCGGCCATCGAGGATGCCGGCATGGGGAGAGAGGGTAACATCCGTACCGGGGTGTTCATCGGCATCGCCCTTGACCTGAACAGCACCAACTTCAGCAACCGCTGGACCATGGCGGAGAAGAGCTCCGCCTGGGATAATGAGCTGGCTGGCGGCATGTCGGCGGAAGAGCTCGCCGCCTGGACAGGGGAGTTGCAGGATGCCGCCACCCCCCCCCTGACCGCCAATCGCACCATGGGGGCACTGGGGAACATCGTCGCCAGCCGCATCGCCCGGGAGTTCCGCTGTGGCGGCCCCAGCTTCACCCTCTCCAGCGAGGAGACCTCCGGGCTCCGCTCCCTGGCAACGGCGGTGCGCCTCCTCCAGGGGGGGGAGATCGACCGGGCCGTTGCCGGCGCAGTCGACCTTGCCGGGGACCTGCGGGCCGTGCTCGGCCACCATGCCGGTCGTCCACTGTCGTCCTCCGGGCGCTCCCTCCCCTTTGCCGCGGATGCCGACGGCAGCATCGTCGGCGAGGGTGCGGCCTGCGTGGTGCTGAAGCGACTGGAAGACGCGGTCAACGACGGGGACAGGATCTACGCCACCCTAAGCGGAGTGGGTCTGGCTGGCGGTGGACTGGTGGTGGCGGATGAGGCTGCCTACACAGCCGCCCTGGAGAGGAGCTGCCAGGAGGCGGGGGTCACCCCCGGGATGATCGACTACGTGGAGCCCCACGCCAGCGGTTTCCCTGCCGAGGACCGGATGGAGGCCGCCGCCCTGGAGCGGATCTTCGGCTGGGAGACCTGGCAAAAGCCAATGCTCCACCCCGAGCGGAGGGTAGCATTGGGGACTCTCAAGGGGGAGATCGGCCACAGCGGCGCGGCCTGCGCCATGGCATCCCTGGTGCGCGCCTCTCTTGCCCTCTATCAGGAGATCATCCCCGGCTCCCCGGCTCCGGCCGAGCTGCTTAAGGAGCTGGCACAGCCGGGACCATTCTACCTCCCTGCCGAGCCGCGCTACTGGCTGCGCAACCGGGCCGACGGCCCGCGCCGCGCCCTGGTGGGCTCTTTCGGCGTGGATGGCAGCTGCGCCGGGGTCGTGCTCCAGGGGTGGGAGGACCAGCCGAACAGTGCTGAGGCGGAACGTATCAGGCCGGTAGAGCTGAGCGACGAGCAGCTCTTCGTCATCCCCGGCGATTCTCCGGCGACCATCGCTGAGCGGCTGGACAAGCTGAGCCGTCTGGCAAGTGGCGGCGAACTGGCTCCCCTGGCCCGCGGCTGGCACACCAGCGATGGCAACGCTCCAGGCGGCCTGGCGATGGCCATGGTAGCCCGCAGCAGCGAAGAGCTCCTCTCCCTCACATCCCTAGGCAGGGAGACCCTGGCCACAGGCGAGGCTACGCCCTTGCCATCCCTCACCCTGCGCGACAGGCTCTTCTACTCCGCCCGCCCTCTGGGGGCCAACAGCAGACTGGCATTCGTCTTCCCCGGCTCAGGCAACCACTTCAGCGGCATGGGGATGGAGCTATCCTGCCGCTGGCCCGAGGTTCTCCGTCGCCAGAACAGGGAGAACCTCTACCTGCGCAGCCAGTTCCAGCCCGAACTCTTCTGGAACGGCGCCCCGGCGGAGGAGGTGGACAACGATCACCGGGCGGTCATCTTCGGCCAGGTGGCCACCGGCTGCGTCGTCAGCGACGTGGTGCGCAGCTTCGGCGTCACCCCCACTGACATCATCGGCTACAGCCTGGGGGAGTCGGCCAGCCTCTTCTCCAGCCGCGCCTGGCGAGACCGGGACGGCATGCTTCTGCAGATGTACGACTCCACCCTATTCACCCACGACCTGGCCGGCGAGTGCCGTGCCGCGGCCCGCGCCTGGGGGGTGCCGGAGGGGAAAGCGGTTGAGTGGCAGATCGGCGTGGTCGGCGCTCCGGCCAAGGAGGTACGCCGGGCGATCCGCATGACAACCCGGGTCTACCTCCTCATCGTCAACACCCCGGACGAGTGCGTCATCGGCGGTGACGCCAAGGGGGTCAAGCGGGTGGTGGCCATCCTCGGCGCCCCCTTCTTCCCCCTGGCCGGCGTCACCACCGTTCACTGCGAAGTGGCCAGGGAGGTTGCCGAGCCATACCGGAACCTGCACCTCTTCCCCACCGATCCACCGGCAGGTGTCACCTACTACAGCGGCGCGGAGGGTGGGCCATACGAGGTGAGCAGGGAGGCAGCCGCCGATGCCATCCTCGCCCAGGCCCTGGAGGGGATAGACTACCCGAAGACCATCAACGCCGCCTACGACGCCGGAGTACGCATCTTCCTGGAGATGGGGCCCGGCGCCTCATGCAGCAGGATGATCGGCCGCATCCTCGGGGACCGCCCCCACCTGGCCCGCTCGGCCTGCGCCCCGGGAGTGGACGGGGAGGGGGCCATACTGCGCATGCTGGCCAGCCTGGCGGCGGAGCGGGTCGAACTCGACCTGGCTCCCCTCTTCGCCCAGCCGGCGGTCGCGGCAAGGGGTAAGGTTACCGGTCCGGTGGTGACCGTCAGGACAGGGGGGAGCCCCTACCTGCCGCCGGCGCCACCAACACCTCCGGCAAAGATAGCAACACCAGCAACAGCTGCTAAGCCGCAGCCGGCGCCCGAGCCACAGCCGGCACCTTTGCAAACCGCGTCGCCAGCCGCAGCGCGCCCCGCACCAAACCAGGCCTTGCCTGCAGCCGTACCCACGGCCATGGAGCCGGCGCCGGTTTCCGACCCGCTGCTCCACGGATTCGCCCAGGCCCAGGAGGCCAGGTTCCAGGCCCAGGAGTCGTTCCTCCGCCTGAGCGACACTCTTTCGGGTGCCATGGCCAGCGCCATATCGCTGCAGCTGCAGCTGCAGCAGGCCCTGGGGGGTGATCTGCCGGCCGATCTGCTCGCGCCATCCAGCCCGTTCCCACCCGTTCAGGGGAGAGCGGTTGCCCCCCCGCGCCCCTGCGTCTTCGACAGGGAGATGTGCATGGAGTTCGCCATCGGCTCCGTGGGGAGGATGCTCGGGCCAGAGTTCAACGAGGCTGACTCCTACCCGACCCGGGTTCGCCTCCCCGACGAGCCCCTCATGCTGGTGGACCGGATCACCGCTCTCGAAGGGGAGCCCAGGTCCATGACCAAGGGGCGGGTGGTCACCGAGCACGACATCCATGCCGGCGCCTGGTACCTGGACGGTGGCCGAATCCCCACCTGCATCGCCGTGGAGGCCGGACAGGCAGACCTATTCCTCTCCGGATACCTGGGGATAGACTTCATCACCAAAGGATTGGCGGTTTACCGCCTGCTGGACGCGGTGGTCACCTTCCACCGGGGGCTCCCCGGACCGGGGGAGGTCATCCGCTACGACATCCGCATCGAGCGCTTCTTCCGCCAGGGGGACACCTGGCTGTTCCGCTTCTTCTTCGAGGCGACCGTGAACGGCGAGCCGCTTCTCTCCATGCGGGATGGCTGCGCCGGCTTCTTCTCCGCCCTCGAACTGGAGGCTGGCAAGGGGATCGTCAGGCCGGCCCTGGACCTGCGGCCGACGCAAGGAAACCGCCCCGGGGACTGGGTCGAACTGGTCCCCATGGGGGAGGAGAGTTACGACGCCGGCCGCCTGGCGCTCCTGAGGGCGGGCGACCTGGCTGGGTGCTTCGGTCCCCAATTCGGCGGCCTGCCCCTCTCCCGCCCCCTAACCATCCCCGGTGGCCGGATGGAGCTGGTCCACCGGGTGATGGAGATCCAGCCCCGTGGCGGGCGCTACGGAGAGGGGTTCATCCGCGCCGAGGCGGACATCCGTCCGGATGACTGGTTCATAACCTGCCACTTCGTCGACGACCGGGTCATGCCCGGCACCCTCATGTACGAGTGCTGCATGCACACCCTGCGGATCTTCCTTCTGCGCATGGGGTGGGTAGGGGAGGCCGACCGGGCGGTGTTCGAGCCGGTACCCGGGGTGGCCAGCGGGCTCAAATGCCGCGGCCAGGTGCTGGAGACGACCAAGGTGGTCACTTACGAGGTCACCATCCGGGAGCTGGGCTACCGGCCGGAGCCTTTTGTCATCTGCGACGCCCTGATGTACGCCGACGGCAAGCCGATCGTCGAGATCAGCAACATGTCCGCCCGACTGAGCGGGACGACGAAAGAGCAGTTGCTGGCGGTGTGGCAGAAGAACGGCGCCACCCTCCCCCTCACTCCCTCCCATCAAGGGAGGGGGGATATCCTTGCCCCTTCTCCCCTTGTTGGAGATGGCCGGGGAGAGGGGGGGAACAGCAAGCCGGCCATCTACACCAAGGAGCAGATCCTTGCCTACAGCAACGGCAACCCTTCCGAGGGGTTCGGCGACCGGTACCGGATCTTCGACGCCGGCATGGGGAGGAAGATCGCCCGGCTCCCCGGACCGCCGTTCCAGTTCATGGACCGGGTCACTGCAGTTAAAGGGGAGCCGTGGGTCATGCAGGCAGGCGCCATGGCAGAGGCCCAGTACGACATCCCGGTAGACGATTGGTTCTTCGCTGCCGATCGCCAGCCCCGCATGCCCTTCTGCGTCCTGTTGGAAGCGGCCCTGCAGCCCTGCGGCTGGCTGGCCGCCTACGTCGGCTCGGCCCTGCAGAGCCAGGTGGACATCTCCTTCAGAAACCTTGGGGGGAAGGCGGTGCAGTACCGCCCCATTACCCCGCAAACGGGCACAATCACCTGCTCCGCCACCCTGAAAAAGGCTGCCACCAGCGGCGGCATGATCATCCAGGAGTTCGACTTCACCGTCGAGGACAGCGCGGGGCTGATCTACGCAGGGGAGACCATGTTCGGCTTCTTCTCCAAGGAGGCCCTGGCCAACCAGGTGGGGATCCGGGATGCCAAGCCCTACCTGCCGACCGAGGCGGAGATCGCCAGGGGGCGGAGCCTGGAGTACCCCACGTCTGCACCCTTCCCGGAGAAAACCTTAAGGATGATAGACAGTATCGAGCTGTACATCCCGGACGGCGGTCCCCATGGGCTCGGCTTCCTGCGCGGCATCAAGAACGTCGACCCGCTGGAGTGGTTCTTCAAGGCCCACTTCTACGAGGACCCGGTCACCCCTGGGTCGCTGGGGCTGGAGTCCTTCGAGCAGCTCCTCAAGTTCGCCGCCCATGAGCGATGGGGAGTGCAAGAGGGAGAGGTTTTCGAGGCCGCCGCCATCGGTGCCAGCCATAGTTGGCTCTACCGGGGGCAGATCATCCCGGCCAATACAAAGGTGACTGTGGAGGCGTGGATCACCGCAGTCGATGACGCACGCAAGGTCATCACCGCTGCCGGCTACCTCTCCGTGGACGGCAAGACCATCTACCAGATGAACGATTTCACGGTGCGTATCTGCGCACCATAAAGGAAGTTAGATGAAGTACTCGAAAGTCCAGATAACATCCCTCGGCTACGAACTGGCTCCGGTGGTGGTCACCTCCTCCGAGCTGGAGAGCAGCCTGGAGCCCCTCTACAAGGCGCTCCGCTTCGCACCGGGCCAATTGCAGGCCCTCACCGGCATCCGTGAACGGCGCTGGTGGGAGCCGGGCTACCCCCTCTCCAGGGGGGCGGCCGCCGCGGGCAAAAAGGCTCTGGAGAGCGCCGGCCTGCAACCCTCCGACCTGGGGGCTCTTGTTTACACCGGGGTCTGCCGGGAGCAGTTCGAGCCGGCCACCGCCTGCCGAGTGGCAGCCACCCTGGGGGTGGGTGGGGATGCGGCCATCTTCGACATCTCCAATGCCTGCCTCGGGGTGCTGAACGGCATCCTGGAGGTGGCCAACCGCATCGAGTTGGGACAGATCCGCGCCGGGCTGGTGGTCTCCTGCGAGAGCGCCAGGGAGATCAACGACATCATGATCGAGCGGATGCTGGCAGAGAAGAACATGGAGCGTTTCGCCTCCTCCATTGCCACCCTCACCGGCGGTTCCGGGGCGGTGGCGGTGCTCCTCACCGACGGCTCCTTTGCCGGGGTCCAGGGACACCGCCTCCTCGGTGGAAAGACCCAGGCTGCGCCGGAGCACCACGGCCTCTGCCTCTGGGGGGTAGCCCCGGACGGGAGCGGCAGGTACGTGCAGAACATGTCCACCGACGCGGTCAACGTCATGAACTACGGGGTGGAACTGGGGCGGCGCACCTGGGCCGCCTTCCTGGCGGAGATGGGGTGGCAGGCGAGCGCGGTTGACCGGGTTGTCTGCCATCAGGTGGGGTCGGCCCACCAGAGCGCCATTTTGAAGACCCTGGGTATACCGGTGGACAAGGACTTCACCACCTTCGAATACCTGGGGAACATGGGAACCGTCTCCCTCCCCCTTACCCTGGCCATAGCCGCCGAGCGGGAGGAGATCCTCCCCGGGGAGCGGGTGGGACTTCTGGGGATCGGCAGCGGGCTGAACTGCCTGATGCTCGGCGTGGAGTGGTAGATGTGTGATCCCCCCCCTTGCACAAGGGGGAAGAACGTCAATAAAGACAACTCAGGAATAACATGACGCAACTGGATGCAGAACTGAAAGCCGAATACCCGTTCGAGAGCCACTACCTGGATCTGGACGGGCTCAAATACCACTATCTTGACGAGGGGAGCGGTCCACCCGTGGTCATGGTCCACGGCAACCCCTCCTGGTCCTTCTACTACCGCAACCTGGTGAAGCGACTAAGCAGGAACCACCGCTGCATCGTGCCGGACCATATCGGCTGCGGCTTTTCCGACAAGCCGGGTGACGATCGCTACGACTACACCCTGGAGCGGCGGGTGGCAGACCTGGGGAGGCTGATCGACTCCCTGGAGTTGGAGGAGAAGATCACCCTGGTGGTCCACGACTGGGGGGGGATGATCGCCATGGCCTGGGCGGTGCGGAATCCGCAGCGGGTGGCAAGGCTGGTGATCCTCAATACCGCCGCCTTCCACCTCCCCAAAGCGAAACCTTTCCCCATGGCGTTGAAGATCTGCCGGGATACGTTTTTGGGCACCCTGCTGGTGCGGGGGCTGAACGCCTTTGCCGTCGGTGCCGCCCTGGTGGGGTGCAAGGTCAACCCCATGCCGGCCGAGATGAGACGGCTCTTCTGCCTCCCCTACGACTCATGGCAGAACCGCATCGCCACCCTCCGTTTCGTGCAGGACATCCCCCTCGCCCCCGGCGACCGGGGCTTCGACCTGGTGAGCGCCACCGACGAGGGGCTGCGCCTCTTCCGCCCCCTGCCGGTGCTGATCCTCTGGGGGGAGGAGGATTTCGTCTTCGACTCCCACTTCCTGCGGGAGTGGCAGGTCCGCTTCCCGAACGCAGAGGTCCACTCCTGGCGCAACGGAGGCCACTACATCCTCGAGGATATGAAGGACGAGGCGGTCACCCTGATCGCCGCTTTCCTGGAGCGTACCGAGGGTTAGTTTTTATTGGCGTGCTTT
>CALMOE010000213.1 GCA_937871715.1 uncultured Geobacter sp. | reverse complement strand
ATAATACAGATGGCGATTTGCAGCAGTTTATCGCCCCCGAAGGGGCCACACGACTGTTCCTGGGCTTTGCGGATGCCCTCCAGTTCGGCTACCCGCAGAGCGAGGCAGGCTTCTACTGGGACAATTACGGCGTACTCGAAACCGAGGTGCAACTGAACGGCAACCAGGTGACCGACGAGGATTGGTACCGCTTCAGCCTGGATGCACATCAGCTCTCCACCATTACGCTCTCGCGCGACGATATGTCGGCGGCCGGCAACGTGGAGCTGGAACTCTACGATGCCTGGGGCAGCCTGCTCGCCACCGGCCAGGGCAACGCCGACAATGTGGACCGTTATATCAAGGATTTCAGCTCCAACCAAGGGGGGACGTTCTATATCCGGGTCAGCGGCGATGCGGCGGACTATAGTCTGCTGGTGACCCGCAACGCCGACTTCAACCTGGAGGTGCCGGATCAGGATCAGGACATCTCCCTTACCTTTACCGCATTGGGCGGTTTTTCCGGACAAAGCGGCGGTGGAGGAGGCGGTCGTATTGCCGTACTTGGATATGGTGGGGGCAGCGAGGAAGTGGTCGTGAATCAACTGAATGATTCTACTCGCTTCCATTTTGATGCCGTCTTGGTTAACAGCGATCAGATTGACACGGTCGAGGAACTGCAAAATTTTGATGCAGTCATTATCGGAGATGGGAACGATGCTGAGCAGCTCGAGCCCATTGCCCATGCCTTGCGGACCTGGGTGGAACAGGGCGGAGGCGTGATCGGGACCGGCTGGTTGACCTGCACGACGGAGCATTACGACAGTTATACCTGGAACGCTGACCTGAATGCGATCCTGCCGATAGACACCTATTCGGCGGATTGGTCCACTTCGAATGCGACGCTGACCATTCTTGACGACGCTCACCCGGTGACCCAAGACCTCGCCGATTTCTACGTCTCCGGTGATATTGTTGCCTCCTATGGCGGGATAGACCCTGGCGCCACGCTGCTGGGATCGGCGAACGGCATACCGGCCATTACCGTTGGCGACGCAGGCGAGGGGAGGGGTGTCTATCTCGGACCGGCATACATGAACGGCGCCAGTGGCTTGCAGAGCGGACCTGCCGACCAGTTGATGGAACAGGCGGTGGCATGGGCGGCAAGGTATGGCAATAAAGTGTACAGCTTCGTCGCGAATGCCGGCGATCCCCTGGTGATTGAGACCGCCACCCCGGGTGATGACGACGCTGGTGAACCGCAAAATAGCCTGGATGTCGGCCTGAGGCTGTATGCGCCGGACGGCAGTTTGATCCCGGCCGGCGATTATTTAGAGACCTCGCCCGATGGCCGCAACGTCAAAATCGAATACACCGCCGAGCAGAGCGGCTTCTACCAGGTAGGAATTCGTGCGGAAAACAGAACCTCCGGTGCCTATCTGCTCACCGTCTCCGGCAGCACGGCTGTTATCGACCATATCCCGCCTACTGTGGTGACAAGCAGCCTGAGCGATGGCGATGTCGTCCCCCCTGGCGATCTCACCTATACGGCCACCTTCAGCGAGGAGCTGGCCTCCTGGACGACAAATTCTGTGACCCAGAATTTCGACACCAGTGGGACGGCATATGTTTTGGCTAACTACGGCGGACCTGCGGCTTCTGTGCAAGCCGGTGGTTCCACTGGCAATTTCCTCCGCCTGGGTTACGCTTCCTCTTCTGGCACGCTGAATAGCGTTGCCTTTGGCGAAGGAACTTCGCTATCCTATGATGAGATTATCGTCGATTTTGATTTTCGGATACAGGCAGGCTATGGCCGGGCAGACGGCATGGCTGTGGCCCTTGTCAATACAGATTATTATGGTGCTACGGGCAATCCCCCAGGGATAAGTGAGGAACCGAATCTCACCGGTTCCCTGGCAATTGGGTTCGATATTTATAACAATGGCGAGCCGAATGACAACCACCTTTCTCTGCATTGGAATGGAGTAAAGCTGGATGATTTCGCGAATCCGGGCTTTGATTTGGCTAACGGTCAGTTCAACCATGCCCAGATGCTTGTTAAGGAGGTCACCGGGGGGGCGCTGGTGACGTTGACGTTGACTTCGGAGGGAGGCTCGGTTACCCCGATCTCGGACTACTTTGTGTCCGGCTACTCCGCCTACAATTATCGTTTGGCCTTCGGCGCCCGAACCGGCGGACAGACAGCCAATTTTGATATCGACAACGTGGCTGTCAACACTCAGGTGCTCGGACCGGAAGATGTGACCCTGATCAACACAGATAGCGGCGAAGAGTATCAACCGGTTTCTTTCAGCTATAACAGCGCGGACAGCAGCCTGAATATGGGATTCTCCGCATTGCCGGAAGGCAATTACCAGCTTGCGCTGCTTTCTTCATCAACCGGTTTCCGCGACACCCAGGGGAACCTTCTGGACGGCAACGCCGACGGCTTCGGCGGGGACAACTACGTCGTCCAGTTTTCCGTCGATCCGACCGGCGCCGCCGCGCTTCCGGCGTTGAATGGCGTCGCGCCGGCCGGCTCCCTGGTCTATGACCCGCAGGTGAGCGGCAGTCTCTCCATCACTGCCGATACCGATGATTTCACCGTTGATCTCGCCACCGGACAGAAGGCTACGGTGCGGGTGACCCCTCAAGTACCCGGACTGCAGGCCCGGGTGACGCTGATCGCTCCGGATGGCATCACCGAACTGGGCAGTGCCGATGCCGATGATGTGGGGGAAACCGTAATTCTGCAAAACGTGCCCATCACTGCCGATGGCACATATACCGTGCGCGTATCGAGTGTGTTCGGTTACGGCGCTTATACCGCCCAACTGGTGCTCAACGCGCAATTGGAAAATGAGGCCTGGGGCGGGGATGATAACAACGCCCGCGCGGATGCCGAAGACCTGAACGGATCGGCAGTCACCCTGGTGGGTTCGGCGAACCGCCTGGCGGTTCTGGGAGAGGTGTCGGGAGACGGTGACTGGTTCCGCTTTAATTTGGATCTCGGCCAATCCGTGAGCCTCGCCGTGACCCGGACCGATGTCCCTTCGGGTAGCGGCCTGTTGCTGGAACTCTACTATGCTGAGGGCGCCCTGCTGGCCACCGGCATCGGCGATCCCGGCAACGTGGATCAGTCGATCAACGCCTTCCGGGCGCCGGATACAGGCACCTACTACATCAGGGTGTCATCTGCAACTCCACTTCCATATAGCCTGGTCGTCACCCGCTCCGCGGACTTCGGTCTGGAAACCAGCGGCCAGACCCAGGACATCTCCACGACTGGACAGGTACTGGGCGCCCTGGGCAACCAGGGCAACGGCGCCACCGATGTGATTCGGGTGGCGGTACTCAACAACGGCAATGCCGGAACAGTCGTAAACCAACTAAACGATGATACGTATTTCAACTTTACCGCCACCTCGGTGAGCTACGACCAGATCGACACATTGGCGGAACTGGACAATTATGATGTGGTGATGCTGGGGGATTCCTATACCTCTCACAGTCAGATCGCAGCTATCGCCCCGGCTTTGCGCCAGTGGGTAGAAGGCGGTGGTGGCGTGGTGGGCACCGGCTGGGTGATTTACACCGCCGGTTCTTATCAGGGCACCCCGGTCGCCGACATCAACGCCATCCTGCCGGTCGACACGACGGTCACTCATCTGTACCAGTACAACCCCCTGATCGATATCACCGTTGGAGACCATGCCGTAACCACGGGAGTGACCGATTTCTACCCAGGAACCTACTCAGAATACTCACCTAATGTGGATTCCGGGGCGTCCGTTCTCGCTTACGCCGGCAGCCAGCCTGCCGTGGTCGTGGGGAGTGCCGGGGCCGGCCGGGGTGTATACCTTGGGCCATTATACATGGTGAGCGGATTGAGCGGTCAGTCCAGCGGAAATGCCGACCGCCTGCTGGAGCAGGCCGTGGCCTGGGCTGCGGGCGACCGTTCTGACAGTTATCAATTCCAGGCTACAGCCGGCCAGGAGCTGACGATCTG
>CALMOE010000212.1 GCA_937871715.1 uncultured Geobacter sp. | reverse complement strand
GTAATTACAGTGTGTTGCTGCTTCCTTTTTCCGGTCACGACTTCACCCTCACTCCTCCGACTGGGAGCGAGTTTGTGACTACATACGTTAATGATGTGAGTGTAACTAGTAATACTACCAAAGATTTGATTGTTAACAGAACAGGCAAGATTTCTGGCGTGATACGCACATCAGATGGCATTATGGTTAGTGGTGTAAAAGTATGGGCTTATAACCAAGCAAACCCTGATAATCCAGCTGGCTCTACAATCACTGATGGGAATGGTAAATTTACTTTCAACCTAGCAGCTGGTACTTACAATATAAGTTTAGGATATGATAATAGCACAACAAACATTCCTGTACCTAATGGATGGTTATTAAACTATTGGGCCAGTACAGTTGTTGTTAACGATGATATTATACTACCAGACAAACCGGTATATTATAAAATATCAGGTTTTGCTTTATTGCAGGATGGAACTCCTCTTAGTGGTATAAGGGCACGTTTTAATGAAAATAAAGATGATAGACAAATCAAGACACCAGATGTAAATGGTGCTTTTTCGGCGTATGTATATCCAAAAACGCAAACGATATACTTAGAAAATTATAGTAATAATACAAGCATTCCAGGGCTCTTAAATTTCGGCTATTACCCCTGGAGTGACCAAGTTGTCAACAACGATATAACTCTTAGTGACAGTCGAGTGCCAATGTACAGGATAAGCGGCAGAACGACTGACAGTAATGGTGCTGCTGTGCCGAATGTAAAAGTAGCATGGGCCTACCAAAACATTTCCCCTCATTGGCAAAGCAGTGGCAATGTCACATCAGACGCATCCGGTAATTACAGTGTGTTGCTGCTTCCTTTTTCCGGTCACGACTTCACCCTCACTCCCCCGACTGGGAGTGGGTTTGTAACTACAAATGTTAATGATGTGAGTGTAACTAGTAACATTCTTCAAAACATAATCCTAGCCATGCCTGACACAAAGGCACCTCTGATTCTTTCTGGGCCAAAAGTGTTATCTATTACGGATACAACCGCCACCATTGAATGGCAGACCAACGAACCGGCAAAAGGTAGCCTTGTTTATGGTACTGCATTACCGCCTTCAACAACATTAAACGAATTAGCATTCAAGTCACTCCACTCTATGCCACTCACCGGTCTAACCGGTAATACCACCTATTACGTTCAGGTTACTGCAACGGATGCCTCCAACAACGGCCCGACAACGAGTCAGATTGTCAGCTTCACCACCATGCCGATACCTGACACCACCGCACCGGTAATTTTGACCGGCCCAACTGTTAGCAGGATAACTCATAACTCGGCAGTCGTGGAGTGGACGACTAACGAACCATCCACCGGCTCAGTTGTTTATGGCTTAACCAGCACCCCTGACCAGACCTTGCCAGACAGTACGCTTGCCACCACACACCGTGTCACCTTGACTGGACTTACACCGGAGACGCTCTACTATCTGAATGTAACTGCCACCGATGCGGCAAACAACGGACCTACATCATCACCGGTTGTCACATTTCGCACCATTGCCGTCCCTGACACCATTGCTCCGCTTATCATCGAAGGTCCGATGGCCATCAATATTACTGACACCAGCGCAACTATAGTCTGGAAAACCGATGAACCGGCAACGAGCTGCGTATCATGGAACAATGGCACTGCCTATGGTGTCTATACTGACGACACCCTGACCACGAACCATTCTGTACAGGTTACCGGACTGACGGCATCCACACTCTATAACTACGCCGTCTCTTCCAAGGATGCAGCCGGGAACGGACCAACATTGAGTGCAACCAAGACCTTCCGCACCCTCCAAACACCTGACACCAAACCGCCGGTCTTTACCGAGAGCCCGATGGTGATCAACATCACCCACCAGTCAGCAGTCATACGCTGGAAGAGTGACGAACCTTCAGACTCCTTGATTGAGTTTGGAACGACACCTTCTTTCGGGAGCAGTGAGGGGAGGGCTGAACTGGTAACAAACCACAATATACCGCTGACCGGGCTTGCTGCCGGTACGCCCTATTATTTCCGTGTCTCCTCAAAGGATGCAGCGGGCAATGGAACAGTCAGTGCCACTTATACCTTCACCACCGATCCTAAACCCAGTGGCAAAAAGGCGGCCGTCACCCAAGCGGCAACTATCATCGGCTCTACCGACACTACCGCTACCATTTACTGGGAGACTGACCTGCCTGCCGACACGGTTGTAACCTATGGGCAGGGAAGCACCCTTACCAACCAGGTCGCAGACGGTGCCAAGGTGAACAAGCATCAGGCAACCATAACCAACCTGCAACCGAATGCGACTTATTCTCTTGTTATTAGTTCTACTGACATGGATGGCAACACGGTCATGGCAAAGGCAGGTAGGCCGGTTACATTCCTGGCTTCCAGCGACTCATTTGGTTTTACCCCAACAGTAGGGTTCCTGACCAACTCCCTCCCCGATACAACTGCTCCCGTAATTGTGAGTGGCCCTGTGGTGAGCAATCTCGGCAGCAACGGTGCGGTAATCACCTGGACGACCGACGAAATTAGCGACTCGCAACTTTATTATGGGCTGAGCACAGGCAGCATGACCATGACCGTCGGGGAGATTACCCCGGTTACCAGCCATTCTCTGACCATCACCAACCTGCAACCGAGCACCACCTATTATGTAAAAGCCAATAGCACCGACCCGAGCGGCAACGGCCCCACAACCAGCGGCACCATCTCGTTCACTACCTCCCCGGTTGATGTGACACCGCCAACAATCACCGAGTTTACAGTCCCGGCCAGCACTGCCACTCTGACTGTGAACGGTATCACCTTTAGTGCGGTCGATGCCTCTGGCGTTACTGGATACTGCCTGACAGGCAGCAATGATTCTACCGGTTGCACCTGGTTTGCGAATGCTCCCACAAGCTACACGCTCAGTGATGGCACCCCCGATGGTGTTTATGACATTTACGCCTTTGCAAAAGACACCCTTGGCAATGTTACATCAGCGTCTACCGTCTCATTCATGTACGGAGTAGTAGGCGGAGTCTGTGGTAGCAGTAACGGCGGCACTTACACAACGGCACCAACCAGTAACCTCTGCTCTGTAGGCGTTGCAACAACCGTCACTGGCACCGGTCCTTGGGACTGGACCTGTAACGGGGCGAACGGCGGTAGCAATGCCAGTTGCGCTGCCGGTATCCAGACCTACAGCATCAGTTTCATCAGCGGAGGGAACGGTACAATTACCGGGACAACTCCCCAAACGATAAACCATGGGTCAAGCACTGCTTCGGTCACTGCCGTTCCTGCAATCGACTACCATTTCGTCAACTGGACTGGAACCGGAGGATTCGTAACCACAACCAGCAATCCATTGACTGTGACGAATGTCAGTGCCGCACAGACCATTACAGCCAACTTTGTTCACGATCCGGTCAATGGTGTCTGCGGTTCAGCAAACGGGACAACAGTGTCTACTATCCCATCTACCAATCTCTGCTCTTCAGGCGTTGCTTCTGCTGTCGCCGGCACCGGACCTTGGAGTTGGGGATGTGATGGGCAGTATGGCGGTAGTACTGCCAGCTGTGCGACGAATCCCTTCAACTTGAGCGTCAGCGTCACTATTGCTGGCAGCGGCAGCGGCACGGTCAATAGTGCGGTTAATGGAGAGTCATCAGGTTTTAACTGCGGCTCCGGAACATGCAGCACGTCTATCCCTGCCAGTTCAAAGGTAGAGCTGTTTGCCTCACCTTCATCAAATTCCTTGTTTGGAGGCTGGAGCATTGGTTGTAGTGGCACAGGGACATGTACCATAAATCCGCTTATAGCAGATACCGGAGTTACAGCACTCTTTACCATAAATCATAAGATCAAGCTTAATGGAACATCCGTGCTGCAAGCTACCCTTCAGGATGCCTATAATGCAGCTAATGATGGTGAAACCTTCCTGATACATGCTGATTCCTTCTCAGAGAACCTGAACTTTAATCTTCCAAAAAATGTGAAACTATGGGGAGGGAAGGACTCTGGGTACTTAAACACTATAGGAGTTACGACCATTCAAGGAAGCATTAACATTGAGGATGGTAGCGTAGAAATCCGGGATGTAGTGATCTGGTAAGGTGGCCTCTGCGTACTGCCAGCCATCTTGAAAAAAATCTGTCCGGAAAAAACAGCTAAGAAATTGAACTAACAATTTGAACCCTTCATGGTTTCTCGCCAACAGTCTATGGGATAAGAAAAAAATTCTTTGCGTTCAACTCGACTGTTTTTGCTGCTCCAGACTGTCAAGCAGGGTGGGAAACTTCTGGATCAGTCCTCGGATAACGTGCTCCTGCACCTTCCCCGTCTCCATGTAATGGTCAAGTGGACAGGCCCGGACTACCGGCTCTTCCCTTCGTGCCCTCCGGATACCGCCCAAGCCCGAGCCTGACCACTTCCCGTCCGCACCCTCTGGGGCTCCCCTTTCTGTAGTCCTTCACTGGTTGCTCTACAGTATCCTGTATTACCTGTCAGCCCCCGTACCACGGCGCTGTACAGGTTATTTGCACCTATTACCGCGCTCTGTGTTGGCTTGTCCGACACAATACAGAAATATCTATAAATATCAACATGTTACGGCTTGATTTGCCGTTTATTAGTCAGTATGTTGGAGACATGACAATCTGTGACAAAGGAGATTAAACCATGACTGACAAACTGATGACCCAAAGAGAAGTGAAAGAGATTACCGGGCTGGCTGACAGTACCCTGGAACAATGGCGGCTCAAGGGCAAGGGGCCAAAATTCATCAAGCTGGGGCGGTTGGTGCGCTACCGCACGTCTGATGTTCAGGCATACATTGCCAGCTTGCGTGGATTCGCCAGCACCACCGAGGCAGATGCAGTCAAAGGACAATAGTCATGCCTTACCTGGACGATTTCAGACAGGCAATGCTGACTGCCGAGATTGACCCGCCCATCGATCTTCTGGCCGATGGTGCATTGCATCGTTTCAGTTCCAGCGGCGACCGTTCAAAGAATTGCTGGTATATCCTCTTTGCCGATGATCCGGCAGCGGGTAAATTCGGCTGCTGGAAACGGGGCATTGCCGAGACATGGTGCAGTAAAGGATACCTGAGCCTTGACCCGGCAGAAAAAGCCCGTTACGCGGCAAATATGGAAGCCGCAAAAAGCCAGCGAGACGCCGATCTATCCCGCTTGCAGGCCGATTGTCGTGCATGGTGCGCCGACAGGTGGAAGCAGTCCAAAAACGCCAGCGACAGCCACCCCTATTTGCAGAAAAAAGGTGTCCATGCCTACGGTCTGAAGGTGATGAAAGATTCTCTCATGGTTCCGCTTTACGATTCAGCCGGGAACATTCAGGGGATGCAGTTCATTCAACCGGATGGCAGCAAGACCTTCAAGACCGGTACCGCCAAGCAGGGGAGCTATTTCCCAATCGGCAAGCCGAAGGAAAACACTCTGCTGATCTGTGAAGGGTACGCCACCGGCGCAAGCCTTCATGAAGCCACCGGTCATGCTGTTGCAGTTGCCTTTGATGCCGGAAACCTCAAGCCGGTTGCCGAGACGCTGCGGGCTAAATATCCCGTCCTGCGCCTGATTATCTGCGCTGACAATGACCAATGGAGCGAGACCAACACCGGCGTTGTCAAAGGTACTGAAGCGGCCCTCGCCGTGGGCGGAATGCTGACAATTGCTGACATCCCAGACAACGGCAGCAAGCCGACCGACTTCAACGATCTGCACCGGATTGCAGGAATTGGAGAAATACGGAGACAAATAGAGACGGCAGAAGAAAATAGACTGAGTTTTACTGAGCTGGAAACCGGAAAAAACCTCACAAAACCCAACATTGAAACAGATGTTGAACCGCTCCCGCTTACCCGTCCCATGCAGGCAAATGAACCATTCCCGGTTGACGCACTTCCGCCGGTCATGCAGGCGGCAGTATTGCGAGTGCATGAGGTAGTGCAAGCCCCTCTGGACATGATTTGTCAATCCTTCCTGGCAGCGGCGACACTGGCGGTACAACCCTATGCTGACGTTCTGATAGACGGCAGGCGCTTTCCGGTATGCAACAACTTTGTTGCCGTCGGTGAGTCAGGAGAGCGGAAGTCAGCAACCGACCGGATCGCTACCGGCCCGATAAAGGAACGGCAGCGCATTGAATGTGAAATCTTCTATCAGGGGAAGCAGTCGTATGAAGCGGAAACGGCGGCATGGGACAAGGCCCGCAAGAATGCGCTGAAGGAAACCGACAAGAATGTAATTGAGGCGCTGCTGAAACAGTTGGGTGAAGAGCCGAAGCATGTTCAGCCGTTCTACCTGTTTGAAGAACCTTCATTCGAGGGGATAGAACGGGCTTATGCAGAAGGGCGCTATACGCTGGGTCTCTTTTCTGATGAAGGCGGTCGCTTTCTGGGTGGCTATGCCATGAGCAAGGACAACCAGACCAAGACCGTCACCGGGTTGTCAAAGCTCTGGGATGGCGAACCGATTGACCGAGTACGGGGCGGCGACGGCTTGAGCGTCCTCTATGGGCGGCGTTTCTCTATGCACCTGATGATTCAGCCGATTCTCTGCGGACAGTTGTTCGGCAACGCCATGATGACCGGTCAGGGGTTTCTTTCCCGTTGCCTCTGTTCCTATCCTGCTTCAACAATCGGCTGGCGTCCCTATAAGGCGCAAGACCTTAGTGCAGACCCTGCCATACTCGCCTATAATGCTGCAATCAACGGCATACTGGATAAACCGCTGCCGCTGGATCAACGCCCGGAAATGGGGCTGAAACCTGCAACGCTGACCTTGTCAACGGAGGCAAAAAACATCTGGATAGCCTTTGCCGATCACATCGAGGTATTGCAGAGAGAAGTGGGCGACCTCTACCCGATCAAAGGTTTTGCCAGCAAAGCAGCAGAACATGCCGCCCGGATTGCCGGGGTCCTCTCCATCTTCGAGACGCCTGATGCCGTAGAGATTTCCGGCGAAGCTGTAAATGGTGGTATTGCCATTGCGCAATATTACATCGGTGAGGCGTTGCGCCTGTTCCATTCCGCCAGTGACGATCAGGATCTTATCATTGCCCAGAAGGTCTTTGACTGGGGGATGCAACAAGGGGGCGGAGTGATAGCCATTGCCGAATTGTACCGAAGTGGCCAGAATGCTGTACGAAACAAAAAAACTGCCGAAAGAATGATTGAGATTCTGGAGCAGCACCACCGGGCAGAGAAGATTGACGGGGGCGCGGAGATCAACGGTAAACCCCGGCGCGATGTTTGGCGGCTGATGGGGTAGCTATGGCGCTTTTTGCAAAGTTTGAAGTCAAACCGGTTGCGAAAGCTGCGAAAGTCGAGAAAGTAGCGCCTTCAGAAACTGCTGTTTCTCAGTTTTCGCAACTTTCGCAGGCGGTACAGTCTGAAAAGTTGCCGCTTCCGTCACCAACTCAACGTACCTGCTACTGCTGCAAAGGGACTGACTTCTGGCTTTCCATTCACGGCGGCACTGTCTGCCGGAGATGCCACCCGCCTGCACCTGGCGCAGAGAAAATGCCTTGAATCTCAGGTAGTTTCGATCAGTGACAAACCACCCCTTTTGCTTTACATTTCCACTTTAGTGCGATTGTCTTTGGCACGTTGGTTAGTCCCGGAAGATAATCCAGATTTTGAGCCTCGTTGTTACGTTCAGCTTTCGGGGTGGTTTTAACTTACATTTACCGCCACCCTCTGAGCGCCTCAAGTCGAGCCTCCATCCATTCCCAGCCTTGGAGCTCGGCATTTTGATATTGCCACCGTAACCGTTCCCAAGTCCGCTGGTGCATCCCCTTCGGTTTGACATAAATGTTTATGTCATCGCCCCCCAGCCGGGACTTGATCTTATCCCGCTTGCGCCAGCTTCGATCAATCATGTCTTCGTTGCAGCTTGCATAGGTAAGATTAAGGCAATGACGGCAGGCTACATGAGCACCATCGACAATGACGATTGCCACCCGGCGGGAACAGTAGGGGCAGACGAACCACGGACGCGACCCACCGAGAGCGCACGCGGTATGTGCAAGCCGGACAACTTTTTCCGCCGGTTGCCACTCTTCACTTGAATTTCTCCGCCATTTATAAATGACGGTCATGCTTTCACCGGCCACAATACGGACACTGACATTGCCCGTCGGCTCACCGTTTCTGTTCCAGGACAAGCTGTAGTAACCACCCCGCAACATCCCTTGATTTTTTAGATAGCGAATGTCAAGGCGGCTCGAAGCATCCAGAGTACCCTTTGTGCTATATCGGTAACGACGACCTGAACCGCAACCGCCCATGATTATTCTCCGATTTTACCGAAGTCATTTGGTAAATACATGCTGTCAGTATTGCAGCATAGGCTGCAATGCCTTGTAAATTGACGCTTCACAGGTGTTTTTATTGTTGTTGCTTTAACCTATTTTTTCTTTTGATAAAGGCCGCCGCTTCAGGCACTCGATCCTCAATCCATTTCAGGTACTTTACCTTAAAACTTTCAAAATCAGTCTTAACATGAACAAATAGTTGGCTCCACTCCTGAACCCACTCCATGAAAGTCGGAAGAGGGTATGCCCTATGATATGCATCAAGCATTGATTTCTGGTTTGCCTTGAAATTGTAGAAGAATCCGGGTTTATTGTTCTTTTGCCATTGAACGATTTTCCAGGTAACAGCAACAGCGTCATTTACGTTCAGTCCGAAAATCATCCGTACCATGTTGACCCGGTCAAAGAACCTCTTCTTGTTACGCTGCTGCAGTTTTTTGATAGTTTCTTTCTTGCTTTCGGAAGGGATGCCAAAGGACTCTTCAAGGGTGGCTTCGAGATCATGTTCAATGTCCGTTCGATGGGCGTAACGCTGGAAGGCTTCAGCTATCGCCTTTACGGCCCATTTGGGTACACGAATGTTGCCGTCAGTCTCATCAAGCAGGCCAGATGCTTCTGTCAATAACGCTTGAAAAAAAGAGGAAAGATATTTGAAGCTCTCGCCGTCCTTCTTGTAATCCTCTACAGTATATTTGCCCGTAGCAAAGAGTTTCCAGTAAGCATCATTTTCCTTTGTTACGCCAAGTAGATAAGATTGAGATAATAGACCCTCGCCTATTCCTGCAATTGCATAGTGAGGCTTCATCATTATTGCGCCCTCCGGTGGCGTATTCTCCGATGTGCTGCAAACGCGGGAAACCGGGTCGGAGTGTCCCGGCTTTTCGGCCCGTCGGCCTATCCCGCGAAGTTATTCTTATGCCTGTAGAGCGCTTTTCTTCCTCCGTTTGCCGTCGATACTGATAACCTTGGCGGGCTTCTTCTCTGCTAGCATCCCTGTGATGGTATCCGTAACCATCTGCATTGGCAACCGAAGTTTATCAATGCTCAGAACGATGTAGCCCTGTGTCACGTCCTTGTCGGAATGATTCATAAGACGTTTCAAGACGGAATAGGAAACAACGCTTTCGGCAATACTGGCAAACGTCCGGCGGAGATCGTGCAGACAGAAACGGATACCCGGCTTGATGTTGTCGGCTGACTGCTCCTCTATTAGCTTTTTAAACTCTTCTTCGGTCTCTACGCTATTCAGCATTTTCTTTGTTTCCCTCTCGATGAAATCAATCTGCCGCTTGGTTTCGATCAGATGGCCGCTCTTGCCGCTGCCGGGGAAAACAAAACCGTTCTCCCTGGCATCAAGTCTGCTCTGGAAGAGGTCTTTCAGGTAGTCGCTCATGGGGATGGTATGGGCCTTCTTGTTCTTGGCAATCTCCTTGCGGATCGTAAATGTTGCAGCCTCCATGTCCACATCTTCCCAGCGTAGTGTCATGCCTTCATTTTCCCTCAGGCCGGTATACATGAGCAGCAACAGGTAATCCCGAATGACCGGACTCCCGATTTTTTGTACCGCCTTATGCCATATCGGAAGCTCATGCTCCTTCAGCACGGTTTGCCGCCGGTCAACCTTGAACCATTGCCCTTCCAGCGCGTCCTTGACCATATCCCTGTCCAGCATCTCCTTTAGACTGCGGCCGGCAAAACGATGCAGACGACGGAAAAGCCGCATTGCGTTGTTGGCCGTGTTCACGCCTGATTCCTTGGCAATCTTCAGGTGACGGCGCTTTACCATGTCATCGGTAATATCCCGAATCGGCTTTTTGAGCCAGTCTGACAAGTGGCAATTTAGAAGGCTGGTATCAACTGATTTGGTGCGGTCTTTCATGGCAGGGCGGGCGGTCTGGTAATCCTCATAAACCTTTTCAAGGGTAATGCCGCGCTCCATTGACTTTGTTTTTTCCCGGTTGATGTCTACGCCTTTGCGCAGATCGGTAAAAGCGTCCTTGGCGTCATTGCGGGCATCGTCGGCAGTGATAACGCCATGCCTACCGAGGTTGACCCGCGTCATCTTGCCGTTGATCCGCTTGCGGACAAAGTAAACCTTTGATGTAGCCGACACGCGAACCCCGAAGGCGGGCAGTTCGGTATCGTAGTAATCAACTTGCTTCCCTTTTTCGGAGTATGGTAGTTTGTCTACGGCGATTTTGGTGAGCTTGATCTTGGCGGGCATAGCGTACCTCCATAATTCATAGGGCACATATAGGGTACACTATACACGAAATATGTCAATACTAGGAGAAACAGGGTAAGGCACAAACTCTTTAACAACAGTAAGTTACATATCATCGCAATACATGACATTGTTTAGGCGTCAAGCTTCCCAAGCTGAAGGTCGCGGGTTCGAATCCCGTTTCCCGCTCCAAAAAAACATATAAGGTTCAGTAGCTTATAGCTGACCTTTGCAAACTGTACCCGGTACTGTATCCATTCAGTATCGGGTTTTTGCTTTTCCGGGGCATAATGAAGTCCTGGCCAAAGTATTCGAAGATATTTTCCGCATCCTCTTCCAGCCCTTCCACATAGTTCCCGTAGACCTCAAATACCATCTGTTTTGATGCATGGCCCATGAGGCCGAAGAGCCGTAGCGGATTGATCCCGATTGTCAGGCTCCAGGCCGCGAAGGAGTGCCGGGCCGAGTAGGAAGTTACTTCCGGTATCCCTGCTTGTATGACTCCCTTTTTCCAGACCTTGGCAAAGTCGGTGCTGTTGAGCCTGGTTCCCCTGGCGGTTGTGACAAGATAGTTTTTATCTGTCCGGTTCTTGAGAATGTCGAGCCTTGCCCGTATCGCATGGGTGATGAAAATTTGCCGTTTGCGGAAGGCGGTCTTCATACTCTTCTTCTCTTCCCCCAGGACATAGGACTTGTTGAGGTTGATATACTCCCCTTCAATGTCCTCTTTGCGCAGCCCTGCCATTTCGGAGGGGATCATGCCGGTCAGGATCATGAGTTCTGCAATGGGGCGGTAATACTCTTCCAGGTTGTCAAGGAACTTCATCCAGTCGTCAAAGCGGATGACGGTGTGCTCTTTCTTCTCTGTCTTCGGCAGCTTCTTGTGCAGGTTGTCAAAGGGGCTTTTGATAACCCAGCGGTAATGATCGCAGGCATCATTCCAGATGGCGCGAAAAGGGATCAAAAGGTTGATCTTCCGTGACCGGGAGAGCGGCTTTCCCTTATTCGCTCCCCTGGTGCATTTCAGCGACTCGGTGAACTTGAACAGTTCCTGGCCGGTGATCTGGTGGAAGGTCATGCTTTTGAAGTGGGGCAGTATCTTGGTGTTGATGGCCTCTTTGTAATCCCGGTGCTTGGTCGGTGAGCCAAAGGTGGGGAAGATGGTCTTCATCCACTCTTTCACATACTCGCCGAATTTCACCTGGTGAGGTTCCGGCCGATACTCCCTCCCTTCCAGGTTGGTGAAGAAGGCCTTCTCCTTTCTGCTTGCCCCTGGGAACGCATCGGAAAATTTGAAGGTTCCCTCTTCGATCCGCTCCATGATCCGGTTGAGGAAGTCGCGGACTCTTTTTTCATTGGCCGGGGTGTCATCCAGTTCGGTTGATCTGATGATCCGGTGGCCGAAGTAGTAGAAATCCACATAGAGCTTTTTTGAATCCTTGCGCCTCTTGACGCTGCCGATCTCTTTTACTGGTGCATCCAGGGCCAGCATCCCTTTCTTTGCTTTCATCGTTTACCTCATTCCGTTACCCTCCCTTCGTTGCGTCTAAAGTCCACGTCGAGGATAACGGTATTGATCTACATTAGCAATAGTCCAGGTTCACCGCCGGGCCAGGTTCCCTTTTTAAAGTCAAAGGCGGGCTGTTGACCGAGGCTGCGCCTCGCTGAGAATCCAGTGTGCCCCGGTTCGGCAGCTGTGGAGTCGACCGGCCTTCATCCTCTCCGGTCGCCGTCTGCTGGCTGTTGAGGGAAAAAACATCCTCTCGCCAGCAGAGGCGGAGGATTCGGCCGAGGCGGAGATAATGGACGCCTTCCTTGAGGAACCCGGCCTTGATCCAGGCAAAGACGGTGGTTCGGGATACCTGCATCCGCTGGGCAAACTGTTCGATGGTGAGCACCTCCGGGGCGGTTTCAATGTTCATGGCCTTCACCTCCCTGGTGCTGGTGATAGCCGCGCTTGATGGCCCTTTTCTCCGTCTCCTTGGTGAAGTGCAGGTCGTTGCTGTTCTTAAGAAGCAGTTCGCACATTCTGAGCATTGCTTTCTTCCGGTCCTTGGTGCCGCACTGTGCCGCTATGCTGATCATTCTTCCCTGGACATGTGCAAGATGGCCGAGAACGGTTTCCGGTGTATCGCTGGCATAATTTCGTTTGACCGTAACCGGATTACCCAGTTTGTCACGACATCCCTGGACTTCCTGCCACCACGGGTGGACGGTGCGTCGCTCGGTCTTGTCGTTATCCTGGTAGCGGAGGGAGAACCATCTCTCTGTCAGGTATTCCCATAGCCCGCCCATCTTCTTGAAAATGTCGTCGATGGTGTTGACCTTGAACTGCTTCAATGCAGTGCGCCGTAACTGGAATTCTACCCGCCAGATATTGTCCAAGTCATCCGTACCCCAGCGAGCGGCATACATCTCCTGCTTGCCTCTCTTTATGGCCTCTTCCCCTTTGTTGTACATCCTCAAGCGAACCGGGGCGGAAGGTGCGCCAAAGTAACAGGTTCCCATAGTGAACTCGTCATGCTTCTTATAGAAGACGCAGAGATCACGACTGCGGCAGACAGCATGCTCCATAAGAAAAGAGTGAGATAAAGGTGATGCAAGCTTGAAGTCCGAGCAAATATCCATCCTGCTGGGGACAACGCCGACCAGTTCGCCGGAGAAATACTTCAGGTCGTTGGTGATCAGATTAATGGCGTGCAGCGGGCCATGTTGCCAGATGGTGGCGGAGTTGATGGAGAGATAAACGTTAGGGGTTTTGGTGGGCTTGTCAGCTTTGGCGATGAAGAGATGGTATTCATCGAATTGCAGGTGATAGCGGTAGGTGTCACCTTTACCGCCAGAGAAGAAGAGGTATTTCCTGGACGGGGTCATTTCCTCAAGGAGACCGTCTGTCCCTTGGGCCTTCTTCTTGGTATCCTCAAGAATCCTTTTGACCTCGGGCCACTCTTTTCCCCATTCGACAAAAAGGCCGAGATCAAGGGAATCGATCCCGCAGATCAGATAGGTGTCATTTCCCAAAGGTGGGTTTAGCGCATGGCGTGTTACAGACTCCGCCATGCTGGGTGAAACTGCCGGCTCCGCTGCCGTGGTCCCAGCGCGGCTGGGGGCCGTGGCCGCTCTGCCGGCCTCTTCATGACTTGTGGGGGGATTTGATTTTGTGCCGAGCTTAACGCCACTTAGTGTTAAGTCCTTCTGTTTCATGGAACCTCCTGAGGAGTTGAATTTTCCTCAGGGTTCCACGGGGTGCAATAAATGACGCGGACAGGAAATTATTTTTTGTTGTCCGGTTTCCGGAAAAGATCGTTCCACGGTCCGATATGCCGCTTGATGGCTTTTCTTAAAGACTCTCCTTCGGGGAGGTCTGTGTCAATAAGCGCTTCTCTATCCTTATCTTGAGCGTAGGCATGAAACAATTTGGCAATCATGGTTGACGTAAGCCGTTTGCCTGCTAATTGGCTTATTGCCTGGATCATTGAAATAATCTCTACTTTTGATCCTTTTCGTGCTTCTGCAATGTCGCTATAGTTAGTTATGGCGGGTTTAAGAATTGCAGCGATGAGGTGGCCGGGGTTAGTGAGACAGCCTGAGGGGTAAAATAAGCAATGACCCG
>CALMOE010000211.1 GCA_937871715.1 uncultured Geobacter sp. | reverse complement strand
CCAAGCAATTTCACCGGCATTTGGTATAGTTTAGCTCAAGATGAAAAGGAGCTAACATGACAACTTCGGAAAGGTGCGCGGTCCTCGTCGTGGACGACAATCTGCAGATCATCGAGATGCTTACGCCACCCCTGACCCAAAAAGGGTATCGCGTCCTGGGAGCCGACAGCGCACAAAAGGCCCTGCAACTGCTGCGTGACGGGGAGCCCGCCGTTGACGTGGTGCTTGCCGACGTGCGCATGCCGGAGATCTCCGGCCATGAGCTACTGGAGCTGAGCCACCGCCTCAATCCCAGTCTGCCGTTCATCCTCATGTCCGCCTACGCCGACCTGGAAACGGTGGAGATGGCCATACGGGAGAAGGCGTTCGACTTCATTGTTAAGCCGATCAACATGCAGGAGCTCTTCATCTCCCTGGAAAAAGCGGTCAAGCACGTCACCCTTCTGGAGCTGGAACAGAACTACCTGGCCACCCTGGAAGAGACCGTGGCGCAGAGGACCAGGGAGCTCCATACCCGCAACGAGGAGCTGAAAAGCCTGCTTCATCAGGTGGAGGCAATCAAGGCGGAGTGGGAACGGACCATGGACTGCATCGGCAACATCGTCATCCTCACAGACCACTCCGGCAGGATCAAGCGCTGCAACCGGGCGCTGCGAGACTTCTGCTCCACAAGCTACCAGAATATGGTAGGCAGCGACTGGCGCGGACTCCTGGAGGGCAACGGCCTCCACCTCCCCCCGGCCCCACCCCAGGGGGCCAAGATCCGCCACGGGGAGAGCGGCAGGTGCTTCATCCTTAACTCATACCCATTTACCGATCCTGCGAACGAGACGCTAGCCGGGGAGGTCATTACCATCATCGACACGAGCGAACTGGAGCGAACCGCCGAGAAACTCTCCCACGCCTACAAGGAGCTGCAGGCAACCCAGGCCCAGATGCTGCAAAGGGAGAAGATGGCCTCCATCGGCCAGATGGCCGCCGGCGTCGCCCATGAGATCAATAACCCAATCGGCTTCATCTCCAGCAACCTGGAGAGCCTGGGGAAGTACGTAAGCAGGCTGGCCACCTTCATCAGCCATCAGACTGAAGCCTGCGCCCCGCTGCTAACCGATGGTGCCCGGGAAGAACTTGCCAAGCTGCGCCAGGAGTTGAAGATCGACCATATCCTGGCCGACCTCTCACCGCTGATTACCGAGTCCTTAGACGGAGCCGGCAGGGTCCGCACCATCGTCCAGGACCTGAAGAGCTTCTCCCGCTCCGATGAAGGAGAAGCTAAACTGATCGACATCGCAGAGTGCCTGGATAGCGCCATCAACATCGTCTGGAACGAGATAAAATACAAGGCGGTCCTGGACAGGAACTACGGCAAGCTTCCCAAGGTCAGATGCTACCCCCAGCAGCTCAACCAGGTATTCATGAACCTGCTCGTCAACGCAGCCGATTCCATCGACAGGGAGGGGAAAATCGGCATCCACACCCGTCACGTGGATGAAAAAGTGGTGATCGCCATCAGCGACAACGGCTGCGGCATCCCTGCTGAGAGCCTGGCCAGGATCTTCGAGCCGTTTTTCACCACCAAGGAGGTCGGCAAGGGGACCGGCCTGGGGCTGAGCATCAGCTACGACATCATCAAACGGCACCACGGCGAGATCAGCGTGGAGAGCCTCCCTGGCCAGGGGACGACCTTCACCGTAAGAATCCCGGTGACAACTGGGTAACCAGGAGGAGCATTCATGGCAGTCAACGTCTTGTTTGTCGATGACGAGGAGTACATCCTCAAATCCCTGGAGCGCGCCTGCAGTGACGACGACGCCATACGACCACTGATGGCAGGAAGCGCCGCCATGGCCATGGAGATTCTGCAGAAGGAGGAGATTGCGGTCATCGTCTCAGACCACCGCATGCCGTCGACAACCGGAACAGACCTGCTCAGGGTCGCCAGGACAATCTCACCGGATACGGTAAAGATTCTCATGACAGGCTACACAGACCTGCCAACGGTGATAGAGGCTATCAACAGCTGCGAGGTTTTCCGCTTTATCGTCAAACCATGGGACAATGTGGGGCTGCTGGAGACCATTCACGAGGGGATAAACCGCTACCGGATGGTTCAATCCCTCCGGCGCGTGGATGAGTCGGTACTCCGCTCCCTCGGCCAGACCATTGAACTCAAGGACCGCTATACCAAGGGACACTGCGACCGGGTGGCGAGCTATGCCCTGATGATCGCCAGGAGCCTCAAGTTGCCGGAAGATATGGTCGAGACGATCAAGCATGGGAGCTGGCTGCACGACTGCGGCAAGATCGGCATCCCCGAGTCCATGCTCAATTTCAAAGGTGTCCTGAGCCCGCGGGATTTCGAGGTGATCAGGAAGCACCCCCACTGGGGGGCGGAAGTGGCCAGAAAGGCGGAACTCCCAAAGACAGTGATCAACATCATCCTTCATCATCACGAGCGCTTCGACGGCAGCGGCTACCCGGAGGGTCTTGCAGGCGAGGCCATCCCACTGGAGGCAAGGATCGTGGCTGTTGCCGACACCTTCGACGCCCTGACGTCGAACCGCCCATATCACAAGGCTTTTAACAGACCCAAGGCCCTCGGCATCCTGGAACAGCTCAAGGGGTGCAGCCTAGACCCGGCATTGGTAGACCTGTTCTTGCAAAGGATTGACGACGGTGGAGATCCAGAGTGATCGAATATGATGAACTGGAAAAGCGCATGGTACTGAAGTTGGTCTACTACGGGCCGGCCATGTCGGGGAAGACCACCAATCTCCTGCGCCTGCACGACCTGCTGGCGCGGGAGGGGCTGGGGGACCTGATGATGCTCGACACCGCCGACGACCGCACCATCTTCTTCGATCTCCTCCCGTTCTTCCTCGTCGCCCCGAGCGGCCTGAAGATAAAGCTGAAGATATACACCGTTCCCGGCCAGGTCCGCCACGACGCCACCCGCAAGGCGGTCCTGCAGCGTGCCGACGGAGTCGCCTTCATTGCCGACTCCCAGACGGGGGAAACGGCCAACAACGTGGCGAGTTTCGAAAACCTGGAAAGCAATCTGGCCCTGGTAGGACTTGACATAGACAAGCTCCCCCTCGTCATCCAGTTCAACAAGCGGGACATGGCCGGCATCGTCCCGGAGGAGGAGATCCTCGACAACTGGAGGTCGACGGGGATACCGGTAATCATGGCCTCGGCGCTCCAGGGGTGGGGGGTATGGGAGACGTTTGCCAGGCTGATCGAGCTCACCTATGCACACCTGGACAGCCGCTATCATCTCACGGCTGAGCACGGCCTGGATCAGCGCTCCTTTGTGGAGCGGCTGACCGACAGGAGCAGGGAATGACGGACCAGGTACAGTTCATTGTCGGCACGGAAAAACGGCTCGCAGAGATTATCTGCGCCGATGATGTCATGCCGCTCCTTGAGTGGGGGGTCAAGGCAGGCGCCGGCCATGCCGCGCTCCTCGACAGCGACGGAGAGACCATCTGGGAGGCACGGGGGGGAAATTTCAACGGGGGAGAAGTGAGCTGCCCGGTGATGATCGAGGGGGAGCAGGCCGGCACCCTCCTTGTCAGGGGGAGAGGAGTCGATGGCGTCGATCCCGCAGACATCGCCGCGCTGCTCGGCTGCTCGCTGCAAAGCCTTGTCAAGGCCAGCCTGAAAAGGATCCTCACCACCGAGATCCACACCACGGTGGTCAACCAGTCATACGAGGAGCTCCTGGAGACCAACCGGCAACTGAGCA
>CALMOE010000210.1 GCA_937871715.1 uncultured Geobacter sp. | reverse complement strand
GGAAGGGGCTGCAGAAGAGGGGGCGGGTGAAGAGGAGGAGTTCAGGAGCAAGTATCAGCTTGCCCAGACAATGGGGGTTGGGGAGAAGATCAAGACGGCCCTCACCGGCGACAAGGAGTGGCGCTCCCTCCTCATCAAGGACACCAACAAGCTGGTGACCGGCGCGGTGGTGAAGAATCCGCGCATCACAGAAGCGGAGATTCTGGCCATATCCAAGTCTGTCATCCAGAACGATGAAATAATTCGCATCATCTGCCAGAACAAGGAGTGGATCAAGAATTACGAGATTCGCAAGGCCCTGGTGCTGAACAACAAGACACCCTTGCCGGTGGCTCTCCGCTACATGAATACCCTGAGCGAGAAGGATCTCGGCTCCATGGCCAAGAGCAAGAACATATCCAGCGTGCTGGCCAACTCAGCACGCAGAATTTTGGCCGGAAAGAAGAAGAGTTAGGAGATTAGCAGGATGGCGTTAGTCAATGATGTGAAAAGGGAGATCAATGCCAAGATAGTCTACGTGGGGCCGAGAGGTGCCGGGAAGAGCACCGCCCTGCGTTACATTTACGGCAAACTCAAGGCGGAGTATCGTAGCGAACTGAAGAGCACCCCGCTGGGGGAGCACCAACTGCTGTTCTTCGATTTCACCTACCCCCAGAGCGTCCGTTCCGGAGGGTATGCGGTCAGATTCCACCTCTACACGATTCATGGAGAGAGCGACTCGCCTCTGCCGTGGAAAATGCTCCTTAAGGGGGCGGACGGCATGGTGTTCATGGCGGACTCCGACCCCCAGCGACTGGAGGAGAACATCGCCAGCAGTGCCCAGCTCTGCGAGGCCCTCGCCCACTACGGCAAGAAACCGGGCGACATCCCCGTCTCCTTCCAGGGGAACAAGAGGGATCTTCCCCACCCTCTCCCCCTGGCGAGGCTGGTCAGCGAGACATTCCCCGAACTGGAAGCTTCAGCCATCGGGGTAACGGCTGACAAAGGAGAGGGGGTGCTGGAGGGGCTGCAGCGGGTCGTTAGAGCCGTTCTGCACAACCTCGGACAGGGGGAGCTGCCGGAAGAGGTTGGAGGGGAGGAACGACCTCAAGATGAGGGGACGGTGGCCGGCCAGCCAATGGTTGTCGATCAGGATTTTGACGCGGCCGGTCTGCGCGTTGCCCCGGCGGGGGAGCCGGTCATGCTAAACTCCGGGGTGCTCTCGGTCCCCTTGAGGCTCCTGGATAGCGGTGGAAACTGCATGGCAGAGTTCAAGCTCGGCATTACCATTACGAACTGAGACCTTATTCATGCCAATCGCCTACGACATGACAATCTTCGCCAAGCTGTTCCTGGCAGCCGTTTTCGGGGGGATGATCGGCCTGGAGAGGGAGATCCACGGCCGCCCCGCAGGCTTTCGCACCCACCTCCTCGTCTCCCTCGGCGCATGTCTCTATGTAATCACCTCGGTTCATTTCTACACCCTCTACGGCAACTTCAGCGGCAGAGCTGCCGTGGGGGTAGACCCGGGCCGGGTTGCCGCCCAGGTAGTTGCCGGCATAGGTTTCCTCGGAGCCGGGGCGATCATCCGGGAGAAACTGTCGGTGCGCGGCCTTACAACAGCGGCCTGTCTCTGGCTGGCAGCTGCCATAGGAGTCTCATGCGGTGTGGGTCTGTTCGGCATATCCCTTGTTGTGACAATGATGTCACTATTGAGTCTGCTTCTCCTGAAAAAGGTGGAGGCAATGCTCACCAGGGATACCTATGTCTATCTGAGGGTCTGGAGCGAGAGCAGGCCGGAGCAGGAGGGGAAAATAGAGACTCTTCTCGGCGGGTGCCGCATCGGCGTGACTAACCTGACCATGGAGTACAACGTTGAGAAAAACGAGATATTTCTGATGTATCAGCTTAAATACGTCTCCTCGAAACTGGCTTGTAAACCCGTGGATGTGGTCTCCTCCCTCGAAGGGGTCAAGCGGGTCTCTCTCAGCTGGGAATAGGGGGGGACTGCTGATGAGCGGTAAGAGCAGGGATAGGGCGGACAAGCTCCTGGTGGAGCGTGGGCTGGTCCAGTCGAGGGAGAGAGCAAGGGCGCTGATCATGGCCGGCCAGGTCGTTGCCGGAGACCACAAGGTGGAGAAGCCGGGGCAGCTGCTGGACAGCTCCTTGGAACTCCGTGTCAAGGGGGAGATAATCCCCTATGTGAGCCGTGGCGGGCTAAAGCTGGAGAAGGCCCTGGACGAATTCGCCATTGAAGTAGTTGGCCTGGTTGTCATTGACGTGGGGGCCTCTACAGGAGGATTCACCGACTGTCTCCTGCAGCGGGGGGCGAGAAGGGTCTTTGCCGTGGACGTGGGATATGGCCAGCTGGCATGGAAGCTGCGCCAGGACGAGAGGGTTCTCTCCCTGGAGAAGACCAACATCCGCTATCTGGAGCCGGAGCTTCTCCCAGAGGTGCCGGACATGGCGGTCATTGACGCCTCTTTCATCTCCCTGGAAAAGGTCCTCCCTAATACACTCAGGCTGCTGAAGCCTTGCGGGAGCCTTGTCGCCCTTGTCAAGCCGCAGTTCGAGGTGGGGAGGGGGGAGGTCGGCAAGGGGGGGGTCGTGCGCGATCCTGAGAAGCACCAGGCTGTTATCGACTCAGTGTGCGAATTGGCAAAAACGCTCCATCTTGAGGTCCTCGGTGTGACCGAATCACCGATCCTCGGCCCCAAGGGGAACCGGGAGTTTCTCCTCTATCTGCGCAAGCTCCTCTAGCCACTTTGCAAATATTACCGGAGGTTAAGAGATGTCCTGTATTTTCTGCAAGATTGCATCCGGAGAGATTCCGGCAAAGACTGTGTACCAGGATGACAGGCTGGTGGTCATCGAGGATATCAACCCCGCCGCGCCTCTGCATCTGCTCCTCATACCGAGAAAGCACCTGATCAACGTGCTAGACCTGCAGGAGGTGGATGATCAACTGATCGGCCATCTCTTCCGGGTTGCCGCCGGCATCGCCAGGGAGCGGGGCATTGCCGAGGACGGTTTCAGGATTGTCACCAACACCAACTCCGCAGCTGGGCAGTCGGTTTTCCACATTCATTTCCATATGCTGGCAGGTCGGGACCTGCAGTGGCCCCCGGGCTAAGGCTATGGTGCAACCTGCTAAAGAAGGGAGGCAGCAATGAAACGAATCGCGCTCGTGCTGGCATTGGCGGCGCTCCCCGCTATCTGTGGCGCGGAGATCTATCAATGGGTTGACGACAGGGGGGAGGTGGGCTACGCCGATGACCTGGGGAAGGTGCCGGCAAAGTACCGCAAGAAGGCCACCCTGATCGGCAGTCAGGAGCAGGCGGTGGAGATTGTCGAGCAGGTGGAGGCGGAAAAGAACGCCAGCAAAGGGGGGGAGCCCCGGAAGGAGAGGGGGGCCGAGGAGAAATCCCAGACAAAGGAGAAGGAGAAGCCTCTTTACGAAGGCAGGGACGGGGCCTCCTGGAAGCGGGATTTTTCACGCCAAAATTACGAGGTCAGATCACTGGAGGAGGATGTGGCCAGCCTGAAAACGCGCATGGCCACTCCCGGAAGCCTCTCCCGCGGCGAATACCTCTCCCTGCAGAATACCCTGCGCGACGTGGAGTTCAGGCTCACCAACGCCAGGAAGAAGCTGGAGGAGCTGAACCGTGCCGCCGACAGGGCCGATCTGCCCGCGGAGTTCCGCCAGTGACCTCTTACTCCTCCCCGTGTCAAAGAGGGTAGCAGTTGCGTTGAGCGCCTCGTCCATGCCCAGGGAGGGGCGCTCTTCTTTTTTGCCCGGACTAATGCGCAAGTGATAGCCGTGTTTTGCCATATCAAAAAATGTTGACGTTTGGGTAAACGATCTGCTAGTTTCCCAACCCTAGCGACCTTGTCAGGTCGCCATGTCCAAATCCCAGGATGACGAAATGCCCAAGATAGTCATTGATGAAGCCCGTTGCAAGGGGTGCGGCCTCTGCACCATCGCCTGCCCCAGAAAGCTGGTCAAGATGAGTGATGCCCCCAACAGCCTAGGCTATAACGTGGCGATCTTCACGGAACCGGAAAAGTGTACCGGCTGCGCCCTCTGCGCCGAGATGTGCCCGGATGTCGCCATAACCGTCTACAAGGAGGGGGAGCCATGAGCGACAAGCTGTTCGTCAAGGGGAACGAGGCCGTGGCCATGGCGGCCATCGAGTCCGGCGTAATATGCTATTTCGGCTACCCCATCACCCCGCAGAGCGATATCCCCGAGTACCTCTCCCGCGAACTGCCGAAGGTCGGCGGCACTTTTATCCAGGCGGAGAGCGAGATCGGCGCCATCAACATGGTGCTGGGGGCCTCGGCCGCCGGCGTGCGCAGCATGACCTCTTCCTCTGGCCCCGGAATCTCCCTCAAGCAGGAGGGGATATCCTACATGGCCGGCTCGGAGCTGCCGGGGGTGATCGTTGATATCATGCGCCAGGGGCCGGGACTCGGCGGAATCGACGCCTCCCAGGCCGACTACTACCAGGCAACCCGGGGGGGCGGTCACGGCGGCTATCGCATCATCGTCCTTGCTCCCGGGTCGGTGCAGGAGATGTACGACCTGACCATGCTGGCCTTCGACCTCTCCGACCTCTACCGCATCCCCGCCATGGTCCTGGCCGACTCGGTCCTCGGGCAGATGAAAGAGTCCATCGTTGCCAATCCCCGTCCCGAGAGGGAGCTGCCCGCCAAGGATTGGGCCGTGCGCGGCTGGGCCGATGGGGCCGGCCAGAACGTGGTCAAGTCCCTCAAGCTTGGGGACGGCGAGATGGAGCGGTTCCACTGGGAGATGCATGCCCGCTACCAGGAGCTGGCCGAAAAGGAGAGCCGCTGGGAGGAGTACCGCACCGAAGACGCCAGGCTGGTGGTGACCGCCTTCGGCTCCACTGCGCGCATCTCCCGCACGGCAGTGGAGATGGCCAGGGAGGCCGGCATGCAGGTGGGACTGCTGCGCCCCATAACCCTCTTCCCCTTCCCGAAGACGGCCTATGCCGATCTCTCCCGCCGCTGCAAACTGTTCCTCGACATCGAACTCAGTACCGGCCAGATGATCGACGACGTACGTCTGTCAGTGGAGAAGGATGCCGAGGTGGCCTTTTACGGCCGCCCCCCCGGAGCAGGTTCCCTCCCCACTCCGGAGGAGATTTTCGAGCAGATCAGGAGGGTGTACCCATGAAGCAGGTTTTCGGCAGATCCCCCAGCCTTAAGGACGTGCAGACCCATTTCTGCCCCGGTTGCCACCATGGCTCCATTCACCGCCTGGTTGCCGAGGCACTGGACGAGTTCGGCATCCGGGAGAGAACCATCGGCTGTGCATCCGTCGGCTGCTCCGTGTTTCTCTACGGTTACTTCAATGTAGACGTGGTCGAGTCCCCCCACGGCAGGGCTCCGGCAGTGGCCACAGGGGTCAAACGCGCCCGCCCGGACAGCATCGTCTTCACCTACCAGGGTGACGGTGACCTGGCTGCCATCGGCACATCGGAGATAATTCACGCCGCCAACCGGGGAGAGGATATCACCGTGATCTTCGTCAACAACACAACCTACGGCATGACCGGCGGCCAGATGGCCCCCACCACCATGCCGGGGCAGAAGACCTCCACTTCACCCTACGGACGTGATGTCAACAACGACGGTGCGCCATTCAAGATGGCCGAGCTTCTCGCCAATCTGGACGGTGTGGCCTTCTCCGCCAGGGTGGCTGTCAACAGCCCGAAAAACGTCCTCAGCGCCAAGAAGCTGATCAAGACCGCCTTCCGCTACCAGGTCGAGGGGAGGGGGTTCTCCTTCATCGAGGTGCTGGCGGCCTGCCCGACCAACTGGGGGATGGCTCCGCTGGAGGCCAACGAGCGGGTCGGCGGTGAAATGATCCCCTACTTCCCGCTTGGGGTCTATAAAGGCAGTGAGTAAAGGCAGTGAATAGTGAGAAGTGAAAGGCTTTTACTTCTTACTTCTTACTTCTTACTGATATTACGGAGGCATTGATGCGTCATGATCTGTTTATTGCCGGGTTCGGCGGCCAGGGGGTTCTCCTCGCCGGCAACCTCCTCTCCTATGCTGCCATTCATGAAGGGAAGAACGTCTCCTTCTTCCCTGCCTACGGCGTGGAGAAGCGTGGCGGCGCCGCCATGTGCACCGTGGTCATTGCCGACGGAGATACGGGCTCTCCGGTGGTTGGCCACCCCTCGGTGTCGGTGATGCTCAACCAGCTCTCCTTTGACAAGTATGCCGCCAAGGTCAAGTCCGGCGGCTACTGCATCGTCAACTCCAACCTTGTTCAGGCAGACGAAGGCTCCCTCCCGGGGGTCACCCTGCTCCCCATTCCCATGAACCAGATCGCCATCGATCTGGGGGACCTGCGCATGGTGAACATGGTTGCATGCGGCGCCTATGCGGCCGTCAGCGGCGCCCTGCAGATGGTCTCCCTTCAGGAGGCGTTGAAAAAGGCCTTGCCGGAGAGGAACCACCGCTTCATCCCCGCCAATCTCAAGGCCATCGAGTCGGGGGCCGATGCTGCCAGAGCCCTTCTCCCCGCCTGATGCCGTTTTTTATTCGTTGACATGGGGGAGCAAAAAGGGTATAAACGCTTTCTGCTGGTCGGGAAAGAGAAGTTAATACGGCGACGTAGCCAAGTGGTAAGGCAGAGGTCTGCAAAACCTTTATTCAGCGGTTCAAATCCGCTCGTCGCCTCCAATATCCAAAAAAAGCACTTGTGCAGAGCACAAGTGCTTTTTCTTTGTCCCCAGAGGGGGATTTCTCCCGAGGCTTCCGACCGGACACCAACATGGCGGTACATCAGCTGATGCCGGCAATACAGTTCACTGTTACATCCCGTGACGGCGCCACCGCGGCCCGCACCGGCCTGATAGCCACCCCCCACGGCGAGATCCCGACGCCGATCTTCATGCCCGTCGGCACCCAGGCGACCGTCAAGGCGATGACCCCCGACGAGCTGCTAAAGGTCGGGGCCAGGATCATCCTCGGTAACACCTACCATCTCTATCTCCGTCCAGGTCATGAACTGGTCAGGCGCCTCGGCGGTCTGCACGAGTTCATGCAGTGGCACGGCCCGATCCTCACCGACAGCGGCGGCTTCCAGGTATTCAGCCTGGGTGAGCTGCGCAAGATCAGCGAGGAGGGGGTCAAGTTCCAGTCCCACATCGACGGCTCCTACCACTTCATCTCCCCGGAGAGATCCATCGCCATCCAGGAGGCCCTCGGCTCCGACATCATGATGTGCTTCGACGAGTGCCCACCTTCGCCGGCCAACTTCGAGTACGTTCGCCGCTCCCTGGAGTTGACCAGCCGCTGGGCAAGGCGCTGCAAGGACGCCAGAAGCCGCGACGACCAGGCGCTGTTCGGCATAGTCCAGGGGGGAATATTCCCCGAACTGCGCCGCAGGAGCATGGATGACCTCCTGGAGATCGGCTTCGACGGCTATGCACTGGGTGGGGTGTCCGTGGGGGAGGAGAAGGAGCGGATGCTTGATGTGATGCGCTTCTCCGCCCCATTCTTCCCCGAAGACAAGCCGCGCTACGTCATGGGTATCGGCACCCCTGAGGACCTGATCGAGGGGGTCAATGCGGGGTACGACATGTTCGACTGCGTCATGCCTACCAGGAATGCGCGCAACGGCATGCTCTTCACCTCATTCGGCAGGGTCAACATCAAACGCGGCGAGTACCAGGAGGATTCAGGCCCCCTGGACCCGGAGTGCGACTGCTACGTCTGCCGCACCTTCAGCCGCGCCTACCTGCGCCATCTTTTCCGCTCCGGGGAGATCCTCTCATCGCTCCTCAACACCCATCATAACCTGCACTACTACCTCAGGCTGATGGAGCAGGCGAGGGGGGCCATCGCCCAAGGGCGCTTCGGGGAGTTCCGACGCGAGTTCTACGCAAAAAGGGGGCGGAGCACGTAGTATTAGTATTGATATTCATCCTGTTTTAAGGCATCATTCGAAATTCAAATTTCAACATTAAGAAATCCTCGGAGGTTAACTTATGTTAGGTCTCGCCTTTGCCATGGGAACCCCTCCCGGCGGTGCCGCCGGAGGCGGGCAGTCCCCCATCGCCAGCCTCATCCCGCTGGTTCTCATGTTCGCCATCTTCTACTTCCTCCTCATCAGGCCCCAGCAGAAAAAGGCCAAGGAGCACCGTGCCATGATGGACTCCCTGAAAAAGGGTGACCAGGTGGTGACAGCCGGGGGAATCCACGGCAAGATCATCGCGGTGGAGGAGGCGGTCGTCACCCTGGAGATCGCCACAGGTGTGAACATCAAGGTCAACAAGGGTCATATCGCTACAATATCCGCAAAGTAAATTTATGTACTGACCACGTCGCTGTTCCCGGCAGCCCCGAGAGCATGGTACGCCGCTCCCACTGCAACCGGAGCGGACGTCGACGTGCTATACGGCTGTGCGTCATCGGGGCGCATGCGCTCATCTGAAAGGAGTAACCGGCATGTCGAAAGGATTAACCTGGCGAGTACTGCTGATAGTCGCCTTCCTCCTCCTGTCGGCCGTCTACATGACGCCGACCCTTGTCCCCAAGCTCCCCAGCTGGTGGAGCGGGATTCTCCCCAAGGACAAGATTCACCTGGGACTCGACCTCCAGGGCGGCTCCCATCTTGTCATGGAGGTGGATACGGTCAAGGCGGTCGAGGGGGCGCTGGATCTTATCGCCACCGACCTGGAGGACTCCCTTACTGCCCAGACCCTGCGCTTCAAGCGGATTGCCAGGGATGGCGCGGATAAGGTCAAGCTGACCCTGTACGACAAGGGGACGGCGGAGACTGTGCAGGCGATGATCAAGAAGAAATACCCGGAGATGGAGCTTCTCCCCGGGTACGAGGAGAGCGGCTTCAGCGTCCTGCAGATCAGGATGGACGAGAAGGTGGCCGCGGACCGCAAGGACAAGGCCGTCTCCCAGGCACTGGAGACCATCCGCAACAGGATTGACCAGTTCGGCGTCTCCGAGCCGGTGATCGCCCGGGAGGGGCTGACCAATATCGTCGTCCAGCTCCCCGGTATCAAGGACCCCAAGAGGGCAATCGAGCTGATCGGCAAGACCGCACGCCTGGAGTTCAAGCTGGTGGACGAGAACGTCAACCCGGCTCTGGCCACCCCGGGGAGCATCCCCGAGGATGATGAACTCCTCATGGAGAAGAAGATCGACCCGACCACCGGTGCCGTGAGCGAGATCCCGCTGGTGGTGAAGAAGAAGGCGATGATCACCGGCGACCTTCTCACCGATGCCCAGGTGCGCATCGACTCCCAGTTCAACCAGCCCTACGTGGCAATCGAGTTCAACTCCACCGGCGCCAGGCTCTTCGACCAGGTGACCGCCGCCAATGTTGGCAAGCGCTTCGCCATCGTTCTGGACAACACCATCTACTCCGCCCCTGTTATCCGCGAGCGGATCTCCGGCGGCAGCGCCCAGATCTCCGGCTCCTTCACCGACAAGGATGCCGCCGATCTCTCCATAGTCCTGCGCGCCGGCTCCCTCCCCGCGCCGGTGAAGATCATCCAGAACGTTACCGTCGGACCCTCCCTGGGGCAGGACTCCATCAACAAGGGACTTATGGCAGGTGCCATCGGCGTCCTCCTGGTGGTTGTCTTCATGACCGTCTATTACAAGGTCTGCGGCCTGGTTGCCAATTTCGGCATGGTGCTGAACATCGTCTACCTTATGGGCGCCCTGGCGGCCCTCGGAGCAACCCTTACCCTGCCTGGTATTGCGGCTATCGTCCTCCTCATCGGTATGTCTGTCGACTCCAACGTCCTCATCTTCGAGCGGATCCGCGAGGAGCTAAGGCTTGGCAAGCCGCCGCTGGCCGCCCTCGATGCCGGCTACGACAAGGCGTTTTTGACCATCATGGACTCCCACGTCACCACCCTGATTACCGCCGCCGTCCTCTTCCAGTTCGGCACAGGGCCGGTGAAGGGTTTCGCCGTCTCCCTCAGCCTCGGTATCATCATCAACCTGTTTACTTCGCTCCTGGCCACCAAGGTGGTGTTCGACTTCGCGCTCAGCAGTATGAACGTGAAGAGAATGAGCATTTAGGGGGGATCAAATGGAACTTATCGGCAAAACCAACATAGATTTCATGGGTATGAAGAAGTTCTCCTTCATCATCTCCGCCATAATCGCCATCATCGGCCTCGTCGGCATGATCCAGATGGGGCGCGGTGCGGCCAACATGGGTATCGACTTCTCCGGCGGAACTGCAGTGCAGCTAAAGTTCACCCAGCCGGTGGGGATGGACAAGGCCAGGGAAGCCCTTGCCAAGCACAACCTCAAGGACGCCACCCTCCAGGATATCAAGGAGGGGAACAAACTGATGGTGAAGATAGGCAAGACCACCCTGGCCACCGGCAAGGTGGCTGACACCATCGAGGATGTCTTCAAGAAGGAGTTCCCTGGCAACGCCTTCGTGGTGGAGAGCTCCACCGAGATCGGCCCGTCCGTGGGGGACAAGCTGCGCAAGGACACCCTGACCGCCATTCTCATCTCCATGGTCGGCATCATTATCTACATCGCCTGGCGTTTCGACTTCAAGTTCGGCGTCGGGGCGGTTGTCGCCACCATGCATGACGTGCTTGCAATGTTCGCCGTCTTTTATGTGATGAACAAGGAGGTTAACCTCCTCTTCATAACCGCCGTACTGACCATTGCCGGTTACTCCCTGACCGACACGGTTGTCGTCTTCGACAGGATCAGGGAGAACCTGCACAAGAGCCTGAAGGAGCCGATGGCGGTGATTTTCAACCGGAGCATCAACGAGGTGCTTTCCCGGACGATCATAACGGCTCTTACCACCTTTCTTGCTGCATGCTCTCTGTTTCTCTTCGGCGGTGAGGTCATTCACGACTTTGCCCTTGCCTTGCTGGTCGGAATACTGGTAGGTGTCTACTCTTCGGTGTTTGTCGCCAGTCCCATCGTCTCCCTCTGGGAGGAGAAGGGGGCCAAGGCGAAGGCCTGATCCAACTTTAGTCTCTTGCACGCAAACGCTGCGGGAAGGAGTTATCGTGAAAAAGGAAAATCTGGTATTCATGCTGGTTGCGCTGCTGGTGGGGCTGCTCGGCGGCTTCCTTATCTTCAGTGTCGCCAACAAGAACAAGGGGGGCTCGGCTCAGCAGACCATGCCCATGGGTAGCGGCTCACCCACCGATTACAGCCAGCGTATTGCCGAGGCGGAGAAGATCCTTGCCCAGGATCCTAAAAACTACCAGGTCTGGGTGCAGCTTGGTAACGACTATTTCGATACCGAGCAGCCGCAGAAGGCTGTCAATGCCTATTCCAAGGCACTGGAGATCGACTCCAACCGCCAGGATACCCCAAATGTTCTCACCGACCAGGGGGTGATGTACCGCAAGATGGGGCTTTTCGACAAGGCAATAGCCAACTTCGAAAAGGCTAGCAGCTTGGATCCAAGGCACCTGCAGAGCCTGTATAACCTGGGGGTCGTCTATGCCAATGACGTGAATCAGAGAGACAAGGCGATCGCCGCCTGGCAGCGCTACGTGGCCCTCGACGCCATGAGCCCCCAGGGTCAGCAGGTGAAGTCGATGATAGAGGAGCTCAAGGCTGGTGGCGGCCCCCCCAAGGGCGGCGCCTGGAAATAGCAGTTATGATCCCCGCCCTTGGCGGGGATTTTTTTTGGGAGATGAAGCATGCAACCGGTGATGGAACGGACCTGGGTACTAAAGGATGTTGACGGTGCAAGAGTTAAGGAGCTGGTGGGGTGTGACGGCGTCTCGCCTCTCCTGGCGAGGCTCCTTGCCAACCGGGGGGTGGGATCGGCCGAGGAGGCGAGGCGCTTCCTCTCCCCCTCCCTCGGGGATCTGGCCGACCCGTTCCTACTCAAGGGGATGGATCTGGCTGTAGAGCGGCTCTGCCTGGCCCGCCGCCGGGGAGAGACGGTCTGCATCCATGGAGATTACGACGTGGACGGCGTGACTTCCGTCGCCCTTCTGCTAACATTCCTCCAGGCGGTCGGCTTCTCCGCAGTCTACGTCATCCCCCTGCGCCTTGAGGAGGGTTACGGACTATCCCAGGACGGGGTTGACGAGGCGATCCGTCTCGGCGCAACGGTGCTGATCACCGTTGACTGCGGCATCACCTCCCTGGAGGAGGCGGTCTACTGCAGGGAGAAGGGGGTGGATCTGATCGTCACCGACCACCATACCCCCGGAGAGAGGCTTCCCGATGCCCTGTCGGTCATCAACCCCATGCAGCCGGGGTGCGGCGCGACCTTTCGCCAGCTGGCAGGGGTCGGCCTGGCCTTCAAGCTGGCGGTCGCCCTGCGCAGCCGTATGCGTGCGGAGGGCTTCTTTGCCAGCTGCGGCGAGCCGAATCTCAAGGGTTACCTGGACCTTGCTGCCCTGGGGACCATCGCCGACCTGGTACCCCTAAAAGGGGAGAACAGAATCATCGCCGCCTTCGGCCTGAAGGAGCTGACCTCATCTTCCCGCAGCGGCATCAGGGCACTGAAGAAGGTGGCTGCAGTAACCGACCCGGTGGGGTGCGGCGACGTCGGTTTCCGCCTGGCCCCCAGGCTCAATGCCGCCGGACGCCTGGACGACGCCAAGCGGGGGGTTGAACTCCTCCTCACCGCGGATGGGGAGGAGGCCGCCCTGATTGCCGCCGAGCTGGATGCGGCCAACCGGGAGCGGCAGGAGATCGAGAGGGAGATCCTCGCCGATGCCCTTGAGAAGGCCCAGGGGGATGCCATGGCTGGCCGCAGTACCATCGTCATGGCTTCGGACAAGTGGCACCCCGGGGTGATCGGCATCGTCGCCTCCCGGGTGGTGGAGGCGTTCCACCGGCCGGTGATCCTCATCGCCCTGCAGGACGGGGTGGGGAAGGGGTCGGGGCGGAGCATCCCCTCCCTGCATCTCTACGATGCCATTGCCGCCTGCAGGGAGCACCTGGTGAAGTTCGGCGGCCACAAGCAGGCGGCAGGGCTGACTGTGGATGAGAGTACCCTGGAGGCTTTCGTGCAGCGCTTCGACGAGGTGGTTGCCGGCACCCTCACGGAGGAGGACTTCACCCCGCAGTTGCAGATAGATGCCGAGCTCTCCCCCGGGGAGATCACCCCCCAGCTGGTGGGGATGCTCGCCCCCATGCGCCCCTTCGGCATGGGGAACCCGGAGCCCCTCTTCATGCTCCGCGGTGCCAGGGTGCTGCAGAGCCGGGTTCTCAAGGAGACCCATCTCAAGCTGAGCCTGGAGGCCGGGGGGAGGGTGTTCGATGCAATCGGCTTCGGCATGGCCTCCAGG
>CALMOE010000209.1 GCA_937871715.1 uncultured Geobacter sp. | reverse complement strand
CGAGTTCAACAGGACCGAGCTGGGGAGCAAGAGCGGCAAGGCCAGCAGCCGGTCGATCCTCTGGCTGGTGGCCTGGGGGGACGCGGGGACCAAGGCCGCGGCCGATGCCGGCGGGATCAGGGTGATCCACCATGGGGACGTCCGCTTATTGTCCATCCTCTTCGGGCTCTACAGCCAGATGGACACCATCATCTATGGCGACTAGGGCCCTCATCTGCATCACAGGCCTGCTCCTCCTCTGCGGCTGCGCCCCCAAGGGGATACTCTACACGAACGTGGTCTACTCCTTCTCTTCGAAGTTCAATGCGACCCCCGTCGGCAGCAAGGAGTGCTCCATCACCGACCACCAGGTGAAGGAGCCGTTCACCGGCAGGGGGATCAGGGCCGAATGGACCAGGGGGAGAATCCAGAAAGAGGCGCGCAAGGCAGGGATGGAGGACATACACTACATGGACCTGCGGACGCAGAGCTTCCTCTTCGACATCTACAAGCGGGAGATCTACATCGCCCACGGCGACTAGCACCGGATTTCTCTGGCCTGTGCGTAATCCATGGGCTACAATCCCCCCATGAAGATCCTCCTTGCCACCCTCCACTCCAGGTACTCCCACGCCTCCCTGGCCCTCCCCTCCCTGGCTGCCAGCTGCGCCGCCATAGATGGGGTTAGCTGCGTCATCCGCGAATACACGGTCAACGAGCGGACCGAGAATCTCCTGCCGCGCATCGTTGCCGAGGAGGCGGACGTGGTCGCCCTCTCCTGCTACATCTGGAACATCGAGGCCACCCTGAAGCTGGTGGCGGACCTGAAGCTGGTGAGCCCCGGGACCTTCGTCGTCCTCGGCGGGCCGGAGGTCTCCTACGCCAGCCACGAGCTGATGGCCGGCGCCCCTTGCATCGACTGCATCGTCAGGGGTGAGGGGGAGGAGACCTTCCGGGAGCTGATCTGCCTGCTTTCCAGGTGTGGGGGTACAGCCGTTGCCGATGAAGAGATGGAGAAGATCGACGGCATCTCTTTCCGCAGCGGCGGGGAGATCGTCACCACCCCGGAGAGGATGCCGGCGAAGCTGGACTCTCTCCACTCCCCGTTTGCAATGGCACTGGTGGACATTGCCAAGCCCCTGGTCTACGTGGAGAGCTCCCGAGGCTGCCCCTTCTCCTGCGCCTTCTGCATCTCCTCGGTGGAGCAGGGGGTGAGATCCTACTCCATGGAGAGGATCAAGGCGGACCTGGGCCTGCTCATGGACGCCGGAGCGGGGACGATCAAGCTGGTGGACCGGACCTTCAACTACGACCGGCAGCGGGCCAACCGGATCTGGGAGTTCATTCTTGAACGGAACAAAAGCAGCCTGTTCCACTTCGAGATCGCCGCCGACCTCCTCGGCGAGGAGAACTTCGCCCTGCTTCGCCGGGTGCCGCCGGGTTTGTTCCGCTTCGAGATCGGCGTCCAGTCAGCCCACGCAGAAACACTGGAGAGGGTGGGGAGGAGCTCCGACCTGGAGAGGCTCTTTGCCAATGTCCGCCGCCTGAAGGAGGAGACAGGGGTGGTGCTCCACCTGGACCTGGTTGCCGGCCTGCCGGGGGAGGACCTGGCCGGCTTCGGCGAATCCCTGGGGAGGCTCCTGGCCGCGTCCCCCCACCATATCCAGGTGGAGCCACTGAAGATGCTCAAGGGGACGAGGATGCGCCGCATCGGCAGGGAGAGCGGCTACGCCTGGTCCCCATCACCACCATACCGGATCCTCTCCACCCCCTGGCTCTCCTTTAACGACATCTGCAGCATCGAGGCAGCCTCCCGGGGGCTGGAGCTCCTCTACAACAGTGGCCGATTCATGGCAACCATGGAGGCCGTCTCCCGCGCCACCCCCCTGGGGGGGCTCTTCACCGCCGCCGGGATCTCCACCCTTGCCAGCGGCGAGGGTAACAGAATGCTCCCCCTGACCCGCTCCCTGCTGCAAATCCTGGAAGGAATCCTCCCACCGGAGGAGCTGCCGCCGGCAATCGATGCCCTCCGCTTCGACTACTGCATGGCAGGGCACCCTGGGGATGGGCTGCCCGACTTCCTGGCCGAGGGCGGAGAGCCGGCCGCCGGCCCCCCTCTCCCCTTCGCCGAACTGGCCGCTAGGCTCTCCCTCCCGCCGGGTAAGAGGTTCAAGAGCTTCAGTGCCACTTTCGGCAGAAACTACTCCCTACCCTCCGCCCCCCCCGAAGTGACGCGCATCACCTTCGTCTACGAGGGGAGCGGCAGCGGCGCGGCCATCAACCTCCTGGCGGAGCCGGCCGGGGTGTTGTGACCCCATAGGCAAAAAAAGAGGCGACACCATTCCCGGAGTGCCGCCTCTGCAACTTCGTGCTGGTAGCGCCTACTTTATCAGGTACTTTCCATCCCCCTTGAACTCCACCCTCCCCTGGAGGTAGTTCACCCGGTACCCCTTCTGGTTGAGGAAGTCGGCGGCCATCTCCGCCTGCTCCGTGTCCGAGGCGAAGAGTACCAGGATCGACTCCTTGTCCAGCTCCCCATGCCTGGCGGAGAGCTGCTCCAGGGGGATATGGGCGGCTTCTGGGAAATTCCCCCGGGAGTGCTCGGCATCGCCGCGCAGGTCTACTATGCGCACTACCGAGGTGGATATCAGGGCCATCTTGAAGTCGTCCGCCCTTATCCCCCTTTCGCTGACATTGATGAATTCGTCGGCCTCTTCCATGGTCAGCACCTCGGCGGCCTCAACCCACGCTGCCACCCCTCCCGGATAGTAGGTGACCCGGGGATACCCCCAGGCGCGGATAGTCGCGGCGGCGGCAATGGCCTCGGCGTCCCTCTCCCCGTAGACGATTATCGGCAGCCGCTTCACCAGGGGGAAGATCTTCTGGCTGGCAGCCAGCCTCTCCGCCGGGATGCTGACTGCCCGCTCGATATGGCCGCCAGCCACCTTCTCAGGGGGGCGCAGGTCGATGATGATCGCTTTACCCTTGCGCAGGAAGGAGGGAGAAGAGGCAAGGAACCTCCCCGACCTTTCCCAACCCCAGGCCCCATCGGCAAAGATGGCAACGTTCGTATAGCCGAGCTTCACGGAGAGCTCGGCTCCCCTAGCGGCGGTGTCGTCCCCTGCGCCGTTATCGCAGAACACCATGGGTGCTCCCTTATCATCAGGGAGGGCGCCGGCGTACCCCTTCTCGATGCGGCGCAGCGGGACGGAGACGGCGCCGGCCAGATGCCCGGCATCGAAACTCTCCACAGGACGCACGTCTATCAGCCTGAACGGCAGCGCCCCCCCCTTCTCCATCTGTCCGGCGAGCTCGGCAATCCCCACCCCCCTGATCCCGGCCGGGACCACGGGAGCCAACAGGGTTACGCTTCCAGCAGTTACCTGGTCCCCCTTTGCCCGGTAGTCGATCGCCAGAACGTCATTGACGCTGATATCCGCGGCGGATTTCAGATTCTTCCAGGCGGTCCCCTTGTCCCAGTTGACAAGCATGGACCTCTCCCCTTCGACCTGCAGGGAGAGCACCCTTGCATCCCTGGCTATGGACCTCACTCTCCCCTGCACCCTCTCCCCGGCGCAGGCGAGAGCGCCGGCAGCCAGAAAGGCGACGATCAGGGGAATAATCACGCTGATCCTGCGGTAAATTGACATGGCTGTCCTCCTTGATGCTCAGCACTATAACACAGGAGATGGCAAAAACAACACCGCCTCCCCATCTGGGCAAACGGTGAAAAGCAGGGTATACTCGCGGCAATAAACCTCTGGGAGAGTGCAATGGAAAACTCGCTTCACCGCTCGGTATGCCCCTACGACTGCCCCGATGCCTGCGGCCTGCTGGTGGAGGTCGCTGGTGACAGGGCCGTGAGGGTCAGCGGAGACCCGCACCACCCATTCACCCGTGGCACCCTATGCGCCAAGATGAACCGCTACGAGCTGACGGTCCATTCGCCCCGGCGACTTACAACACCACTGCTGCGCAGCGGTCCCAAGGGGAGCGGCAGTTTCACCCCCATATCCTGGGACGAGGCCATCAGCCGGATCACCGGGCGCTGGCGAGGGATCATCGCCGAGTTCGGCGCCGAGGCGATCCTCCCCTACTCCTACGCCGGCACCATGGGGATCGTGCAGAGAAACTGCGGCCATGCTTTCTTCCACCGCATGGGTGCCTCCCGCCTGGAGCGGAGCATCTGCTCGCCGGCGAAGAGCGCGGGGTGGAGGGCGGTCATGGGGGATACCCCCTCTGTCGATCCGGACGAGGTGGCGGAAAGCGACCTGGTAATCCTCTGGGGGATCAATGCCGCGGCTACCAGCGTCCACTTCATGCACGGCGTGGCAGCGGCGAAAAGAAAAGGGGCTCGGGTCTGGCTGATCGACACCTACCGCACCCCCACCGCCGCAGCGGCGGACAGGACAATACTCATCCGCCCCGGGAGCGACGGCGCCCTGGCCCTGGGGATGATGCACATTCTCCGCAGGGACGGCCTGATGGACCGGGAGTTCATCGCCACCCGGGTCCAAGGCTTTGACGAATTCGCCGCCCGGATACTCCCCGACTACACACCGCAGCGGGTCTCCTCCATAACCGGCATAGAGGTGGCGGTCATCGAGGAGCTGGCACTCGCCTACGCCCGGGCCATGGCCCCCTTCATCCGCCTGGGGAGCGGACTCAGCCGCTACGGCAACGGCGCCATGACGGTCAGGACCATCGCCTGCCTCCCGGCCCTGGTCGGAGCCTACGGCAGGAGAGGCGGCGGCTGCTTCCCCGACACCTCCACCGGCGGGGCTTTCGCCACCAGCCAAGTGACCAGGGAGGACTTCATGACCACACCCACCCGGATCATCAACATGAACCGTCTAGGTGAGGCGCTGACCGCTGGTGGGGAGCCTCCTGTAATGTCCCTCTATGTCTACCACAGCAACCCGGCGGCCATAACACCGGACCAGAACGCGGTCATCAGGGGGCTCTGCCGGGATGGGCTGTTCACCGTAGTCCACGAGAGGTTCATGACCGACACGGCCCTGTACGCCGACATCGTCCTGCCAGCCACATCCTCCCTGGAGCAGAGCGACATCTATCGCGCCTACGGCACCTACCTGATCCAGAGGGCCAGGGGGGTGATCCCGCCGGTGGGGGAGAGCAGATCCAACTGGGAAACCTTCTCCCTCCTGGCAAAAGCCATGGGGTTCGAAGAACCGTTCTTCCGCCAGAGCGCCGACGAGTTGATCGACCACCTCCTCTCCCTGCCGTCGCCGCTGCGAAGCGGCATAGACCAGGAAGAGCTGGCGCAGGGGAGGGCAGTGCGCCTTGCGGTCACCACCGACCAGAGCCGCTTCCTCACCCCGTCAGGCAGAATCGAAATCTACAACCCGGTGGAGAACGAGCCCTACCCCCGTTACCTGCCGACCCACGAGGAGAACGGCCCCCTCCCCCTGCGCCTAATGACCGCGCCGAGCCTATATGGCCTGAACGCCTCCTTCAACGAGCGGGACGACCTGCGGGAAAAGCAGAGGGAGATGAAGCTTCTCATGAACGAAAGGGACGCCGCTGACCGCAACCTGCTGAATGGTGAGCTTGTGACCGCCTGGAACGAACTGGGAGAGGTCCAATTTTATCTTGAGGTGAGCGACTCGGTCCCCCCCGGGGTGGTGGTGGCAGAGGGTGTCTGGTGGCGGGAGTTCGCACCTGGGGAGCGGACGGTCAATGCCCTCGTATCCCAGCGACTGACCGACGCAGGCAACGGCAGCACCTTCTACGACAACAGTGTTGAGGTGAGAAGGGGATAACTCTTAGACCTTATCTGCGGGGAGGGCCTCCTGGAAGAAGCGCTCGATGGCAATGACCGTCTCCGCCTCGATATCGGTGAATTGGACTCCCACGCCTGCGGGGTAAACTGGCTTGACCGGGCTCTGATGCGGGTTCTGCCAGACGATCCTCCCCCTGGCCGCCACCAGCAGGCGGCGCTCCTCAACCCCAAGGGTGAAAGAGAGATCCACCGGATCGTCAGGCATGCCGCTGTTGGGGATTGCCAGGAAGAGTCCCCCCCTGCTGACGTCGGTGGTCATGCCGTATCTGGGCTCCCCGCCGACCAGGAAGGATACGTCGGTTTCGTAATTGTACCGCCTCCGGCGCCGCTCGAAATCCGCAATGCACCTGCGACCCTTCTCCAGGAAGAGATGGCTGTCTATCGGCTTGGTCATGAAGTCGTCGCAACCGGCGGAGCGGCATTGCAGCTCGTCCTGTGGGCTGCTGGCAGAGGTCACCATGATGACCGGGATTTCCCTGGTAGTCGGGTCTGACTTGAGAATGCGGCAGCAGGTGGGGCCGTCCATGACCGGCATGTTCAGATCCATGTAGATCAGATCAGGCTTTTCCCTACTGACGATCTCCAGGGCCTGCTCACCGTTGCCGGCGACGTACACATCCACATGCAACCCCTTGAGGTATACCTTCTCCAGCTCCAGGATGAGATTGAGGTCATCAACCAGTAGCACTTTGTTACGTTTCATCTCCACGCCCCCTTTCAGTGAGAACAGTCCAACACATTTGGCCGAGGCCGCTACAAGAAAGAGCAATGGACCATCCTGAACTGACAGTCATCATCCCCACCCTGAACGAGGAGGGTCTCCTGGAGCGCACCCTATCGAGCCTTGCCGACCAGGAGGGGGTGACAATGGAGGTCATCGTCGCTGACGGAGGCTCCACCGATGCCACCCAACTGATCGCCATGGAAGCAAAGGGGGTTATACTGGTGAGCGTCACACCGGCAGGGAAAAGCAGGCAGATGAACTGCGGCGCCTCCTTGGCTAGGGGGGAATTTCTCCTCTTCATCCACGGGGACAGCCGCTTCTTGGACACCAATGCCCTGCGAATCGGCATCGACCGGCTGCGCCAGGCGGGCAGGACACACCAGGTGGGGGGAAACTTCTCCCTGACCTTCGCCCTTGAGGGGGGGAGCGATTCGCCACTCTACCGCTTCTACCAACGCAAGGCCCGCCTGAATCGCCCGGGCTGCAACCACGGGGATCAGGGGTTCCTCCTCCCCGCCCCCCTATTCCGGGAAGCCGGCCCCTTCTGCGAGGAGTGCGACATCCTCGCCCAGACCCGTTTCGCCGACGGGCTGCGCCGCGAAGGGAGATGGCTGCGCCTTGAGCCGCGGATACTCACCTCGGCGCGCCGCTTCCAGGCAGAGGGTCTGCTGCGTCGCCAGCTCCTCAACGGCATCATCATGCTCTGCGGAGCGGCCGGGAGGGACGACCTTCTCGCCCGGATCCCCGGGCTCTATCGCCAGCAACGTGACTGCGGCAGACTCAGCCTGCTGCCGTACCTGGCCATACTGCGGAGTGTTGTCGGTGCTCTGCCGGGAGGAGAAAAAGATGAATTCTGGAAACGCTGCGGGAGCTATCTTGTGGGAAACGCCTGGCAGTTGGCTCTGCTGATGGACGTGGCTGGCGGGATGCTGCGTGGAAAAAAGGGGGGGGACGAACCCACCCCCATGCTGGATATCTTTGACCGTCATCTCTATCGCTGCCTGGACAACGGTCCGTCTAAAAAAGGTGCTGCACTGCTGCTGCGCTGCCTGCTCGGCCTGATCCCCCTCCCGGCACCGGAGAGGATGGAGTAGCCTACTTGCCGGTAGCTGGCTTGAGGATGTCGACCACCATCTCCCCCTTGACCACCTTCATGCACCAGACGAGGCCGCAGGCGGCACACTCCTTCACCGGGTACTCCTCCGAGGTGTAGCCGGCCGAGTGAGTGTCGATCTCAACAGTTGATCTCTCTCCGCAGTTGGGGCATTTCATCGCTTGGCTCCTTTGACCTCTGTCTCTTCACAGCCCGGCCAGACACCCCTCAATTACCGCGATGAACTCCCGCAGATCCTCAAGGGTCATGTCCCCCATGTGGGCAATCCTGAACGTCTTCCCCTTTATTTTACCATATCCGTCGTCAAAGGCATAACCTCGCTCCCCGAGAGCTCTCTTCAGCGCGGCCAGGTCGACCCCCCTGTCGTTGGTGGCGCAGGTTAGGGTCTGGGAGCAGTAACCATCCTCAGGGAATAAGCCGAAACCGTTTGCCCTCACCCAGCTGCGCACGTAGTCGGCCATGGCGCTGTGGCGTGCCCAGCGGTTCTCCAGCCCCTCGGCGAAAAAACGCTCCAGCTGCCTGTCCAGGGCGTAAATCTGGGATATGCAGGGGGTGGATGGGGTGTTGTCCTTGTCGTCGTTGGCGGCAAATTCAAGGAAGTCGAAATAGTATCCTCTCCCCTCGACCGTGGCAGCCCTGGCAAGGGCCTTTTCAGAGGCGGTGAACACCGCCAGCCCCGGGGGGAGGGCAAAGGCCTTCTGCACACCGAAGATGCAGCAGTCGATCCCCAGCTCGTCCAGCTTGATGGGTAGGGCGCTCATGGAGGAGACGGTGTCGATGATGGAGACCACCTCAGGGTAGTTGCGCAGGACCTCCGCTATCTCGGCAAGGGGGGACATCACACCGGTGGAGGTCTCGTTGTGGATCAGGGTCATGGAGTCGTACTTGCCGCTGGCCAGGGCACGGTCAACCATTTCCGGGGTCACCGGCTTCCCCCACTCCGCCTTGAAGGGGTCGGCCTCCTTGCCGCAGCGTCTGGTGACATCGTGCCACTTGTCGGAAAAGGCTCCGTTGCAGAAGTTGGCGCAGCGCTTCCCCACCAGGTTGCGCACCGCCCCCTCCATAACCCCGAAGGCGCTGGAGGTGGCGAGAAACACCCTATTATTGGTGAACATGAGCTTCTTCAGGTTGGCGGTAACCCTGCCATGCAGCTCTGCATACTCTTTCATGCGGTGACCGATCATGGGCAGGGACATGGCGGAGAGTATTTCCGGCGCAATCTCCACCGGTCCGGGGATAAACAGTTTCTTGTGCATGAGCTCCTCCAAAGTTGCCGGCTGGCGGCTAACACCTGATTAATTATGCCATGAACTCAACTGCCAACTCAGCATGGATTCGGCAGTTGAGCTCTGTCCGCGTGCGTCCCATCCGCTATCTTTTACCACTGCTTCAAAACGAGTCACGTGGATAACCGACCGCAGTAGCAGGATTTTAAGTGAGCGAGGCTAGCAAATGGGAACCGCAAAGTCAAGCGTAGCTCCTCCACCTGCCCCGGGAGACATTTCCCACCCCCTGGCAACCGTTCTCCCACCATGCAGCACCCGGTTGCAGCCGATGCAAACGGTATACATCCCCAATTTACAATTGCTTTTTTTAATTGCCGAGGCTACATTAGTCTAGCTATCATTTGTATTTTCATTAAAATACCTCCTAAGGTTTCATCCCCATGGCGCTCAGGTCGATCCATTATTATCTGCTGCTGACACTGTCGTGCCTGGTCCTGCTGCTGCAGACCGCGGTAAAAAATCACTATCATCAGGCGGATTCATACTATAATGCACAGGATTCATTCCATGTGTCACCATCAAGCCTGACCCCGGAAAAAACCGACTCTTTCATCATCATCCCTCCGAGTCACTCCTTCCCGGCAAAATTCACCTTTATTGCCATATCTTTCCCCATAATCACCCTGGGCGTCACCATCCCATCCAGACATGCCCCCACCCCGAGCCGTGCCCCACCATCCATCTCGCCGACAAGCGCAAAAAGCATCTTTCCGAAATGACCACCTACTAACACAAGTGTCAAAATGCTAGCACCATGACAGACTAGCAAAAGAGGAAGAAATTTATGCCCAGATTCATATACCGCATCATCCCCCTGATGCTGCTGTTGGCGACAGTTGCCGCGCCGTCTTTCGCCGAGCAGGGGATGGCCATAGATCCGGCAACCTGTCTCGGTTGCCACAGGGAAAAGATATCCATCAGCGGCTTCGCCGCCTCGGTACACGGCAGGAATGCCTGTACCAGTTGTCACGTGGAGATTATCGACATCGCCAAGCATATGCGCGGCGAAACAAAGATACACAAGGTAGCCTGCGAGCGCTGCCACAAGAAGGAAAACTCCGAACATTACAACAGCGTCCATGTGCAGAAAGGGGTTCGCTGTGCCGACTGCCACAGCGACATCCACACCCACCAGCACTGGAAAAATGACAAGCGGATCGCCGTTGCCAAGTGCATCAAGTGCCACGACCATGAGTCGGTCTACCGCAACTCCATCCACGGCAAGGCCGTTGCCGGCGGCAACCAGGACTCGGCAGCATGCCACGACTGCCACAACCTGCACGACATCAAGCCCCATGGCGTCAGGGGGTCCCATGAAGAGCGGGAGTTCCATACAAAGGTCTGCCTGAAGTGCCATGCGGACGAAAAACTGATGAAGAAGAACAACGTCACCAACGTGGCGGTCAAATCATACATGTCCAGCTACCACGGCAAGAACTACCGCCTCGGTTTCCCGGAAAAGGTCGCCGGCTGTGCCGACTGCCACAGCGCCCACTCCGTCCTCCCCATGAGCGACCCCAACTCCAACCTGCATCCCCAGAACCTGGTGAAGATGTGCGCCAGCTGCCATCCGAAGGCAACGCCGCTCTTTGCCAAGTTCTACGCCCACGGCGAGCATGACAGGGAAAAGTACCCGATCCTCTTCTACACCTTCGTCGGCATGACCGGCCTGCTCGTCGGCACCTTTGCCGTCTTCTGGGTCCACACCCTCCTCTGGATGTTCCGCGGCTTCGTGGAAAACAGGGAGAAAGCCGAAAAGCTCGCATCGGGTGAATACTGCCACCACATCATGCCGGACGCCCACAAACAGTACCGCCGCTTCAACCGGCTGCATATCTTCCTGCATATCCTGGTCATCACCAGCTTCCTCGGCCTCTCCCTCACCGGCCTCCCCCTCAAGTTCAGCGACCAGGCCTGGGCAATCTTCATGATGAAGCTATACGGCGGCTCGGCCAATGCGGGGCTCTGGCACCGGATCTGCGCCGGCATCACCTTCGTCTACTTCGGCTCCGCCCTGGTGATGAGCATCAACTTCCTCTTCTTCAGCAAGAAGGTTAAGGGGAACTTCTTCCAGCGACTCTTCGGTCCGGACTCCCTCTGCCCGAACCTGCGTGATATCGTCGATGTCATCGGCATGGTCAAGTGGTTCCTCTTCAAGGGGCCCAAACCGACCTTCGAACGCTGGACCTACTGGGAGAAATTCGACTTCATCGCTGTCTTCTGGGGTATGTTTGCCATCGGCGGATCGGGGCTGATGCTCTGGTTCCCTGAGTTCTTCGGTTCATTCCTGCCGGGATGGGCCTTCAACGTGGCCACCATAGTCCACTCCGATGAGGCGCTCCTTGCCACCGGCTTCATCTTCTCCGTCCACTTCTTCAACACCCATGGACGGCCGGAGAAATTCCCCATGGACTTCGTCATCTTCAACGGCCAGATATCCAAGGAGGAGATGATCGAAGAGCGTGGCGACCAGTGGAAACGCTACGAAAAAGATGGGATCACCGAGGAGTTTGTTGCCAAGCACACCAGCGGCGTAACTTATGACTTCATTGTCAAAGGGTTCGGCTTCCTCGCCCTCTTCACCGGCCTCGGACTGCTGCTACTGATGATCATAGCTTTCTTGAGCGGCTCGCACTAGCCCAGCACTCGTCAGACAGAAGGGAAAGGGCTGCCATCCGGCAGCCCTTTTTTTATCCCGTAAAGTGGAAATAGCGGGCTAAAACTATATTTTAGTTTGACAAATGCCCACATTAGGCGGTATTTTTTCGTTTTTCGACCATCGAATGCAATCAATAATTCGTAGGAGGTAGTATGTCGGACACACGGAAGAGGATTCTATCCTATCTTTTCAACCCGATCAGCTTGGCCGGTTTTGTCTTTGCAATACTCGGCACGGTGCTGATCATTGCATTCCTGGCAATCGAGATGTTTACCGGGATCGAGAACCCATACATGGGGATACTGGTTTACTTCGTCTTCCCGGGTGTGCTCATTTTCGGCCTCCTCCTCGTCCCCCTCGGCGGCTGGATCGTCAGGACTCGTCTGCGCAATCAGGGGATCACCGAGATCCAGAAGCTGCCGGTTCTGGACCTCAACAACCCCCTCAAGCTGAAGCTCTCCATCTTCTTCGTTATCGCCACCATCGTCTTCTCAGTGATCGTCGGCGTCGCCTCACTGAAGGGTTTCGAGTTCACCGAGTCCACCACCTTCTGCGGCGAACTCTGTCACCAGGTCATGAGCCCGGAGCACACCGCATGGGGCAACTCCCCCCACGCCAAGGTCAAGTGCGTCGAATGCCATGTCGGCCCAGGTGCCGAGTGGTACGTTAAGGCTAAGATCTCTGGCCTGCGCCAGGTGTATGCGGTTCTCACCCACTCCTTCCCTGCTCCCATCGAAACTCCGATCGAGAACCTGCGCCCAGCCCGGGATACCTGCGAACACTGCCACTGGCCGGAGAAATTTTACTCCGGGCGGCAGAAGATTTTCTACCACTATGCACCCAATGCTGAGAATACCCCTCGTGAGATCGACATGCTGATCCATATCGGCGCCAACCCCAAGGGCCCGAATACCAAGGGGATTCACTGGCACATCGGCAAGGATGTAAACTTTGTGGCCAACGACCGGAAGCGTAACGAGATCCCCTACGTTTCGGTCCGGGAAGCGGATGGCACCATCACCGAGTACTTCTCCACCGAAAAGCCGCTCTCCAAGGATGAACTGGCCAAGGCCAAGATACGTCACATGGACTGCACAGACTGCCACAACCGCCCGACCCATATCTACCACTCCCCGGACGAGGAGATGGACCGCAAGTTCATCACAGGCAAGATCGACCGCTCCCTGCCGTTCATCAAGAAAGTGGCTGTCGATATCCTTGGCAAGAGCTACAAGACTACCAAGGAAGCCCATGCGGCAATCTCAAGAGAGATCCCTGAATTCTACGCCAAGGAGTACCCCGCTGTCTCCAGGGATAAGGCTGCAGCCATCACCCAGGCAGTGGAGCAGGTCAAGGATATCTACAGTAGAAACTTCTTCCCAGAGATGAAGGTCTCCTGGAGCACCTACCCGAGCAACCTGGGTCACTTCTACACCCCAGGATGCTTCCGCTGCCACGACGACAAGCACAAGGCAGCAAACGGCAAGGTCATCTCCAAGGACTGCAAGATCTGCCACACCATTCTGAACCAGATCCAGGAGAACGTCCCAGCAGGGAGCAAGTCGAAGGATTTCGTCCACCCGGTCGATATCGGCGACGAACTCTACAAGACCAACTGCAGCGACTGCCACAGAGTCGGTGAACAAGATGTTGCAGGTGGAGGCGGTCACAAGGAAGGGAAGAAGCACCACTAAACAGAAAAAGCCCCGGGGAAACCC
>CALMOE010000208.1 GCA_937871715.1 uncultured Geobacter sp. | reverse complement strand
CCGGGGGTGGGGCTGAGGCCCGTTGCTACTTCATCCCCGGCATGGCAGCTGGCAGCCCTGTCTGCAGCATGATCTGGAAGGCCTCCTGCTTGGTGAACCCCTGCTTGACGAGGGCGTCGTAGAGGCGCTTCTTGAAGGTCGCCAGGCGGACGGCGGTCTCCGGCTTCTCGGCAACCTGCAGCTGGGCTTCGATGGTCACCTCCGCCATCTTACCCATCATCGGCACCATCGCCCCGAAGACCGGCTCCATCAGCTGCTGCATCTCTTCCGGGGAGGGTGGCGCCTTCTCCCCTGCCTGCTCGGTGACCGGTTCGGCGGCGAAGACGGAGCCGGCCAGGAGGAGGGTGGCTGCTGCAAAGGTTATTACTCTCATCGTATTCTCCTTTGTGGTTAGTTTGTCCCGTCTGGGAAAGAATCTGCAAGGATCAGTCGCCGAGCTCGCGGCGGAGAGGCTCGGGGATGCTGTCCCCCAGGCTTTGCGCGTAGAGGAGGACGTCCGCCCCGAGGGATTTTGCCTTGAGGAGGTACCCCCTGGCCCTCCCCTCCTCACCGGGGATGCCGAGATAGCATGCTCCCAGGAGGTAGTTCAGGGTGGGATCGCTCCCCCTTTCGGCATAGACCTTCTGCAGATATGCGGCTCCCCTGCCATGCTCCTTCATCATGTAGTAGGCCACCCCCAGCTCGTATTGGGCATCGGCCAGGAGCGGGGAGCCGCTCCTGCTGTAGAGGCTCTCAGCGCGCTCCAGGGGGGCGATGGCGTCACCGGGGTTCCCCAAGCTCTTATGGGCGTTGCCGAGGCCGTAGTAACCTTCGGGGTTGTCTGGCTCGTGCTCTATGAGCCAGCGATACTCCGGAATCGCCCGGTCGGCGGCGCCGGCAAACATATAGGCTGCCGCCAGATTCTGATGGGCAACGTTATTGACCGGCTTCACGGAAATGGACCGCCTGTACCACTCTATCGCCTGGTCTATCTTCCCCTGGCTGCGCAGCATCTGCCCCAGGTTGTCCATGGCGTCGCAGTAGCCGGGATCGAGCTCGATGGCTTTCAGGTACGATGCCTCGGCCTCATTGAGCCTGCCCAGCTGCTGCAGCTCCTTGGCACGATTGTAGGACTGCCTTGCCCCCTCGTTTGCCGTGGGGCAGACCAGCGCGGCGGCCGGTATCTGCTTTACCGATACCGGCATGGGGGCTCCGCTCTCCCCCAGGCAGTTGCAAGCCGTTGCGGCTATCAGGGCAATAATGGTTATAAATCTGCTGTTCATCGGTTCCTCTCCCTTATTCGTCCTGCTGTCCTTGCGCTTCTAGGTGATGCGCTTTTTCCGGCCCCCCTTCTGGCGCCTTACCAGCTCTCTGGCTGCATTGCGCTCGGCATAGCCATCCGCCTGCGTTACTGCTACCTGGGTGACAAAGCGTTGTCGTTTTCCCCTCATGGCATGCCCCGGCCGCGCAGCAGGTATTACGCAGGGATGAATGGTCTGCCTACAGAGGCGCACAGAGCAGCAAATTCTCCATGAGCGGAATCGACCGGAGGGTTCAACTTACGGAGCGGATGGTATTTTGAAACGAACTGCTCCGTGGTGACACATACGAACAGCTGGCCACTTGACCTGCCTGAACCGCGCACAGCTTTACACTATAATTACAAGATGTTATGCGCTAAACAGTGCCATAAACGGCCATTTTATATAGTTGTTTTTCAAAGGGCTGACAAACTATCAGGTTGCAAGTATGGTCTATTCTCTGAGCAATCCTCGCAAATGCAAAAACCGCCCGCAGCATCTAGCTGACGAGGGCGGCTTTCCGTTCTTCCATATTTACCGAAGCTGGCATTCGAGCACATCTCCCCGCATAACATTGCAGAATTACGCAGTTTCAATACACCCATTGCCTGGCAAAGTCAACAGGCTAGTCACGCTTCGCCCAGCTGGATCCGGGCGGTCACTTCACCGGCTCGCCGAGGCAACTGCCATCTTCGTTGACGCCGGTGATCCGCACCGAGATCTCCTCGCCCCGGCTGTCGGACGGCGCGGCGAAGGATACGGAGAGGTAGTTGCGGCTGAGGCCGCTCACCCTGCCGCCGTCCGCTTTGCCCTGCACCAGCACCGGCAGCTCCCGGCCGACGAAGCGGCCTGCGAAGGCGCGTTTCTTCCCCTCGCCGAGCAGGCGCAGCTCCTCGGCCCGGGACTTTATGACCGATGGGGGGAGGTGGCCCGGCATGGCGGCCGCCTTCGTCCCGGGGCGGGACGAGTAGGGGAAGACGTGCAGGTAGGCGACCGGCAGGGAGTCGATCAGCTCGCAGGTGGCGCGGTGCTCTTCGTCGCTCTCGCCGGGGAAGCCGGCGATGACGTCGAAGCCGATGGCCATGTCGGGCACCGCCTCCAGCAGGCTGCTCACCAGCTCCCGCACCGTCTCCGGGGCGTAGCGCCGCCCCATCCGCTCCAGCACCGTAGCTGAGCCGCTCTGCAGGGGGAGATGCAGGTGGGGGCAAGTATGGCGGGATGAGGCAAGGAAGTGGATGAACTCTGTGGATACCTCGTTCGGCTCCACCGAGCCTACCCTAAGCCGCTCCACCATCCCCTCCAGCTCCACGGCGCGCAAGAGCTCCAGGAGCTCCGCTTTCGGCTCAAGGTCGAGGCCGTAGGCCCCCAGGTGGATGCCGGTCAGGACCACCTCCCTGAAGCCGCTTTCGCCGAGCCTCCTTATCCCCTGCAGCACCTCGGCGAAGGGGACGCTGCGGCTCCTCCCCCTGGCGTAGGGGACGATGCAGTAGGTGCAGAAGCAGTTGCAGCCGTTCTGCACCTGGAGGAAGGCGCGAGTATGCTCGGCAAAGCTCTCCAGGGGGAGCGGCTCCATCTGCCGCTCGGCGCCGATGTCCGCCACCTCCACCCTGGCAACCCCACTATCCAGCTGCCGCAGGAGCTCCGCCACCCCCCCCTTCTCCCGGTTCCCCATCACCAGGGCAACCCCGGGGAGATCCTTCAGGTCGGAGGCGGAGAGCTGGGCATAGCAGCCGGTGACGACGATCTTCGCGTCGGGGTTCCAGCGGCAGGCGCGGCGGATCAGGCGCCTCGACTCGGCGTCGGTCTTGGCGGTGACGGTGCAGGTGTTGACGATGTAGATGTCCGCCCCTTCGGCAAAGGGGACCAGCTGGTAGCCGTCCCGGCCAAGGGCCTCGGTCATGGCGGCGGACTCGAACTGGTTGGTCTTGCACCCCAGGGTTGTTATGGCGACTTTTTTCATGTTTGCTACTTTCTCCGGCAACTTAACGATGACGCTCCCGGGGCGTTATTTTTCGCAAGGTCAAGGCGGGCAAGGCCGAGGGCGGAGGCGTACTGAAGGTACGCCGCACAACCGAGGCCGCAGGCCAACGCCGAGATTGCGGAAAAGAGCGCCCCGGACTACTCGATCCACCCACCGCCGAGGACCTCATCCCCTTGATAGAAAACCGCCACCTGCCCCGGGGTGACCCCCTTCTCCGGCTTGTCGAAGCGGACCTCGGCCCGGCCACCGGAAAGAACGGCTACCGTGCAGGGGACCGGCAACTGGCGATAACGGATGCGGCAGCTGGACGGGAAGGGTGCGGAATCCGGGGGGACGATCCAGTTGCAGTCGCTGATGAAGAAGCCGTCCCGGTAAAGCTCGGTTTCAGTCCCGACGACGACCCTGTTGGCAGCAGCGTCGATGGAGAGGACGTAGAGCGGCTCGCTCCAGGCTATCCCCATGCCGCGGCGCTGCCCCACGGTGTAGCGGTGGATGCCGCTGTGCCTCCCCACCACCCGGCCGTCGGCGAGGACAAAATCCCCCGGAGCGGAGGAGATCCCCGCCCCCTGGAGGAAGGCGATGTAGTCGTCGCCGGGGATGAAGCAGATGTCCTGGCTGTCGTCCTTGGCAGCCACCGGCAGGCCGAAGCCGGCGGCCAGCTCCCGCACCCGCTGCTTGTCCTCCACCTCCCCCAGGGGGAAGAGGATGGAGCGCATCAACTCCCGGCTGAGGGAGAAGAGGAAGTAGGTCTGGTCCTTCTTCCTGTTCACCGCCATCACCAGGTGGGGCTCGCCGTCCGAGCCGGTGACGATGCGGGCATAGTGACCGGTTGCCAGGGCATCCGCGCCGAGGGAGCGGGCCTTGTCCAGCAGGGCGCCGAACTTGAGGAGCTTGTTGCAGCGGGCGCAGGGGTTAGGGGTCCTCCCCCTGGCGTACTCGGCGACGAAGTAGTCCATCACCTCCGCCTTGAAGCAGGGCTCCAGCTCCGCCACGTGGTGGTCGATCCCCAGGTGGGCGGCAACCCTGGCGGCATCCTCTATATGGCCGGTGGGGCCGTCCCAGAGGCGCATGGTGATGCCGATTACTTCATGCCCGGCCTGCTTCAGCAGGGCAGCGGTCACCGAGGAGTCGACTCCGCCGCTCATGGCGACGGCAATAGTTCTCTTTTCCATATCCAATCCCCAAATAAAAAAGGGAAGCCATCTTAAGGCCTCCCGCTACTCGCTTGCAAGTGGTTATGCGCTTTAGTCGCCAACCTTCTTCTTCAGCGCCTCGTGCTCGCTCTTCAGCGACTGGTACTTCTTGTCCAGGTCGCGGATCTGGTCGAAGAGGCAGGCGATCGCCTTGGCCTCCGGGTCCGGCATGTTGCCGTGCTGCAGGTCCGGCTTGGGGGGCTGCTTCTCCTCGGACATGACCACCCTCCCCGGGATGCCTACCACCGAGGAGTTGGGCGGGACCTCCTTCACCACCACGGAGTTGGAGCCGATCTTGCTGTTGGCCCCAACGGTAAAGGGGCCGAGGATCTTGGCTCCCGAGCCGATGACCACGTTGTCGCCGATGGTCGGGTGGCGCTTCACCTTGTCCCAGGTTACCCCGCCCAGGGTGACACCGTGGTACATGGTGACGTTGTCGCCGATCTCCGCTGTCTCGCCGATCACCACCCCCATGCCGTGGTCGATGAAAAACTTCCTGCCGATCCTGGCCCCCGGGTGGATCTCGATGCCGGTGATGAAGCGGGAGATCTGGGAGGTGAGGCGGCCTAGGAAGAAGAGCTCGCGGGTCCAGAACCAGTGGGCGACGCGATGAATCCAGATGGCGTGCAGCCCCGGGTAGCAGAAGATGACCTCCAGGGCATTGCGCGCCGCCGGATCCCTATCGAAAACCGACATCACATCTTCTCTCATCCGGGCAAACATCGGCTACCCCCTTGAACGGTGATTCCGCGACCTGCGACAATTATCGGACAAACAGTGCGGATAATCCCTGATAACATACCCGACTAAATTAGTCAAGTAGATCCAACGCTCATCTTTGCCCGGCGATGAGGTCGTAAGAGCAAAGAGATCAACGACAGTACTTCAGGGACGGACATCCCTAACCGATGAACGCTGAAAGCCCCCGGAACTGCTCGTCCGGGGGCTTTCCGAATACGCGGATAGAGCGGCTACAACTCCTTCGCCCGCCTGATGAACTCCCGCACCTTCTCCTGATCCTTCTTCCCCGGTTCCGACTCCACCCCGCTGGAGACGTCCACGGCGTAGGGGTGAACGGTCCGCACCGCCTCGGCCACGTTCTCCGGATCGAGGCCACCGGCGAGGATCACCGGGCCGTATTTGCTGGCGCCGGCAGCCAGATCCCAGTTGAAGCGTTTCCCCGTACCGCCATAGGCATCCTGGCACCAGGCGTCCAAGAGATAGCCGGCAACCTGGTACTTCTTCAGCCCCTCTATGCTAGCGGCATCCTTCACCCGGAAAGCCTTGATTACCCGTCGGTTCACCTCTGCGCAATCCTCTGGCTCCTCGTCGCCGTGGAGCTGGACCATGTCCAGGCCGCAGAAGTCGGCGGTCCAGTTGATCCTCTCCGCCTCCTCGTTGACGAACAGCCCCACCGCCTGGACGAAGGGGGGGAGGGCTGCGATGATCTTCGCCGCCTGGAGCGGATTGATATTGCGTGGGGACTTTTCGTAGAAGACGAAGCCGAGGGCATCCGCCCCGGCTTCCACCGCCGACCGGGCATCCTCAAGGGATGTTATGCCGCAAATTTTAACTCGTACCATGAGAGACCTGTGAGAAGTGAAAAGTGAGTAGTGAGAAGTAACGACAACGCCTTGATTCTTTTTACCCGGGCGTCCAATTTTTCGGCAAGATCAACTTTGCCTTTCAACAAACGGGGTGCGGATTTTTTGCAAGGTCAAGGCGCGCGACAAACCGGGTGCGAGGCGTAGCAGCGCTACGTTGAGCGTCCGGTGAGGAGTGCAACGCCGAGATTGCGGAAAAGCCGCGCCCCCCTAGAACGAGACCTTCGGCAAATGGGCCAGGGATTCCCTGATCGCCTCCTCCGGGTACTCGTAATCCTCCAGACTCCCGCCGAAGTAGGCGTCGTAGGCAGCCATGTCCACGTGGCCGTGGCCGGAGAGGCCGAAGAGAATGGTCCGCTCCTTCCCCTCCTCTTTTGCCCGGAGCGCCTCGTCTATGGCGCCGCGGATGGCATGGGAGGACTCGGGGGCGGGGATGATCCCCTCGGAGCGGGAGAAGAGGACCGCCGCCTCGAAGCAGGCGTTCTGGGGAACGGCCATGGCCTCCACCACCCCGGCATGCACCAGTTGGGAGACCAGGGGGGAGGCGCCATGGTAGCGCAGGCCACCGGCATGGATACCCGGGGGCATGAAGTCGTGCCCCAGGGTGTACATCTTGGAGATTGGGGCCATCTTGGCGGTGTCGCCGTAGTCGAAGCCGTAAACCCCCTTGGTGAGGGTCGGGCAGCTGGTGGGCTCCATGGCGATGATGCGGATATCCCTGCCGTTTGCCTTGTCAGCCGCGAAGGGGAAGGCGATACCGGCGAAGTTGGAGCCGCCGCCGTGGCAGCCGATGACCACATCCGGGTAGTCTCCGGCGATGGCCAGCTGTTCCCTGGCCTCCAGGCCGATGACCGTCTGGTGGAGGCAGACATGGTTCAGCACGCTCCCCAGGGCGTAGCGGGTATCCTCCCGGCTGGCGGCATCCTCCACCGCCTCGCTGATGGCGATCCCCAGGGAGCCGTTACTATCCGGGTACTGGGCGAGGATGGAGCGGCCGGCATTGGTCCGGTTGGAGGGGGAGGCGATCACCTCTGCCCCCCAGAGCTGCATCATGCTCTTGCGGTAAGGCTTCTGGTTGTAGGAGACCTTGACCATGTAGACGGTGCACTCCAGGCCGAACATCTGGCAGGCCAGGGAGATGGAGGAGCCCCACTGGCCGGCGCCGGTCTCGGTGGCGATCCGCTTGGTGCCGCAGATCTTGTTGTAGTAGGCTTGGGGGATGGCGGAGTTGGGCTTGTGGGAACCGGCGGGGGAGACCCCTTCGTACTTGTAGTAGATCTTTGCCGGGGTCCCCAGGGCCTTCTCCAGCCTGTGGGCGCGGAACAGGGGGGCCGGCCGCCAGAGGCGATAGATATCCCTGACCTCCTCGGGGATGTCGATCCAGCGCTGGCTGGAGACCTCCTGCTCGATGAGGGGCATGGGGAAGAGGGGGAGGAGGTCATCCGGGGTGACCGGCTGCAGGGTGCCGGGGTGGATCACCGGCGCCAGGGGGCCTGGCATGTCGGGGATGATGTTGTACCACTGCTTCGGAATCCGCTCTTCGGGCAAAAGAATCTTCGTATCCATTATTACCTCCTGAAAATCTTCAAAAAAGCAAAAAACATCCTGATTCGTACCAATCTCCCGCTAAGCGTCCCCCCCTTTGGAAAAGGGGGGACAGGGGGGATTTGAAATTACGCCGTCAATGGCAAATCCCCCTAAATCCCCCTTTTTCAAAGGGGGACTTGCAATGCAACTGCTATCGGGGGAGATCAGTGATAATCAGGTTTCCGTTTCAGCCCAGCAGCTCCCGCAGCTTGGCGCCGATGTCGTCCTCGCGCATCAGCGATTCGCCGATGAGGAAGGCCCTGGCTCCGGCACCCTGCAGCCGCTCGATGTCGGCGCGGCGGTTGATGCCGCTCTCGGCCACCACCAGCCGCTCACGGGGAACCATGGGGGCGAGGCGCTCCGTGGTGGCCAGGTCGGTGACGAAGCTGTGCAGGCTGCGGTTGTTGATGCCTATCAGGGTACAGCCCGTGGCAAGGGCCATCTCCATCTCCCGCTCGTCATGCACCTCCAGGAGAACGTCCAGCTGCAGCTCCCGGGCGAGGCCGGAGAGCTCTTCCAGCTCCCCCTGCCCAAGCATGGCGGCGATGAGGAGGACCGCGTCGGCCCCCGCTGCATAGGCCTCGTAGAGCTGGTAGGGGTCGTAGAGGAAGTCCTTGCGCAAGAGCGGCAGACCCACCTGCTCGCGGATGAGGGAGAGGTAGCGCAGGCTCCCGAGGAAGAACTTCTCGTCGGTGAGGACGGAGAGGCAGGTGGCACCGCACTCCTGGTAGATGGCGGCGATCTCCAGGGGGTCGAAGTCGGGGCGGATCACCCCCTTGCTGGGGGACCCCTTCTTCACCTCGGCGATGATCGCCGTCCACCCCGAGGCGGCGGCGTCCCGGATGGCCCGCTCGAAGCCGCGGGGCTGGTCCTCCCGGTCCATGGCCCTGGACTTCAGCTCGGCCAGGGGCTGGGCGGCTTTGGCGGCAGCCACCTCCTGCCGCTTGTGGTCAAATATCTTCTGCAAAATGTCCGGTGCGCTCATTAATCCCTACCCGTTGGTAAGTTGTACCAGCTTCTCCAGCTGGGCCAGGGCCCTGCCGGAGTCGATTGCCTCGATGGCCATGGCGACACCCTCCTGCAGGGTTGCCACCCTGCCGGCCGCCACCAGGGAGAAGGCGGCGTTGATCAGGACGATCTCCCGCCGCGCACCCTGCTCGCCGGCGAGGATAGACCGCACTATCAGAGCATTGGCCGCGGCGTCACCCCCCCGCAGCTCATTCATGGAGCAGGGCGCCATCCCCAGCTCCTCGGGGGAGAAGAGGCGCACCTTCACCCCTTCAGGGGTCACCTCGGCGACGGTGGTGGCGCTGGTCAGGGTGACTTCGTCCATGCCATCCATGCCATGCACCACGAAGCCGTGACGACAGCCGAGCTTGTGGAGGACTCTGGCCAGCTTCTCCACCATATCCTCCCGGTAGACCCCCATCACCTGGCAGTCGGCGCCGGCCGGGTTGGTGAGGGGGCCAAGGATGTTGAAGATGGTGCGGATGCCGATCTCCCTGCGGGGGCCGATGGCGTGCTTCATCGCCCCGTGCAGGGCCGGGGCGAAGAGGAAGCCGACCCCGATCTCGGCTATGCAGCGCTCAACGGTCTCCGGGGTGACGTCCAGGTTGACACCCAGCTTCTCCAACACGTCGGCGCTGCCGCACATGGAGGAGACGGAGCGGTTGCCGTGCTTGGCCACCTTCACTCCGCAGGCGGAGACGACGAAGGTGACGGTGGTGGAGACGTTGAAGGTGTTGGTGCCGTCCCCCCCTGTCCCCACCACGTCCAGGATCGTCTCCTGGTCGATGTTTATGTCCTCCCGGTCGATGTCCACCGCGCCACGACCGACCCTTATGGGGGTGGCCCGCTCACGCATCACCCGGGCGGCGCCGGTTATCTCCTCGACCGTCTCACCCTTCATCCGCAGGGCGGTGATGAAGGCGCCGATCTGGGCCTGGGTGGCACCGCCGGACATGATCTGTTCCATGACCTCGATCATCTCCCCTTCGGAGAGGTCCTCGCGTTCCACTACCTTGGCTATGGCTTTCTTGATCATTTCGACATCTCCAGGAAATTCTTAAGGATCTCCATCCCCCCCTCGGTGAGGATCGACTCGGGGTGGAACTGCACCCCCCAGATGGGGAGCGACCTGTGGGCCAGCCCCATGACCTCGCCGTTATCCACCCAGGCGGTGATCTCCAGACAGTCGGGGAACGTTGCCCGCTCCACCACCAGGGAGTGATAGCGGGTGGCGTTGAAGGGGCTCGGGAGCCCGGCGAAGAGCCCCTGGCCATTGTGGTGGATGGGGGAGGTCTTGCCGTGCATCAGGGAGACGCTACGCACCACCTTGCCGCCGAAGGCCGCGCCGATGGACTGGTGTCCGAGGCAGACCCCGAGGAGGGGGATCCTGCCGGCGAAATGCCTGATGGCGGCCACGGAGATCCCCGCCTCCTCTGGGGAGCAGGGGCCGGGGGAGATCACCAGCCGGTCAGGGTTGATCGCCTCGATCTCCTCCAGGGAGATCCGGTCGTTGCGGTAGACGAGGACATCCTCACCCAGCTCGCCGAAGTACTGGACGATGTTGTAGGTGAAGGAGTCGTAGTTGTCGATCATCAGGAGCTTGCCCACATTAACCCCGCCAAGGTGGAGATTGCCGCCGTTTGGGGCGGCCGCGACCGTAATTTTGGCCGAATATATCTTAATAGCCGTTTTTAAGCCGAATCTCAAGCCTCAATCATCCGGGAACATGGTATGCCGGCAAGAGAAAGGGGGTACGGCCGTTGCCGTACCCCCCCTGGAAGATCCCCGTAATGCCTGACGGCCGCCTGATGCGGCTATTTCCCGGCCTGCTCCTGCTCCCCCCCCCCTGCTTTCTGCACCGCCTCACCCTGGAGCAGGGCATTCCCCACGTAGATGTAGTCGTCAACTGCATCGCGCCTGCCGTCGCCGTTCAGGTCCCCTGCGGGCGCCTTCTCCGTCCCCCGCTCCTTGAGGAAGCGGGCCATGCCAGGGGCGAGTGGTTTCCCCCCGTATGACGCGGGCATGGGGGGAATCACCGTAATGGGAATCTCCACTGTCCCCTCATCGGCCATGAGGAGGGTCGACTCCACCACCCCGGCGGTGGGGAGCAGCTCAACCTGCCAAGACTTCTCCCCGACCATCCTGAGGGAGATCGCCTTGGCCCCCACCAGGGCGAAGTTGGGTGAGTGGCGCGGCAGATCGGGGAGTTCCACGGTCACCTTCACGGCACTCTTGCCGTCGCTGGGTGCCAGAGGTGGATCCTGCCTGACCCAGGAATCCTTCGGCGGGACGAAGAGGGCCTGCAGTGCCTGGGGGGTCCGCTCCCCGCCATACCGGCTGAAGAGCTGCAGCACGCCGGGGGGGGGAGTAAGCCTGGGGCGCGGCGCGGCTGCAGGCTCGGCCGCCTGGCTCTCCGCCTTCACCTGGGAAGGCTCGGCAGCGGGCAGAGTAGCGGGCTGCGGCGGCTCGGGGGTGGCCGACAGGGGAGCTGCCTCCTTCTTCTCCTGGCTCTCACCCTGGGGGGTACCCAGGGTCAGGGTCCCCAGCCCTGCCGGGTTGGCTGCCGGGCTTTTGGCAGCAGTGTCGACGGAGGTGCTGGCCTGGGAAGAAGGTCCTCCGCTGCTGTTGCCGCCGCCCGGCTGCTGCCAGGAGCTGTTATCCGCTGCCTGCTGATTGGAGAAGCTGGCGGCGATCTGGCTCTGCCTGCCACCGCCGCTGACCAAGCTGGCGGTCACCCCGGTAACACCTCCTTGCCCTCCACGTGGGGAGAAGCTTACCGTCGCCACCGTGCCGCTCTCCGGGATGGAGTGGGTGCTGACGAAGGCGAAGTGGATGCGGCCGGGAACGTTGACATTGGCCAGGAAAAGGGTGCCCCCTGCCACGCTCCCCTGGGAGACCTGGGGGGAGCCGAGGGAGGCTGTATCGTAGCTGATCACCACGTCCATCCCCGATGCCCCGGCCAGGCCGCTCACCTGGACAGTGTAGCTACTCTTTCCCGAGGGGAGGACGGCCAGCTGGGGGGCGGCCAGGGCCGCCGCCGGGAGGAGCAAGAGCGCCATAGCGGCTGAAAATAGCCTGAGACTCATAATACCTCGCGCAGATACAGGTCGGGGGAGAGCGGTTGCTCCCCCCCGGCTTGTGGATCAGATGGGGAAAAAACTCAGGGGTTCATCAGGCCCGCGGTGTTGTAGTAGTTCACGGTCAGGGCGATATCGGCATCGACGAGATCCACCGGCAGAGATGCGGTGCTGAGGGGCACCGTGCCGAAGGCCGCAATAGCATCGACAACGGCCAGGTCGTAGTTGAGCTTGACGAAGTTGCTGTTGGCCACGATGTTCAGCTTGAGGGGCGGCACCAGTGTCTGGGCGTTGCCGACCGCGAAGCTCACCGCCGTGTTGGCAGCCTGGGTGGCGGTAGGGGCGTAGAAGATGTCGTTTATCCCCCCACCTGCAGCCGCTGCACCGGCATTGTAGACGGCCAGCACCTCGTTGAGAAGGGCGGCCGGGGTGGCGGCGTTGAGGGTGGCGGTATTGCTCCCGGGGGCAGCTGGGTAGAGAACCCGGACATCGGTGCCGAAGAGGATCAGGTCAGGGGACGACTTGCTTGACTTGATGAGCACCTCGGCGCGGGTCGGGGCATCCGCCAGGGCGACGAACTTGACCTTCTGGCTCCCTGTTGAGTAGCCGGTCACGGCCGCGGTGACGGTCACCGTCTCGGCGGTGGTGTTGCTCAGGGTCGTGCTGTTCGAGCCTTTGGTGCCTGCCGGGACCGTGCGGGTGATGTGGGTCGAGGTGTTGGCGAATCGCGCACCGCCAGTGGTCCTCAGGGTTACGGTGGTGTCGACCGTGGCATTAGTCGGCAGGGAGGCGGAGACCTCCACCTGGTCTGTAGCCGCATTCAGGGCAACACTCTTGTCCACCTTCACCGTTGTTGCCGGCGCCGAACCGCCGCCACCGCCGCAGGCGGAAAGCATCCCGGCGAGTAACCCCGAGGCCATCAGGCATGCAATAATCCGTTTAGTCATTTTTACCCTCCTTGTATCGGTAGATACTGGTAGTCCAAGTATAGCGTAAATACATCCCATTACCAGCTGATGATTCCCAGATAGCGGCGGAGCATGATCAGCACGTCTGCCGCGGTTATCTTCCCGTCAGGGCTCGGAAGCCCGGCCGGACCCAGGGGGGCCATGTCGCCGCTTGCCAGAATCGCCGGGGTCGCCGGCTGCCGTCCAGCGGCCACCCGCAGAAGGAGGAGCAGGTCCCCCAGATCCACCGCCCCGCTTCCGTCCACGTCGCCGCCGGGGAGAAGCGGCGGGGTGCTCCCCAGTGCCTGGGCTGCCGCCGCCACGTCCAGCCTGCCGTAGCCGCTGCTGTTATCCGCTCCGGGGAGGTCGATGTCAGCGGCGCTGCTCTTCAGGGCCGCCTCGATCGCCGCCAAGCTCTTCGTCCCCCCCCCCATGAGCAGGGCCATCGCCCCGGAGACATGGGGGGCGGCGAAGGAGGTCCCCAGGTTGGTGTAGGTGGCGTAGGCCCCGTGGGGGAGGGTCGAGGTCACATGCACCCCGGGGGCGGTCAGGATCGGATAGATCGAGCCGTCCAGGGCGGAAGGACCGCGGCTGCTGAAGTCCGCCACCTGGTCGTTAATGTCGGTCGCACCGACTGACAGTGCCCCCGGGTTGTTGGCCGGGCTCATGGAGGTGTTGGTGGCCGGCGGCACCGGCAACCCCTGGCCATTCAGGCCGTTGCCGGCGGCGAACACCACCCCGATCGCGGCACTCCTCAGGGCATCTATGTCGGCGGCGAACTCCAGGTCCACCCCCCCTGGGTTCTCCAGGTCCCAGGAGTTGTTCACCACGTCGGCGGCGTCGTCGCTTGCCGGGTCTCCGTCCGGATCCAGCACCCAGTCGAATGCCCGGTGGATGCTGCTCATGGTGGCAAAGCCGCTGTCATCGAAGATCTTGGCGGCGATCCAGAGGGCGCCGGGGGCAACCCCAACGGGGTTCAAGTTTACATCCCCGGCAACCATAACCCCCATTACCGCCGTGCCGTGACCGTCCGGATCGTAGGGGAGAGGAGTCCCGCGATGCGGGTCGAACCAGCTGTTGCTCCCCCCCCGCCACTTGGCCTGCAGCGCCGGGTGGGTGCCATCAACCCCCGTGTCCAGGTTTGCCACCACCACCCCCTGGCCGACAAGCCCCCTGGCCCAGAGTTGGGGGGCGCCGATCCTGGTCAGGTTCCACCCGGGGGAAGAGGCCGGGGACGGACGGGATGCCACCAGCCTGACAACCCGATCCTCGCTGACCGACTGCACCGTCGCATCTGCCGCCAGCTCCCGGATCGCTTCGGGCGACCCCTTGATGGCCAGGGCGTTTGCCAGGCGAAGCGGCTTCACATCTTCGATGCGCCCGGTAGCGCGGTGGCGTTCCAGGATCGGCCTCAGCCGCAAAGTTGACAGCTCAACCCTTTCGGCCGCCCTCTTGGCGAGACGCCCCCTCTTCTCCCTCCTCGGGAGCCACTCCAGTGCTGCCAGCTCCTTTGCCATCCCCCCGCCGGGGTCCGCAAACCTGACGATCACCCCGATCCGGCTGTCGGCAGCAGAGCCGGCCAGCAGCTCCTCCAACCCTGCCGAGAGCCGGCCGGCCGCTGCCGGCCGGGCAGGCAACAGGCAGAGCAGGAGCAAGGGGACAGAGATGCTACTCCACCGTGTTTTCAGAGACCTGCTCCCCGCTGATGAACAGGGCGACACGGTCGCCCGGCTTCACCGAGCCGCCCGCATTGTTGAATAGCATCCAGTAGACCCGGCTCTCCTCACCCCTCACCGGCAGCTGTCGCAGTTTCCCCACCTTGGGCATGTTGGGTACGGGGAGCTTCCTCCCCGTGGCCAGATCCTTGAGGTAGATTTCGCTCCCCCGGCCAAGAGCCTTTCCTGCCAGCTCCGGATCAACGATCCGGTAACGCACATCCAGCAGCAGCCCGCTGTTCACCGAGCGGACATGCTCTACCCTGATGCCGGCCGGCGATATCCCCCTCTCCGTAGCCATCTGCAGGGCATCCCCGGATGGCGGGAACCGATGGGAGCCGCAGCCCGCAAAGAGGAGGAGCAGCAGGATGGAGCACGAGTAACGCTGGATTCTCCCCATCTCTCCCCCGCCCATCAGTACGGATTCATCCCGGCTGCCTTGCGCAGGATGAGCAACACGTCTGTCAGATCGACGGCAGCCGGCACGGCCGGGGTGGAGGTCAGCACCTTGTACTCGCCGCATGGGTAGCCGTTGGCCGACAGGGGTGAGACGTCGGCCAGATGCTTGTTGCCGTCGTATGCGGTGGCGATCCCCATGTACATGCGCAGGACGGCAAGGACATCGCTGGCGTCTATCTTGCCGTCGCCGGTCACGTCACCCTTGAGGGGGCTGCAGTCCTGCCCGTCCGGATAGGCGCCGACAAAGGCGAGCATGCCTCCGGCCGCCGGGGTAGCTCCCCCCATGACCTGGCCGTTGGTCAGCCCTAGGCGCCTCTCGAAAACGGGGGAAAAGCTGATGGTGGCGGGAGTGACCATGGCATCATAGGTGCGGCCGGCCTGCAGGTCCACGGTAGTGGCGCTCTTCCGGTAGGGGAGGAGACTGCCGTCGGCTGCCATCAGGCTCAAGGGGGTGGCCGGGATGGAAAGGGTGTAGCTGCGCGCCCCGGCGTTTAGTATGCGGAGCAGGTTGTTCTTGCCGATGTAAAGGGTGATGTCAGTGGTCGTCCCCAGCTTCTGCGGATAGGCCCTGCCGTTGACGAGGAAGTACTTCGGAGCAGATGTTATGGTCGAGTAGGGGGTGGTGGGCGCTGCGGATACCGCGGCATTCAGGGCAGGATCCAGCTCGCTCACCACGACCGTCGCCTCGGTGTCGTAGAGGTTGTCCGTTGTCGCCGTGTATGCATGCCAGGTGGCAGGAACAGCCGGGTCATAGTCGGCCGGCCGGACCACCAGGGCGCCGTAAAGCCCCATGGGGATCTGCACTGCAGGGGTGGAACCGCTCTCGTACAGGTAGCTCCCCACCCTCAGGCCGGCAAAGCTGTAGGTGACCGGGGCAGCGCTGGTTGCCTCGGCCATGAAAGAGGACATCCTCCCACCCGATGCTGCAGGGGCAGGGGTATAGCGCTGCCCCGGGATGAGCAGGGAGACCGGCGCGGTCAGGAGCGGGTCGACGTTGACCGTCACGTTGAGGGTGTCGCCGGCCCTGGCTTCCAGAACCGGGCCAGGCACCGTCACCAGATCCGGCCCGGCTACGCCGTCCCTGGAGACCAGGGCGAACCCCCAGACAGGCACAACTGCGCCGTCAGGCATGGCGACAGTCGAGGGGGCCGCCCGGAGGGTATAGTTGACAGTCGCAGCCAATGCACCGCAAGGGAAGGCAAATGTGGCCAGCAACAGGGTGCCAAGCATGTATATTTTCAAGCGTTTCATCAGCTTCTCCTCCTGTCGATCACATTCCCTGGTTGTAGGTGTCGTCGCTGGAAATCGTCGCCGACCAAGGGACAATCCCCATCATGGTGAGGAGACCGCCCGGCCAGATGTTGTAGTTGGTCAGCTCCCGCTCCGCATGGCTGTGCCACATGTAGAAGAAGCCGCTGAAGGGGTTCATCCCCCCCTCCCCCGGAGGGAGGGGACCGGCCGACCCCATGTAGGGGCTGCCGCTGTACCACATGCCGAAGATCCCCTCCTCGATGGTGGGGAGGAGTACCGGCAGAGCCTGTGGCGGAGCGGGTGCCTGGGCCACCCCGGCAACCGCCGGCCTGTTCGGGGTGTAGATCTTGCCGTGATCCGGGATGTACTCGTAGGGCTCCAGTGCATCGGCATGGCCGTAGATGTCCCAGCCGAGCTTCTCACCGCTCCAGGTGAAGGTTGCGTCGTAGCTCTTCCCCGGCTGCAGGGTCAGGGTGAACGCCTGCCAGGAGAGATCGGCGCCGGCTGCAGCTGAGCTGCTCAGGGGGTTGCCGTCCTCCCCCACCACCCGCATGTGGTTGCCGTGGGTGTGGAACGGGTGAGGATCGCTCCCCATGTTGACGAACCTGAGCAGCACGGTCTCCCCCGGATGCATGAGCGGTGCGCTGTTGTACGGCTGGGACGGCAGGTAGGCGGCATTCACCGGCGACATGGTGTCCGGCGCGCAGCGGCCGTTGATGAACCAGTAGTTGGCCTTCCACTTGCTGAAGTCGAAGGGGCGGGCAACCTTGTCCTTTTCGAACTCCATCCAGGAGTTGAACTTGGGGTCCATCTCGCTGACGAGGAAGAGGTATTCCCGGTCATAACCGGTGGAGACGTTCTCCGCCACCGGGTCTGCCAGGGAGTCGTTGTAGACGAACCTGGTGAAGGGCCAGCGAGTGGCAGCCACCCCCGGGTTGAGGGGGTCATTCAGGTTGTGGGAGGAGATGTCCACGTTCCTGGTGCTGCCATCCTGGGATGGACGGACGATGATGGCGCCGTAGAGCCCCATGCGCAGCTGCACCGGCAGGTTGCTGCCGCTCTGGTAGTAAAATGTCCCGGGTCGGTCGGCAACGAATGTGTAGCTCTGGGTCCCCCCCGGTGCGGCCTCCGGGGCCAGGGAGGTGAGCTGGCTCCGGTCCCCGGCGGGGATCACCGGCTTGACTGAAGAGGTCATGGTCATGCCGGGGAAGAGCATGGAGACCGGCTCTGCCAGCTGGTTGGTAAGGTTTATGGTCACCGTATCACCCTGCTTGACGATCAGGGTGGGGCCGGGGAACTGGACCTTGCCGCTGCTCGTGTCGGCAAAACCCCAGAAAAGAAGGCTGCTGCCGTCGGGGGTGTTGATGTGTCCCGCCTTGGCGGTGAAGGCAAAGCTCTTTGCCGATCCCGTCTGGTTCTCACCAAGACCGATGATCTTGGCCTGGGCGCTGCCGCTAGCTGTTGCCACCAGCAGCGCGACAATTGCCGGAAGCAGCCATATCCCTCTCAAGCGTTTCATCTGCATTCCTCCGATTTGAGCCATTTTAAGGTTAATTGATCCTGATCTCGGTCATTGCCCCGCCACGGTCCATCTGGTCGTTGTTGAGCAGGTT
>CALMOE010000207.1 GCA_937871715.1 uncultured Geobacter sp. | reverse complement strand
CCGCACCAGCTGCTTCTCCAGCTGACTCCTGACGATGGTGGGGAGGATGAAGGCGGTGAACATGAACCCCGCCACGAGAACGGCAAAACAGGAGAGAAGGATTTTCCTGGCGTGCGGCATGGCGATATGCTCCCAGATGGCGATGACATCCAGTTATAACTATGAACGTCCGGCCTGCTTAATCAAGTATGGTCGCGGTTCCAATGAATAGCGGAGATGTTTTGTCTCAGCAGCGAAATGTCAGGCCAAGAAGACCAAGTCATAAAAAAGTTAAGGGGCGGTTCGCCCGCCCCTTAACAGCTCCTTGAACTAGCCAACTGCTAGTGTTTATTGTGCTTCTTCTGCTTCTTATGTTTGTAGTGCCCCTTGTGCTTGCCCCGGTCCGACTTCTCCTTGACGATGATCCGCTCCCTCTCCACGATCCTCGGCTGGGGGAGCGGCGGGGCGCCCACCTGGACATTGACGCCAGGAGGCGCGGGAGCATTTACCCTGACATCAACATTGGTGGCGGACAGTGCGGTAGCCGCCGTGAACAGCATGGCCGCCGAAGCAAGCGAAAGAAGCTTCAACATAAATTTCCTCCTTATGGCAAGATGTGGTATTTTCCGCCAACAAGATACTCCAGTCAAGCGGATAACGACAGGACAACGCCAATCAGTCCAGGAAGAGAGCAATGCAGATACGCCGCAAACCACCATGGCTGCAGAAGAGGATATCACCATCGGCCCATGCCGACATGGAGAGGCTCCTGGCAAGCCTTGAGCTTAACACCGTCTGCCGCGAAGCATCCTGCCCGAACATCTCCGAATGCTTCCGCCAGAAGCAGGCCACATTCCTCATCATGGGGAAGGAGTGCACCCGCGGCTGCAGCTTCTGCAACGTGGAGCGCCACCCCCCTCTCCCCCTCGACCCGGCCGAGCCGGCAAGGGTAGCCGAGGCTGTGGCCCGCCTGGGACTGCGCCACGTGGTCATCACCAGTCCCACCCGCGACGACCTGGAGGGTGGCGGGGCGGGACACTACGCCGCCACCGTGACAGCCATCCGGGAGCGCTGCCGTGAGACGAGGATCGAGCTGCTCGTCCCCGACTTCCAGGGTGACATTAACAGCCTGAAGATAGTGCTGGCCGCCGCCCCCGACATACTCGGCCACAACATAGAGACGGTCCCCCGCCTCTATGCCATCCGCAGCGGCGCCGACTACTGCCGCTCCCTGGAGCTGCTGCGGCGGGTAACCGAGCTCTCCCCGCGGATACCGGCCAAGTCCGGAATCATGCTCGGCCTGGGGGAGAGCAGGGGGGAGGCAGTGGCCGCCATCGCCGACATTCGGGCCACCGGCTGCTCCTACCTGAGCATCGGCCAGTACCTGGCACCCAGCCGCAGGCACGCGCAGGTGGTGGAGTTCGTCCCGCCCGAGGAGTTCGACCGCCTGAGGGGAGAGGCCATGGCAATGGGCTTCAGCCACGTTGAGAGCGGCCCCTACGTGCGCAGCTCCTACCACGCCGAACAGTACGGAGCCCCTGAAACGAAAAGCCCGGCGGAATGACTCCGCCGGGCTTTCCCGTCACTTAAAATCCCTGGGTTACTTGTACTCCGGCTCCCTGATGAGCTGGACATCCGAGGGGGCGCTCCCGGCCGGGGAGACCGGCTCGAACTCCCTCTTCGCCGGCTGGATGGCCGGTGCCGCAGCTAGCGGAGCCGCCTTCTGCGTTGCCTCCGGTGGCGGCGGCAGGGGGAGGGTCGGCGGCGGCACGCTGCCGGAAGCGGCTGCCTGCCTGGGGGCGTACTCGTTCACCGCCGGGGCCTGGGCCACCTCGGGCTTCTTCTCCACCCTCTTCTCGGCAAAGGGGTTGCGGAAGTAGTGGAGCAGGGAGGCCATGGATTGGAACTGGGTGTTGTAGAGGCTTGAAACCTGCTTGCTGCTCTTCACCGACGACCCCTCGGTCCTGGTGAAGGCCCGGCCTATGCCGGCAACTGACTTGTACTTCACCCTGACCTGGTCGGTGAGATTGGCCCTCGCCTCCTCGAAATCGGCATACTGCAGGTCGAATAGCTTGCCGTAGGTGATGATCTTCTGGCGGAAGTTGGGGTACTCCCAGAGGAGGGTAGCGTCGCCGTCCAGGATCTGGGCGGTCATGATCAGGTTGTTGTAGTTCTCCTCCAGGTAGGATGTGAGGGTGTTGGAGTAGACCTTCTCCAGCATGGTCACACCGCTGACGTTAACCAGCATGACCGCATCCACGTTATGCCTGGCAACCAGCCTGCGCAGCTCCTCCGGCTTGTAGAAGTACTTGTTGTAGACCACCCCCGCATCGTCGCGACGCTCCCTGCGCTGCAGGAGGGTGGAGTAGAGCATCTCCGGCTCCTCATCGAGGAAACGGACCGCGGCGTACTCCCCCGTCTCCTTGAGGATGTCCACCAGCTCCCGCTCGTTCTTGCGGTTCGCCTCGCGCACGATCCTGATGATCTCACCCCTCTCCGGGTGGCGGATGTCCGAATCCCCGTCCAGGAGGATGGGCGCCACCCCCAGGATCCTCACCTTCTTCTCGTAGGTTTCCCTGGGGACATTGTAGTAGTTGGTCGCGCAACCGGCAAACAGCAGCATGGTTACGGCCAGCAGCAGCACTCTGGAAACTAACCTCACGGCACTACCTCCTTGATATGGTCGGCATATGAAAACCTCCCGTGGCAGCTGATCGCCAAGCCCCGGCATCAACGGCTCTTATAGCAAATCCTTGGCCGGATGGCCAGAGCTTTGCTCCCCGCTCCCCCGCTCACAGAGGAGGAGGTCGATCCGGTATGCGGCGCTCTCCGCGGCAGCCAGCAGCTCGCCGCAGTTGGCGGCAAAGGCATCCGCCTCACCCCGGAGCGCCCCGGCGCTTATCCCCAGCCACTGCACCAGCAGCTCCCATCGCTCCTTGACGAACCACTCGTGGCAGCCGCTCCAGTGCCTGCCGATGAAGGCCGAGACATGGCGGTCGGCCAGGAGATCCTCCAGACCGCGGCGATGCTCGTCCCCGTGGCGCAGGAGAAGGTCCCCGTGGCGAAGGAGGATGCGGAAGAGCTCCATCAGGGAGGGGACATCCAGCCCGGCCATCCGGTCCCCCTCCTCGCTCACCTCGCCGTAGAGGGCCTCCTGCAGGGGGCGATCGAGGCCGAAGCGGCTGACCAGCGACCCGCCCCCTCCGGCCGGGGGGGGCTCCCCCAGGTCATCCAGGCGGTGCAGTACCAGCCAGGCGAAGGCGATGAGCCTGGCGGTGGCCGACTCCAGCATGGAGCCGGGCTCGGCCGCCAGGGCGGAGAGGAGCCGCAGCTCCGCCCTGATGACGGGGAGGAGCCGCTCGGGGGCGTCGGCCAGGCCGCTCCTTAAGGCCACCGCCGCCAGGAAGGCACCCTGGTCGGCCATGAACCGCTCCGCCTCCTCGGCCATGGCCCCCTGGGTCACCTCGGCGCAGATGCCGGTGAGGAGGGTGGAGTGTCGCTCCATGATTATGCGGTTAAGGGAGATCAGCTGGGCGTGGCGGATCTGGATGGCCTCATCCTCCACCGACGCCACCCCCCCCCCCTGCAGCTGGTGGCAGAGCCTGCCGTAGGTGCCGTAGTCGTCGTCCCACACCTCGCGGAAATCGAGGAAGGCGTGGCAGCCATAGGCCTCCAGCTCAACGAAGAGCCCCTGCTGCAGCAGCTCCCGTCCGCTGCGGATATACTCATCCCCACCCGAGTAGTCGCGGAACAGGTAGTAGTGGCGGCCGTCCCCCTTGAAACCAAGGGATTCACCCAGGGTGGCGCTGGCCAGCTCCACATCTTCCCCATCCCCCCTGACCGCATAGGGGGTGGATCTGTTTATCCAGCCGGCGGTGGAGGCGAAGCGGTTGTGGAATAGGATCACGGCCCGCTCCTCCCCGAAACGGTTGGAGAAGGCAAAGACATCCTCGTTGACGTGGCCTGCTGCATGGAAGTCGTAGAAGAGGAAACTGTCCGCTCCGGAGAAGAGCCGGCGCCGCCGCATGAGGGGGAAGACCAGCCGCTCGTGCTCCCTGACCAGGTGCTCGTCCACCGGCTCGTCCCAGTAGGCCTTCTTGTACTCCATGCCGTACTTCTCGTGGAAACCCTCCACCTGGCCGTGGCCGAGCATGGGGAGCCCAGGCATGGTCACCAGCAGGAGGCAGGCGCCGAAATACTTCTTCTCCTTGCCGAACTGCTCCACCGCGGTCCGCTCGTCCGGGTTGTTCATGAAGTTGACGAAGCGCTGCAGCACCTGGGGGTTGAACTCCATGACGTTCTTCACCGTCTGGCGGTACTTGGCGTTCTCCTCCATCTTCAGCATGTTCATGAAGGCGCTGTTGTAGACCCGGTGCATCCCCAGGGTGCGGACAAAGTACCCCTCCATCAGCCAGAAGGCCTCGGCAAGGAGGAGGGTGTCCGGGGCCTCGTGGGCCACCCGGTCCACCACCTGTCGCCAGAACTCCTCGGGCATGGCGGCGTCGAACTCCCCCCGGGTCATGCCGTGCTCCCCACGGGAGGGGACGCCGCCGTGGCCAGGCTGGGGGAACCAGAGGCGCTGGTAGTGCTTCTTCGCCAGGGTCATGGCCGCGTCGAAGCGGATGATGGGGAAGAGGCGCGCCACGTGGAGGATGGTGTTCATCACCGCCTCACGCACCTCGGGCAGCAGGTAGTTCAGCTGGGCCGTGTCGTTCCACGGGGTGCTGCTGCCGTCGTTGCCGTGGTAGATATAGCGGGTGCGGCCATCCCGGTGGTCGTAGTGCTTGAAGACCACCGCCGCGTCCCGCCGCTCCCAGTAGCCGTCCTCGATGTGCAGTGACACCTCCGGGGAGGAGGAGAGGTCCGGCCCGGTGAAGCCGTAGGCAGGGTAAGGGGGGTACTCCAGCTGCACGAACCAGTCGGGGTGCTCCACTGTCCAGCGGGAGAAGAGGCCGGTGTGGTTGGGAACCATGTCGCTGGCCAGGCGGATGCCGCGCCTCAGGGCCCTATCCCGCAGGTCGAGGAGGGCCTCCTCACCGCCCAGGTCGCGAGCGATGGTGTAGTCGTAGAGGGAGTAGGCGGAGGAGATCGCCTCCGGGTTGCCGCAGAGCCGCTTGATCTCCCGGGAGGCGGGGGAGCGCTCCCACAGGCCGATCAGCCAGAGGCCGGTGACCCCCCAGCGGGCGAGGCGGTCCAGCTCCGCGTCGGGTATCCGGTCGAGGGTATGGATCTCCTCGCCGTAGCTTACGGAGAGCTGCCCCAGCCAGACGTAGACCATCTTGGCCATCAGCACCACGTTGGGCATCCAGTGGGTGTCGGCGGAGAACATCTCCGGCTCCGGGTAGTGGTCGTCAGCGGCAGGGGCTGGGCCGCGGCCGAACTCCAGCACCGGTGCCCCGCCGGGCTCCCCCCGTGGGGCGAGGATCCTCCCCTCCTCCTCCATGACCGCGAAGGCCGCCAGCATCTCGGGGAGGAGCTCCTCCGGGATGGCCACCCCCCAATGCTCCTTCATGTAGCGGAGCTGCTCGTAGAGGGAGTAGGGTGCTGCCCGCAGGGGGAAGCGGAGGATCTCCGGCAGGCGGAAGCCGAGCCCCTCCACCGCCGGGGCCTCGGCCAGCACCCGCTCCAGGGAGTCGGCG
>CALMOE010000206.1 GCA_937871715.1 uncultured Geobacter sp. | reverse complement strand
CCTCCAGGAGCACGTCGATGTTGATTCTGGCCATGTCTCGGGCGATATCCATCTCCCCTGAGTAGCGGGCCGGGATGCCGCAGCAGCTCTGCTTCTGGGGGAAGCTGACCGCGTAGCCGAGCTTTTCCAGGCTCTCCTGGGTGTCACGGCAGAGTTCCGGGTAGACGAAGTCCGCCAGGCAGCCTGAGTAGAAGAGCACTTTTTCGCCTTTTCCTTCACCTTTTGGCCTTCGGCTTTCAGCAGGGACAAGGTCCCGATAGGGCTTTTCGGCAATGGGTGGGAGGGACTTGCCGGCGGCTGCAGAATCGAACATCAGCGGCAGGTGGCGGATCCGTCCCCCTTCCCCCTGGAGCGGTTTCTGGGCCAGGTAGGCAGTGCGCAGGGCGGTATGGAACAGCTTGCGATTCTTCAGCATGGTGGCGAAGAGGAACTTCTGGCCGAAGGGCTTTTTGATCCTGTCGCGCAGGTCGACGATCAGCCCCTCTATGTCGATCTTGGCGGCGCATACCTCGTTGCACTTGCGGCAGCCGATGCAGAGCTTGAGGATCTCCTCGGCGTTTTCCATGCCGTGGAAGAAGGGGGTGAGGACCAGGCCGATCCCGCCAACGTAGATGTGGCCGAAGACATGGCCGCCGACGATCTCGTAGATCGGGCAGACGTTGGCGCAGGCGCCGCACTTGACGCACTGCAGTGCCTGGCCGAAGTTCGGGTCCGCGGCCAGCTTCACCCGGCCGTTGTCCAGGAGGACGATGTGCAGCTCTCGCCCATCGCCTGCTGTCGGCCCCTTGATGAAGGAGACGTAGGAGGTGATCTTCTGGCCGGTGGCGTTTTTCGGCAGGACTTCGATTACGTCCAGCGCCTCGGCCAGGGTGGGGACTATCTTCTCCACGCCGATCAGGGCGATATGGGTCTTGGGAAGGGTGGTCACCAGGCGGCCGTTACCCTCGTTGGTGACGATTGCCATGGCGCCGGAGTCGGCCATGGCCACGTTGGCCCCCGACATCCCCACCTGTCCTTCGAGAAAACCGCTGCGCAGGGTCTCCCTGGCCTTCTGCACCAGGAAGGGGATATCCGGCGGGCAGTCGCTCCCCGTGGCCTTGCTGAACAGCTCGGCCACCTCCTCCTTGTTCTTGTGGATGGCCGGCATGACCATGTGGGATGGCTTCTCCCCGGCCAGCTGGATGATCCACTCCCCAAGGTCCGTCTCCAGGCAGCGGATGCCGTTCTCCTCCAGGTAGTGATTAAGCTCGGTCTCCTCCGAGGTCATGGACTTGGACTTGACCAGGAAGTCGGCCCCTTTCCCCTTGATGATCTCCAGGATGGTCCGGTTCGCATCCTCGGGGGTGCGGCAGAGATGCACCTTTGCACCGGCCGCTGTCGCGCTGGCGGTGAAGCGGACAATCAGCTCGGGTAGCTCCTTCAGTCCGGCGCATTTGTTCTGGGCGATCCTTCCCCTCAGCGCCTCGAAGTCTATCCCCTCGAAGGCCTTGGCCCGGGCAACGGGGTAGGCGGTGGCGAAGTTCTTCAGCGCCCTGCGGAGGAACTTGTCGTTGATTTTTTTGTCGATGGTTGCATCTGCCATGTCACACCCCTTCCATGATCAGTATGTGCAGCTCCTTGGCTCCGTGGACGCCTATGGTCAGGACCCTTTCGATGTCGGCGGTGCGGGATGGCCCGGTGGTCAGGGAGAAGTAGGCCTGGTCCCCGGCGCTGAGGAGCTGTTGGATCCTCTCTCCTAGCGAGTAGATGTCCGGGACGATGGTTGCCGGGTCGAGAAAGACCGCGTGGATCGGCGCAAGGGCGGTTGCACCCCTCTCTTCGGCGGATTTCAGGTCGATGAGGAGGCTCCCTGTCGCCGCGATTCCAGCCTCGGCGCGGCTGACGCACAGTGTCGCGTCGGCCGGGGCCGCTGAGCCGCTTGCCATGCCGCTGCAGAGTGTCGCCAGTTGGGGAGGGAGGGACGAGGTCGTCACTGTTCCGCCGTTCGCCAGGGAGGCCAAATAGGGTCCCGCCTCATCCAGGCCGGAAAAATGTTTTATTGTTGCCCCAACGGCTTCGGCTGACTGTATAAATTTGTTTACCATGGGATCCTCCGGATCATTTGTATGGCCAAGTATGTTTTTACGCTAGCCAATGCTAACTGGTTTGTCAACAAGGTTTTTTTGCGGTATACGAAAAAAGTATTGACAGGAGGTTGTAAAAGGAATAATTGGTAAGACAAATAAACAAAACCGTATTCTGTTATTTCGTAGTCAGGTCCCTAAATTATACCACCCGCTCTTCCGCTTTAGCAGTGAAACGCTATCATTTGTTGAGAAAGGAGAAAACGTTATGCCCTGGATTCAAACGTACACCCCTGTAGGAGGGAGCCTCGGCATGTCGGCCCTGGTTGCCGCCGTCCCCCTGGTCGTCATCTTCATCTGTCTGGCACTCCTCAAGATGAAGGCCCACAAGGCCGGACCCCTGGCGGTCGCCTCGGCTGTCGCCATCGCCATCGCCGTCTGGGGGATGCCGGTCAAGCTGGCTGCACTGGCCACCATGCAGGGGGCGGCTTTCGGCCTCTTCCCGGTCTTCTACATCGTCATCACCACCCTCTTCCTCTACAACATCACCGTCAAGGGGGGGCAGTTCGAGGTCATCCGCGCCTCCCTGGCCGGGGTGACCGGTGACCGCCGCATCCAGGCGCTGCTCATCGCCTTCTGCTTCGGCGCCTTCATCGAAGGGGCCGCCGGCTTCGGTACGCCGGTGGCCATTGCCGGCGCAACCCTGGCCGGCCTCGGCTTTCGCCCCCTCTATGCCGCCGGGGTCTGCCTGGTGGCCAACACCGCACCGGTGGCCTTCGGTGCCATCGGCATCCCGGTGGTGGCCCTTGCCGGTGTCATGGGTTACGGCGATGCCGGCATGATGAAGCTCTCCACCATGGTGGGGCGCCAGCTCCCATTCATCTCCGTCTTCATACCCTTCTATGTCATCCTCATCATGGTCGGCTGGAAGAAGACCATGGAAGTGCTGCCGGCCATCATCACCTGCGGGGTGACCTTCGCCGTTGCCCAGTGGGCCACCGCCAGCTACCTGGGACCCTATCTGCCCGACGTGACCGCGTCCCTCCTCTCCATCGTCGCCCTGGTGCTGCTCCTGAGGGTCTGGCAGCCGAAGGAGAACTTCGTCTTCGACCACGAGACCGGAAGCGGCGAAGCGACCGCCCACCACTACAGCGCCGGAGAGGTGCTCCGCGCCTGGTCCCCATACCTGGCACTGACAATCATGGTCCTCCTCTGGGGTATCCCCTCCGTCAAGGCAGTTCTGGACAAGAAGACCGTGGAGATCGAGGTTAGCGGCCTGCACAACGCCATCGTGAAAAAAGTGAGCAAGCCGGAGGACGGCCTGAAGAAGATCGCAGAAGTGAATGCGGAAATCGACAGGCAGCTGGCCCTCCTCTCCCCTGCCGATCCCAACCAGGCAGCAGTGGCAGCCAAGCTGCAGGAGCTGAAAGGTCTCGAAGCAGCCTTTGCACCGGTTGAGCAGGGGCTGGCCGGCAAGGGTGCCGTGCTGACCGACGAGCGTCTCAAGGCGTGCGACCTGATCGCCAAGAACATGACAGAAACCAAGAAGCTCTGCGCCGAACTGGCCAAGGTCAACCCGGCTGCCAAGGACCAGTTCAAGCCCCTGGAAAAGGCCGTGGCCGACCAGCTGCCAATAAAAGTTGCCGCCAAGTTCAAGTTCAACTTCTGGTCCGCAGCAGGGACCGCCATCCTCATTGCCGCATTCATCTCATCACTTCTCTGCGGGGTGAGCATTGCCGACACCTTCCGCATTCTCGGCAAGACTCTTGTTGACATGCGCTACCCGGCCCTGACCGTCGCCTCGGTGCTCGGCCTGGCCTATGTGATGAACGCCTCGGGAATGACCAACTGCCTCGGCCTGGTGTTCACCAAGACCGGCCACTGGTTCCCGCTGATCTCACCGCTGCTCGGCTGGCTGGGGGTCTTTCTCACCGGTTCGGACACCTCCAGTAACGTCCTCTTCGGCGGCCTGCAGAAGGCGACCGCCGAGCAGCTGGGGATCAATCCGATCCTCACCGGCGCGGCCAACACCAGCGGCGGTGTCATGGGGAAGATGATCTCTCCCCAGTCACTGGCCGTGGCCACCGCCGCCACCGGCATGGTCGGGGAGGAGGGGACACTGTTCCGCTTCACCCTGAAGCATTCGCTGTTCCTGACGGCGATAGTCGGGATCATGGTGTATCTGCAGGCCTACTACTTCCAGTGGATGATCCCGTAACGGAAACGGGCGAGGATTTGCGGAACCTGGCGGCGTTTCGCTTCCTCCCCCGTTGTGCGGCGTAGCGCTGCTACGCCTCCGCCGGGTCGTTGCGAAGCCTTGCCAGAACCCGCAACTCCTCGCCCGACAGGGCTCAGAAGTAAACGTTAGAGAGTTTCGAAGAGAGGGTATCAATGGAACAGTCATTCATAAGCGAATTGAGGAAGGTCGTCGGCGAAGAGCACACCCTGTCCGACCGGGAGTCCCTGGCGGTCTACGGCTACGACTCCACACCGGAGCTGGAATCCCTTCCCGGCGTGGTTCTCCTTCCCAGAAGCGGGGAGGAGGTGGCCAGGATAATGCGGCTCTGCCACGGTGCCGGGGTATCGGTCACCCCGAGGGGGTCAGGCACCAACCTTTCCGGCGGCTCCCTCTCCGTGAATGGCGGGGTAGTGATCCAGACGAGCCGGATGAACCGCATTGTGGAGATCGACGAGGAGAACCTGACCGCCACCGTCGAGCCGGGGGTGGTTACCAGCTCCCTCCACCGCGAGGTGGAGGCCCGCGGCCTATTCTACCCACCTGACCCTGGGAGCATGCACATCTCCACCATGGGGGGGAACGTGGCGGAGAACTCCGGGGGCCTGCGCGGCCTCAAGTACGGGGTCACGGCCGATTACGTCATGGGGCTGGAGACGGTCCTGGCCGACGGGGAGATCCTCAGGAGCGGCGGCAAGGTGGTGAAGGACGTTGCCGGCTACAGCCTCAACCCCCTGCTGGTCTCATCCGAGGGGACCCTGGGGTTCTTCACCGGCATCACCGTCAAGCTGATCCCCAAACCTAAGTCCAAGGTGACCATGCTGGTGCACTTCCCGGCACTGCAGGACGCGGCCCTGGCAGTCTCGGCCATCATCGCCGCCAAGGTGATTCCGGCGACCCTGGAGTTCCTCGACAAGGTGACCATCAAGTGCGTGGAGGATTATGCCCACGTCGGCCTGCCGTTGGACGTGGATGCGGTGCTGCTGATCGAGGTGGACGGCCACCCGGCGGTCACGACCGAGGAGGCGGCGGCGGTGGAGGATATCTGCCGCAGGCACCGCTGCTCCTTCTTCCAGACCGCCAAAGATGCCGATGAAGCCCTGAAGCTGGCCACCGCACGTCGCACCGCCCTCTCCGCCCTGGCGAGGCTCAGGCCCACCACCATCCTGGAGGACGCCACCGTGCCGCGCAGCTGCATCGCGCCGATGCTCAGGGTGATCCAGGAGGCGGCGGCAAAGTACAACGTGATGATCGGCACCTTCGGCCATGCCGGAGACGGCAACCTTCACCCCACCTGCCTCACCGACGAGCGGGACCAGGACGAGATCCGGCGGGCCCACGCAGCCTTCGAGGAGATCTTCGACGCCGCCATCGCCATGGGGGGGACGATCACCGGCGAGCACGGGGTAGGGATAGCCAAGAAGAAGTACCTGCCGCGGCTGGTTGGTGAGAGCGGTATCCGGGTGATGCGTGGGATCAAGAGTGCATTCGATCCGAAGGGGATTTTAAACCCCGGTAAAGTCTTTTAGGGCGCCTCTCGTGGCGGCAGATGAAAGCCGCCTGCATTCGAGCCGACGGGCACGTTCTGCACTACTAGGCTCATTTCGCTACAGCCGATAAACTCGCCCTTCGGGCTCAGACAGTATCGGCTGTGGCCGCTCCCTGTCGCCAAGTAGTGAGACAAACGAGCCCTGATGCTCTCATTCCGGCACCTTTCATCTGCCGGTCAGGTTTGTCCAACCGGCTGCGAAGTTTCGGGTTCTGGCAAGGCGGCCAAGCAGTCCCGCGGAGACGTAGCAGCGCTACTTCGCACAAGGTGGCTGCGCCGGCCAACGCCGCCAGGTTCCGGAAATTCACAGTCGTACCCAGAGGTAACGTTATGGATTATGTGAAGCTGATCAACTGCATGCGCTGCGGCATGTGCCTTCCCCACTGCCCCACCTACAAAGAGACTTTCCTGGAGACAGCCTCCCCTCGCGGCCGGGTCGCCCTGGTGCGCAAGGTGCAGGAGGGGGAGCTGGACCAGTCGGAGCGGCTACTCGAATACCTCTCCCTCTGCCTGGACTGCCAGGCCTGCGCCTCAGCCTGCCCCTGCGGGGTCAACGCCGGCGAACTGGTGGCCGAGTTCACCTGCGAGCGGAAGGGGGCGGCCGGCCTCGGCTTCATGGAGGAGCTGATTCTGAGGAAGCTCGTCCCCCACCCCGACCGGCTGGAGAGCTCCATGCTCCCCATGCGCGCCTACCAGAGGAGCGGCCTGCAGAAGCTGGTGCGCAAGCTGGGGGTGCTGAAGATGTTTCCTTCGGCCCTTGAGCGGATGGAGGGGCTGCTGCCGGAACTCCCCAAGCGACCGCTGCGCCAGGAGATTCATGAGGTAACCCCGGCGGTCGGTCCGGAGCGGGGGAGGGTAGGCTTCTTCCTCGGCTGCGTCATGAGCCTGATCTTCTCCGATGCGAGCCGGGCGACTATCCGCCTCCTCTCCACCCTGGGGTACACGGTGATCACCCCGAAGAACCAGGTCTGCTGCGGCGCCCCCAATATGCTGGGGGGCGACCTGGAGGGGCTCAGAGACGAGGCCCGCACCAATATCGACGTCTTTGCCGGCTACGATGTCGACTTCATCGTCACCGACTGCGGCGGCTGCGGCGCGGAGCTGAAGAAGTACGGCCACCACCTTCACGGGGAGTCCGGGGCCGAGGCATTCAGTGAAAAGGTGAGGGACATCTCCCAGGTGCTGGCGCTCCACGCCGACGAGCTGCGCCCCAGGCTGAAACCGGTTGACCTGAAGGTGACCTACCACGACCCTTGCCACATCGCCCACTGCCAGGGTATCAGGCAGGAGCCGCGCAAGCTCATGAAGATGATCCCCGGCCTGCAGTATGCCGAGCTGAGCGAGGCCGATGCCTGCTGCGGCAGCGCCGGCACCTACAATATCGCCAAGCCGGAGATGTCCGACCGGATACTGCAGCGCAAGCTGGGGAACATACGGGCCAGCGGCGCCCAGGTGCTGGTGACCAGCAACCCGGGGTGCCTGCTGCAGTTGAAGAAGGGATTGGCGGAGAATCTGCCAGATGTGCGCATAATGCACCTTACCGAGCTTTTGGCAAAAAGCCTGGCGGGGGAGAGAGCGTAAGGGGGGCTCACCCCTTGGGCATGAAGACGAAGAAGGTCAGGGAGAGGAGTGCCAGGATCCAGACCCCCGGATTCACCTCCCGGGCCCGGCCGGTCATCAGCTTGATCAGTGGGTAGGAGAGTAGCCCGGCAGTCATCCCCACGCCGATGTTGTAGGTGAAGATCATCAGCGTCACGGTGAGGAAGGCCGGGATCAGTTCGGTGAAGTCCTCGAAGTCCAGGTGGGTGATCGGCTGGATCATCAGGGAGCCGATGACGATGAGGGCGATCCCGGCGGCATGGGACGGCACCATGGTGAAGAGGGGGGCGAAGAAGAGGGAGAGCCCGAACAGGCAGGCCACCACCAGGGCGGTAAAGCCGGTTCTCCCCCCTGCCTCGATGCCGGCTGCGGACTCTATGTAGGCCCCGGTGGTGGTAGTTCCCAGGAGTGGGGCTATGGTTGTGGCTACGGCGTCGGCCAGCATCGGCTTCTCGATCTCCGGCAGGTTGCCGTTCTTGTCAAGCAGGGCAGCCCGCATGGAGAGGCCCAGCAGGGTGCCGATGGTATCCAGGAAGGCCATCATGAAGATCACCAGCACGATGGGGAAGATCCCCGGCTTGAGGGTGCCGGCGATGTCCAGCTTGAGGAGGATCGGCTCCAGTGAAGGGGGGAGGCTGACCGGCGAGGGGGGGAGGCTGGTCGTTCCGAGGAGCACGGAGACGGCGGTGGTGGCGAGGATGCCGTAGAGGAGAGCTGCCGAGACCTTGCGCGCCATGAGGACCACGGTGAGGAGAAAGCCCCCCATTGCCATGAGCACCGTCGGCTGGGCGATGTTACCCAGCTTGACCGGAGCCCCGGGAACCCCCAGCACCACCAGGCCGACTTCGTTAAGGCCGATGAAGGTGAGAAACAGGCCGATACCCACGGCGAAGGCCGCCTTGAGGCTCATGGGGATCGACTCGGCCAGCCAGGAGCGGACCCTGAAGAGGGTGAGCACGAGGAAGGCCACCCCTGCCCAGAAGACCGCCCCGAGGGCTACCTGCCAGGAGTAGCCCATCCCCTTGACCACCACGAAGGCTACGAAGGCGTTCTCGCTCATGTAGGGGGCAATGGCGAAGGGGCGCCTGGCCCAGAAGGCCATGACCAGGCAGCCGATGATGGCCGCCAGGATGGTTGCGGTGACCTGGGGCTCCTTGGGGATGCCGGCAACCGCCAGGATCGAGGGGTTGACGACGATGATGTAGGCCATGGTCAGGAAGGTGGTTATCCCGGCAACGGTCTCCTGGCGGTAGCCCGTGTTGTGGCGCTCGAACTGGAAGAAATCCTTCATCGTCACATCCCCTTGACGGCGTAGATGCCGGGAGCGTTGCGCCAGACACCGTCATAATCCAGGCCATAGCCGAAGACGAAGCGGTCCGGTATCTCCATGCCGGTGAAGTCGGCCCGGTAGCCTGGCTCCACCTTGCGCACGTGGCGCTTGTCCACCAGCACCGCGGTCAGCACGCTGGCAGCGCCGCGGCGAAGGCATTCGTCGCTCAGGGCCTTGAGGGTATGCCCCTCGTCCAGGATGTCGTCAACCAGGAGGACAGTTCTCCCCGTCACCTCAGCCTGGAACTCGGCCTTCCAGAGCAGTTCGCCGCCGGTGGTCTTGCTGCCGTAGCGACTGGCATGCAGGTAGCCGACCTCCAGGGGGAAGAGCAGCCTGGTAAGGAGCTGGCCGGTGACGATCAGGCCGCCGTTCATGACGCAGAAAACCAGGGGGCTCCGCTCCCCCAGCTGAGTAGTGATCTCCTCGGCCATCCGGTCGAGGGCCGCTTCGACCGCTTGCTGGTCTGCAAGGCACTCTGCCTCTTCGAGTACGATCAGGGTATGTTTAAGGTTCATGCGAGCTACCTCCGGACTGCTAAAAAATAGCCGGTTAAACCGGCTAGACCAAAATACCAATTTGAGCCGGCCACTGCAAGTGGGTCATTACAGGCTCCCCCTGGTCCGCATTTTAGAGAAGCTCACATATGAATATCGCCCTGCCGCGCCAAAAGAGCGGCAGGTGCCGCGAGTTGACCGCCCCGGGTGACGACCCGCAGGGGCGGGAACAGCCCCGGCTGAAAGGG
>CALMOE010000205.1 GCA_937871715.1 uncultured Geobacter sp. | reverse complement strand
AGGCCGCCCGGCTGGAGGCCTCCCTGGCAGAGGACAAGTAGTCTCCCCTTGGCTCACTCCTGCAGCGGTTGGCAGGCGGGGCACCAGAAGGTGGACCTGCCGCCGAGCAGTTCCCGGCGGATCTCTGTGCCGCATGCCAGGCACGGCTCCCCCTCCCTGACGTAGACCCTTGCCTCAAGGTCGAAGTAGACCGGCCTTTCGCTGACGCCGTAGAAGCTGTGCAACGTCTTCTCCCCCCTTGCCACCGCCTCCCCAAGGACATCCTTGATCCCCCTGCAGAGGATCAGGCACTGCTCCGCGCTAAGCTTCCCCGCGACCAGCCACGGGTTTATCCCCGCCCTGAAGAGGGCCTCGCTGGCGTAGATGTTCCCCACCCCCACCAGCAGGCGGCTGTTCATGATGAGCTGCTTGATTGCCACCGTGCGCCGGCGGGTGATCTTCTCCAGGTAGGAGGGGGAGAAATCCTCCGAGAGTGGCTCTGGCCCAAGCCCTGCCAGGAGAGGGTGGCTGTGGGGGTCGGAGGTAAGCCAGATGACGGCGCCGAACTTGCGCGGGTCGTTGAGGCGAAGGAGGCAGCCGTTCTCCAGGCGTATCTCCAGGTGGTCGTGCCTGCCGGCCGGGGTGCCGGGGGGGGAGATGCGCAGGTGGCCGGTCATCCCCAGGTGGATCAGGAGGGTGCCGCCGCCGCACGCCAAAAGCAGGTACTTGCCGCGCCGCTCCACCCCCTCGATCGTCCGTCCGGGGAGGATGCTGCACAGCTCGGGCTGGACGGGGTGGCGCAGCTTGGCGGCGCGAATGGTGACGGCTGCCACGGTTTGGCCGCAAAGATGGGGGGCAATCCCCCGGCGGGTGGTCTCGACTTCGGGGAGTTCGGGCATGGCTTCTCCTCATAGCTCCTCCCAGTGGGGGGAGGGTTGCAGGGCCGATCGGCTAACCGGCCCGCTCAAGTCATATTGCCAGCGGCACGGATAGCTGGCAACAGCCAATCTGCCCTGCGCCTCTCTTCCCGCCAGCCGAATCGTCCCCAGGGGAAAAACTGATTTCCCTAATCCCCCCAGATTTGCTAGAATTTCCATTTCTGCTCCAGAGGGGCTATCTCCCGTAGAGAGGATCTGACCATGTCTTTTCGAACAATAGAGTGGCGCGACGATAAAGTGATCATGATCGACCAGACCCGACTCCCCGCCGAGGAGGTCTACAACGAGTATGCAGACTTCCAGGGGGTGGCCGAGGCGATCCGCGGCATGATTATCCGCGGCGCGCCGGCCATAGGGGTGGCCGCGGCCATGGGGGTTGCCCTGGGGGCCAGGGATATCATCGCCGATACCCACGAGTCCTTCTTCCGCCAGTTGGACAACGTCTGCGACATCCTGGCCAGAACCCGCCCGACGGCGGTCAACCTCTTCTGGGGTATCGAGCGGATGAAAAGGGTGGCCCGCGCCAACGGCGACAAGGATCTGAACTCCATCCGCGCCATATTGAAGGCCGAGGCGATCAGCATCGAGCAGGAGGACCTGCGGATATGCCGGGCCATCGGCAGCCACGGAGCACCGCTGATACGGGAGGGGGCGACGGTCCTGACCCACTGCAACGCCGGCGGCCTGGCCACTGCCGGTTACGGCACCGCCCTGGGGGTGATCCGTGCGGCCCATGAGGCGGGGAAGAAGATCAGGGTCTTTGCCGACGAGACCAGGCCCTGGTTGCAGGGGGCTCGCCTCACCGCCTGGGAGCTGATGAAGGACAACATCCCGGTAACCCTGATCTCCGACAACATGGCCGGTTGGTTCATGAAGAAGGGGGAGATCGACTGCGTGGTGGTTGGCGCCGACCGGATCGCCGCCAACGGCGACACCGCCAACAAGATCGGCACCTACAGCGTTGCCGTCCTCGCCCGGGAGAACCGCATCCCCTTCTACGTGGCCGCCCCCATCTCCACCCTGGACCTCTCCCTTAGGAGCGGCGACGAGATCCCCATCGAGGAGCGCCACTCCAACGAGGTCACCCACCTGGCCGGCCGTGCCATCGCCCCCGAGGGGGTTGCGGTGCGCAACCCGGCCTTCGACGTCACCCCGGCCAGGTACATCGCCGGAATCATCACCGAAAAGGGGGTGGTGCGCGGTGATTACGAGGCCGGCCTGAAACGGCTGGTGGGGCAATGAGCCCGCAGCTCGACATAGCGGAAGCCATCGACGCTCTCCTCACCACGGACCTGGAGGGGGACAACGAACGGGGGCTGGTGGAGTTCCTTGCCTCCCTGGGGTTGGCTTACCCCTCGCGATCCGCCACAAACATCCGCCTCCTGGCCGGGCTGTTGCCCCGCGATCTCGTGGCAGCCATCGTCTCCAGTACCATGCTGACCTCCATGCCCGACATGGCCCTCAACAACCTGGAGAGGATCTCCTCCGTCGTCTGTCAAGAGGAGCTGCTCCGGGTATGCGGCGACGCTAGCCGCCTCGGCCAGCTGCTCACCCTCCTCGGGGCATCCCCCTTCCTGACCAACATCATCTGCCGCGATCCGGGCTCCTTCTCCGAAATATTCGCCGACGGGGCGGTCGATCTCTGCCGCAGCGAGGATGGGATGCTCGCCCTGCTCCGCTCCCGGGTGCCGGCCGGAGTAGACTACCCCTCCCTCTTCCCTCTGCTGCGCCGCTTCAAGTATCGGGAGATGCTGCGCATCGCCGCCCGGGACCTGAGCGGGCTGGCAAGCCTGGAGGAGGTCACCCTCGAACTCTCCTCCCTGGCAGCTGCCGCCCTGCAGGTGGCCTGCGAGGAGAGCCGCCGCATCCTGATGGCCGAGCACGGCAGGCCGCTGGTCGCCGCCAGCGGCGAGGAGGCGGAGCTGACCATCTTCGGCATGGGGAAGTTCGGCGGCAGGGAGCTTAACTTCTCCTCCGACATCGACCTGATCTACTTCTATACCGCCACCGAGGGGGAGACCACCGGGGTGTCGGAGGGAGAGGGCGGCAGGGGGGTGGTCTCCCTGCACTCATTCTTCGTCAAGCAGGCGGAGATGATCACCAGGGCAATCTCCCAGGTGACCGAGGACGGTTTCGTCTTCCGCGTCGACCTGGGTCTGAGGCCCGAGGGGAAGGGTGGGGACGTGGCCGTGTCGCTGCGCTCCGCCGAGATCTACTACGAGCTCTGGGGTCAGTCGTGGGAGAGGGCTGCCATGCTCAAAGCCCGCCCGGTGGCCGGCTCCATCCCCCTGGGGGAGGAGCTCCTGCGCCGGTTGCAGCCGTTCATCCACCGCAAGTACCTGGACTACAACCTCATCGAAGACATGATGGCCATGAAGAAGAAGATAGACGCCTCCCTGGCCAGGGAGCTGGAGGGGGAGTACAACATCAAGCTCGGCCGCGGCGGCATCCGCGAGATCGAGTTCTTCATCCAGGCCCTGCAGCTGGTCTATGCGGGGAAGAAGCCGGAGCTGCGGGAGCGCAACTCACTCAGGTCGCTGCAGCTCCTCCAGGGGGCCGGGCTGGTGGGGGAAGCGGACTGCGCCGCCCTGGCGGAATCATACCGCTTCCTGCGCACCGTTGAGCACCGCATCCAGGTGGTGCAGGAGCGCCAGACCCACCACCTGCCGAAGAAGGATGAGGAGTACCTTGCCCTTGCCAGGCGCTGCGGCTTCCTCTCCGCCGATGGCGCGGGGCGCTTCCGCGAGGAGCTGGAGCTGCGGCGTGGGGCGGTGTCGGCCATCTACGGAGAGCTCTTCCTCTCCAGGGACGAGAAGCTCAAGGAGGAGGTGCGGCCGGAGATCTACCACTTCTTCGACCGTTCGGCCGACCCGGAGCTCCTCAAGGACATGCTGGCGGAGCGTCGCTTCAAGCAGGTTGATCAGGCCTACGACCACCTCCTCCTCCTGCGCGACGGTCCGCCGCGGGTCTTCCTCACCGAGAGGGCCAGGAGGCTCCTGGAGAAGATCGGCCCGCTCCTCCTCCAGGAGATCTTCGCCTCCCCGGACCCGGACATGGCCATGACCAACCTGGAGCGCTTCCTCTGCGCCGTCGGCTCCCGCTCCGCCTTGTATGCCCTCCTGGCGGAGAACCGGGAGGTGCTGAGGCTGATCGTCTCCCTCTTCGGCATGTCGGAATTCCTCTCCAAGATCTTCATCGGCCACCCCGAGCTGCTGGACAGCATGGTCTCCAGGGCGGTGGCCTCTCCGGTTAAGGAGCGGGGGGTGATGGGAGATGAGCTGAAAGAGATGCTCTCCCTGGCGGCTGACTTCGAGGAGCGCCTGGACGTGCTGCGCCGCTACCGCCACGAGGAGTTCCTCCGCATCGGCATGAACGACATCTACGGCAGGCTGGGGCAGACGGAGATAGCGACCCAGCTGACCGACCTGGCCGACGTCTGTCTGGCGGCAGCCGCCCGGATCGCCCGCGGAGAGCTGGCCAGGTACGGCCATCCCACCTTCATCGAGGCGGATGGCAGCCGCCGTCAGGCAGACTTCGCCGTCATCGGCATGGGGAAGATGGGGGGGATGGAGCTCAACTACCACTCCGACCTGGACATCATCTACATCTACGACCGCCAGGGAGAGACGGACGGGGAGAAGCAGATCAGCAACCATGAGTACTTCGCCAAGCTGGGGCAGAAGATCATCATGATCCTCACCACCCAGACCCGGGAGGGGTACGTCTACAAGCTGGACACCCGGCTGCGCCCCTCGGGGAATGCCGGCCCCCTGGTAACCTCCCTGGAGTCATTCAAGGCCTACCACCGGGACGAGGCCCAGATCTGGGAGCGCCAGGCGCTTACCAAGGCGCGGGTCGTGCTGGGGGGGGAGAGTCTGGCCGACGGCATCGACGAGATCATCCGCCACTCGGTCTACGGCTTCAGCGCCGACGACTTAGCCAGGGGGGAGATCCACCGCCTGCGGATGCGGATGGAGAACGAGATCGCCAGGGAGAAGGACGGCAGCTACAACATCAAGACCGGCCGCGGCGGCATGGTGGACGTGGAGTTCATCGTCCAGTACCTCCTCCTTCGGTACGGCCACACCATGCCCGAGCTGAGGAGCAACAACACCCTGGTGGCACTGAAGGCGATCCGGGGAGCCGGCATCCTCGGCGAGGAGGATGGGGAGACCCTCGTCGCCGGCTACAAGTTCCTCCGCCGCCTGGAGAACAGGCTGCGCATCGTCCACGACTACTCCATGAACGATCTTGGCGGGTCGCGGGAGTACCTGGACGTGCTGGCGAGGCGCCTCGGCTACGATCCCAAGCTGCGCCACCCGGGGGACGCCCTGTTGCGGGAGTACGAGCAGATAACCGAAGGGATTCGGGGTGTCTATGACCGGATACTCGGCGACGAGGCCGTGGGCGCTTCTTGACTCGGTTTTCACCCTCCCCCAGCCCCTCCCATCAAAGGGAGGGGGGCTTCTGATCCCCTCTCCCCTGGTGGGAGAGGGTGAGGGAGAGGGGGTAAGAGCCCGTTGCTTTTAACACAATACCCTGACCACAGCCGTCAGAAATGAAAGGTGTACCAATGGAACTGCATGAAAACCTGAAAAGCCTGGGGGAGAAGAAGACAACCTATCATTACGACAAGCCGGACGCAGGGCTGCTGGAGTCGTTCCCCAGCCCCTTTGCCCTGCCGGAGCGCAACCCCTGCGGCGCCGTCGGCACCCTGCACATCGTCTGCCCCGAGTTCACCTGTCTCTGCCCCATGACCGGCCAGCCCGATTTCGGCACCATCATCATCGACTACCAGCCGGACAAGCTCTGCGTTGAGAGCAAGAGCCTCAAGCTCTACCTCGGCTCTTTCCGCATGCACGGCGAGTTCCACGAGGCCGGGGTGAACCGGATCTGCAACGACCTGGTGGCGCTCCTCGATCCGCTCTGGCTGACGGTGAAGGGTGAGTTCACCCCCCGCGGCGGCATCCCCTTCTGGCCAACCGCCGAGTACCGGCGGAAACCCTGAGCGAAGAGGAGAGCGGATATGATCCTGGATTTCAGTTCCTTCGAAAAGGCGCTGGCCTCGCTGCAGCGGGTACTGGAGCGGAGTCGCACCGTCCCCGAGGATGAAGATATCCGCGACGCCTGCATCCAGCGGTTCGAGTACACCTACGAGCTGGCTTTCAAGATGCTCAAGCGCCAACTGGAGCAGGAGCTCCCCTCCAGCGAAGAGCTGGACCACCTCCCCTTCAAAGAGGTCATCCGCATCGGCGCCGAACGGGGCCTGATTGCCGCTCCCGAGCGATGGTTCGATTATCGCGACAAGCGCAACATCACCTCTCACACTTACGATGAGGCCAAGGCACGCGAGGTTTTCTCAGTTCTTGAGGATTTCGCCGCCGATGCCGACACGCTGCTGGCATCCCTCAGGATCCGCCATGCTTGATCTTACCCCCGCGCAGTTGGAGGAGGTCCGCAGGATACTCTCAGCGTACGTTCCGGGCCGGGAGGTACGCGCCTTCGGCTCACGGGTATACGGAGCGGCGAAGCCATTTTCCGATCTGGACCTTGTCGTCATGGGAAACGAGCCCCTCGGCTTCCGGCAGCTCTCTGCCCTGAAAGACGCCTTTGCCGAGTCGAATCTCCCTTTCCGGGTGGACATAGTGGATTGGGCGACAACCGCCGAGTCGTTCAGGGGAATCATCGCCCAGCGGTATGAGGTAGTGCAGGAAGCATGACGCCGGCAGCGGCAAGAGTTTGGTAATAAGAGGTCGCTATAAGGAGCAAAATATACCAACAATATCAATGTTTTATGGTATTATCATTTACATGTTCTTTTATGACAACAAGAAGCACAAGCTGCCCCATATTCACGCCTCATTCGGTGATGATGATGCAATATTTTCAATCGCGGATGGTGAAATCCTTGAAGGAACGCTGCCCAGAAACAAGCGGAAACTGGTCGAGGCGTGGATAGAAATTCACAGAGATGACCTGATGGCCGACTGGCGGCTCGCGGTGAGCGGACAGAATCCCTTGCCCATTAAACCATTGGAGTGATTATGAAAAAGGTAGTTAGCGTTACTCCACTTAAAGACAAAAAAGTTGCCGTCGTTTTTTCTGACGGCGTATCCGGAGTATTCGATGTTGCGCCGTATATCAGGAGCGACTTCTTCAAACGCCTTGAGGACGATGCCTATTTCCGGCAGGTACGCCTCTTTTTTACCGGCATCGGGTGGCCGGACGGCCAGGATCTCGGCCCGGACACCATAGAGGCTGATTTGCAGAGGGATTAACCGGGCAACCATCGAATTCATCGGCCTGTGGATGCAACTGCACAATCCCGATTTTAAAGCGGTCGAATTCGACCGCTTTTTGTACGAAGCCGGCAGCAATGCTTTTTCGCGGCCGGGGCCGGCCTGATCGTCACCGGTGACCGGCACCTGCTGCAGCTGAAGGAATACGAAGGGGCCGCGATGGTTACCCTGGCGGAGTTTCTGGTGCAGTGACACACCTCCACCCCTGCCACGTCCCACGCCGCTCCAGCTCGTCGTCGATGGCGTTCAGCACCTCGAACTTGGCCGCCGACCATTGGGGGGCGACCAGGTCCTTCCCCCCGTCGCCGGTCAGCCGCTGGATGAAGATCCGCGGATCGAGCCGCTCCAGGAAGTCGCAGACCAGACTCACGTACTCGTCCCTCTCCGGCAGTTGAAGCTCCCCCAGCTCGTACATCTTTGCCAGGGGGGTGTCACGGTTGACGTGGAGAAGATGGATCTTCACCCCGTCTACGCCGAGATCGTTCAGTATTGCCGGGGTGGCGAGCATCTCCTCCCGGCTCTCCCCGGGAAGCCCAAGGATGACATGGACGCAGAGGCGGATCCCCAGGGACTTAGCCCGCCGGGCTGCCCCGAGGAAGGTGGCCAGATCGTGCCCCCGGCCGATGGCCCGCAGGGTCCGGTCAACCGCTGACTGTAGCCCCAGCTCCAGCCAGAACCAGGTGCGCCGGTGATAGTCGGCCAAAAGCTGCAGGGTCTCTTCGGGTAGGCAGTCGGGGCGGGTGCCGACGATCAGGCCGACGATCTCCTCCACCTCCAGGGCGGCGTCGTACAGCTGTCTCAGGGTTTCTGTCGGGGCGTAGGTGTTGGAGTAGGGTTGGAAGTAGGCAAGGAACTTCTTCGCCTTGTACTTGCGGACCATCACCTCCTTGCCCAGCTCCAGCTGGTTTGCGACCGACTCCCCCCTGGCGATGCCGAAGGAGCCGGAGCCCCGGTCGCTGCAGAAGATGCAGCCGCCGCTGCCGACGCTGCCGTCACGGTTGGGGCAGGTGAAGCCGGCGTCCACGGAGATGCGGTGCACCCGGCAGCCAAACTGCCTCTTCAACTCTTCGGAAAACTGGTTGTAGCGTTTTGCATGCATGGTTGCGATGATACCCTATCAGGCCATCATTGGACAAGGGTGATGGGGGTCAGGGGTGCTCCCTGACCCTGGAGAGGATGAGTGCGCCGGCGAGGAAGAGGATGAGGATGCTCAGCACCCCGTAGCGGGAGTGGCCGGTCATCTGGCCGGTGATACCTACGAGGAAGGGGCCGGTGATGGTGGCGAACTTGCCGGAGATGTTGTAGAAGCCGAAGAACTCCGCCGACTGCTCAGGTGGCACTAGCCTGCCGAAGAAGCTGCGGCTCAGGGCCTGGATCCCCCCCATGGTGCTGGCCACCAGCAGGGAGAGGAGCCAGAACATGGCAGTTTTCGCCTGCAGGGTCGGGAAGGTTGGCAGGAGGAAGGCGAGGAGGGTGATGACGGAGTATATGGCAATGCCGGCCTGGAGGAGGAGCTTCACCCTGAAGCGGTCGGTCAGCCACCCCCAGAAGATTGCGCAGGGGAAGGCGACGACCTGGATCGCCAGGATGGCCAGGATGAGGGTGCTGCTGGAGAGGCCGATGTCCACCCCGTAGGCGACCGCCATGGTGATCACCGTGTCGACTCCGTCGATGAAGAAGAAGTAGGCGAGGAGGAAGAGGAATGCCTCCCGGTGGCTCTTCACGTGCCCCAGGGTGACGAATAGCCTGGCGAAGGCGTCTTTCACCGGATTATGCGCCGGCGCTATGGAGTAGACCTGGCGCACGTTGCGCAGCAGCGGCAGGGAGAAGAGGAGCCACCATGAGGCGACTATGATAAAGCCGATACGGGCGGCATCGGCCGGGATGCTACCTCCGCCCGGGCTCTTCATGGCGGTGATCAGGCCGATGACCGCCATGAATGGGATGACGCTGCCGATGTAACCCCAGGCGTAGCCGGCGGTGGAAACCTTGTCCATGCGCGACTCTTCGGTTATGTCGGTGATGAAGGAGTCGTAGAAGACGTTGGTCCCGGCCCAGCCGCTCTTGGCCAGGACGAATACGACCAGGCAGTAGAGCCAGGCCCCTTCTTCGACGAAATAGAGGAGGGCGGTGGCAGAGACCCCCAGGAGGAGGAAGATGGCGAAGAGGCGCTTCTTCCATCCGGGATAGTCGGCAAAGGTCCCCATGATCGGGGCGAGGACGACGAGGATCGCCGAGGAGAAGGAGTTGGCGTACCCCCACCAGGCTGTGGAGGTGGCCGATGGAATGCCGTGGCCGGCGACCTCCTTGAAGAAGATCGGCATGATCGCCGTGACCACCACCAGGACGAATGCCGAGTTGGCCACATCGTAGGTGATCCAGCTTCTTTCCGTGCGATTCATTGCGGTTGTCTCCACCCATCTGGGCCGGTTTCGCTACAGCCGTAGGCTGATGCCACATACTAGCCAGGAACGGCAGCGGAAGTAAAACAATAATTGCTTTACTTCCGAAGTTCGTTCGTCTATATTGTCGGCTTACGGAGAGATGTCCGAGCGGCTGAAGGAGCACGATTGGAAATCGTGTGTACGCTAATCCCGTACCGAGGGTTCAAATCCCTCTCTCTCCGCCAGTAAAAACAGACGGCGCCACGGCGCCGTTTTTCAGTAATCACCCTGTTTTTTGCGGGCAGAGCTGATAGCTGGGTCCCGCGCAACGGCAGGTTATGAACCCCGTCAGGTCCGGAAGGAAGCAGCGGCAGTAACTCTAGTCGTGTGCCGCGGGGTAGCCCAGCTATCAGCTCTGCCCGCAATGCATTCAACCCTCTCCAGCCAGAAAACCCGGCACGCATCGAAGAGGTAAACCGTGTCGTATCTCGTCCTTGCCCGTAAATGGCGTCCGCAGACATTCCATGACCTGATCGGTCAGGAGCATGTCACCCTCACCCTGAAAAACGCCATCGACACCGGTCGCGTCGCCCATGCCTTCCTCTTCACCGGAGCCAGGGGGGTGGGGAAGACCAGCTCGGCGCGGATTCTCGCCAAGACCCTCAACTGCGAGAATGGGCCGACCACCGAGCCGTGCAACGACTGCCCTGCCTGTCGTGAGATCACCGACGGGGTCAGCGTCGACGTGCAGGAGATCGACGGCGCCTCCAACAACGGCGTGGACGAGATCCGGGAGCTGCGGGACAATGTCAAGTATCTCCCCTCCCGCAGCCGCTACAAGATCTTCATCATCGACGAAGTGCACATGCTCTCCACCAGCGCCTTCAACGCACTGCTGAAGACCCTGGAAGAGCCCCCTCCGCATGTGAAGTTCATCTTCGCCACCACCGAGCCCCATAAGGTTCCCATAACCATCCTCTCTCGCTGCCAGCGTTTCGACTTCAAGCGAATCCCCCTCCCCAGGGTGGTGGCCAGGCTCCGCTACATAGTGGACCGGGAGGAGGTGGAGATCTCCGACGATGCCCTGGCCATGGTGGCCCGCAAGGGTGACGGCAGCATGCGCGACTCCCTCTCCACCCTGGACCAGGTGCTGGCCTTCTGCGGCAGCCGTGTTGCGGACGACGATGTCACCGCCATACTGGGGGTGGTGGACCGCCAGTTGGTCATCGCCGCCCAGCACGGGGTGATCGACCGGGATGCACAGGCGCTCCTGGAGATAGTAAGGCGGGTCGACGACTCTGGTTACAACATGCGTAACTTCTGCCACGAGATGATAGAGCAGTTCCGCAACCTGCTCCTCTTCAAGGCGGTGGGGAGCGTTGGGGAGATTGTCGATCTCTCGGAGAAGGAGTCGGCTGAAAGCGCCGCCCTGGCCGACAGGACCGAGCTGCAGACGATCCAGCGTTGCCTGACCATCCTCCTGCGTACCGACGCCGAGATGGCCCACTCCTCCTTTGCCCGGCTCCTGATGGAGATGGCCATGGTGAAGATGGCCACCCTGGCGCCGGTCATGCCGGTGACGGAGATCATGGAGAGGCTGAAATCCCTGGAGGGGGGTGGTGTCGCTCCTCCCATTGCTTCCGACGGGGAGTCCCCTGCTTATCGCCCGTCACGGCCTGCGGTGCAGCCCCAGAGGCCGGCAGCTTCTCCACAGCGGCAGGTGGCCCCTACTC
>CALMOE010000204.1 GCA_937871715.1 uncultured Geobacter sp. | reverse complement strand
GCTTTCAACATAAAGGCCGTTACAGGTTCCCATCCGGTTGGCATGGATTACACCAGATACACCAACAAAAAAGATTATGCACCTTTTTATGAACTGCCGAAAAACATGGTTCTCATGGACGGGAGGATAGGCTGCCTGACATGCCACGACATGCTGGGGAAGAATATGGCCTATCTCTCCACTGACCTCAACAACAGCAATCTTTGCTTTGCATGCCACAGGAAATAATTAGCGGTTATCCAACAAAGTAAGGGGGGAATAGAGATGGCACAGAGATATGTTCCTGACAAAATAAATAATGACGGCTATGGTTTCCGGGCAATCGAACTGAACGGGGCGCTGAAACTGGATCATCTCGGAATAGTCAGCTTCAACCAGGTCTTACTGCTGGATGACGAACAAGAGACTCTATGTTTTATCGAGGCAAACATAAGGTTGATAGTAACTCTGGCATTTATTGCCAAGAAAGCGGAATACAAGGCTAGATTAACTGACGTTTCCGCCATGGAGACCGAATCGCTCAATTCTATCTCTCAGCTTGTTTCTGCTTATGCCGAGAAGTTTGGCTGCAGAAACCTGATTCCTTCCGGAACATTCAAGGGCCAGGTCAATTAGTGCCTTCTCAAGGCCCGATGCAACGGTTTCATAGACGTTGCCGTTATGCTTTCTACAGATACCGTCAATCATAGGTCTGAGTACATTGCGAAAAATTTCTTCGTAGCTCTTACCATCAGATAGCTGCTCAACAATCTTCGCTCCCTGGACACTGTTATTAATGACCGGAAAATCATCCTCTGTGAGAACATTACCGTTTGCCAATACGACAGCAGAGTTGATCGCGTTCTGCAACTCACGGATATTCCCTTCCCAATAATACCCCTTGAGCATTTCCAGTGCCCCCGCGCATATCTCTTTTATCTGCTTGCCATGCTTACGCGAGTACATGCGCAGGAAAAAATCTATAAGCAGCGGGACATCCTCCTGGCGGTCGCGTAGAGGTGGAAGATAGAAGGTTATGACCCTAAGGCGATAAAAGAGATCGAGGCGGAAGGCTTTATCTTTAACCATAGATAAAAGGCTGCGATTGGTGGCAGCTACGATTCTGACATCGACCTTGATTGTCTCATTGCCTCCTACCCTCTCAAACTCCTGCGTCTCGAGCACACGGAGAAGTTTCCCCTGGTTTGCAAGGCTCATTTCACCAATTTCATCCAAAAAGATCGTGCCACCGTTACACTGTTCAAATTTGCCGATTCTGCGGCTATGTGCATCGGTAAATGCACCTTTCTCGTGGCCGAAGAGTTCACTTTCCAACAGGTTTTCAGGAATAGCTGCACAGTTGACCGCCAAGAAAGGTCTATTTCTACGCTTGGAATTAGAGTAGATTGCCCGGGCCAGGAGTTCCTTGCCAGTTCCGGTCTCTCCAGTTACTAGTACGGTGGCCTCCGAATCAGCAACTCGACCGACCATTTTCCAGATCTCCATCATCTCCGGAGAAGAGCCGATCATCAGATCCTCGTTGTGTTCAGCATCGCTCACTTGGATCAGATTGCCAGTGAAACGTACCTTGCGACTAAGTAAATTGCTTTCCAGGGCCTTCTGCACAAGTCTCTTAAGGTTGTGCAGATCGAAAGGTTTAGTAATTATGTCGTATGCCCCGGATTTCATGGCTTCAATGGCGGTCTGTGTCGGGCTGTAACCGGTCATGATTATGACAGAGAGCCCAGGATCGATTTTCTTCGCATCCTTAAGCACTTCAAGCCCGCTTTTCCCAGGTACGCGCATATCCAGAATTGCAACGTTCGGCTGCTCCCTTTTGATACAACTGAGTGCTTTATCCGCATCGTTCTCCAGAAAAAGATCCAAATTGCTGGCAGACAATGCGTTTTCCAGCATGTCGAGCGTCATCGTGTCATCATCTAGAATGAGAACCTTGGATTTCATACCATTCCCCACAGTTGACTCTCTGCAGCATACTGAAAATAAATTCTCCAGTTTATTAAAACACACTAAGCACAATATTCAATTATGCGGTTAAATTATATCTGAGGAAGGAGCAGCAATGAATATCGCCGAAATTACTTCAAGCATCCAAAGATCGCCTATGCTGCCTGATTTGAACGTTTAATCACCGGAGCAATAAGATGCTAGAACATGAATCTCCGCATGCTCACGTTGAGGAGCAGACCAGCCCCGAGCATTGACGTGATCATAGAGGTCCCGCCATAGGAGAAGAAAGGGAGCGGAACTCCGACTACCGGGAAAAGGCCGATCACCATACCCATGTTTATAACAATATGCCAGAAAATCATGGCCGTCACGCCGACAGCCAGAAGGGTGCCGAAGCGGTCGTTGCAACGGCTGGCAACATGAAGCCCCCAGAGAATCAGAGCTGCGTAGAGAAAAAGCATCATGGCACAGACCCAGAACCCCCACTCCTCGGCAAACACGGAAAAAGCGAAATCAGTGTGCTGCTCAGGGAGGAATCGAAGCTGGCTCTGGGTACCGTGTAGAAACCCCTTGCCGGAAAGACCGCCAGAACCTACGGCAATCTTGCTCTGTATCAGATGATAACCGCTCTTCAGAGGATCTCTTTCAGGGTTCAGAAAGTTGAGCACCCTGTTCTTCTGGTATGCTCTCAAAAGATAATGCCACGAGACATAGCATGCCGGCACAGCGGCGAGCAGCATGGTGATTACCACTCTCCATTTGATGCCAACGGCAAGGATTATGGTTCCTGCAACCAGACAGACCATGGTGGCTGTCCCCAGATCTGGTTGCTTCATGATGAGAATTGCGGGGACACTGAGAATCGCCATTGGCAAGACAACCTCCCTGAACCCCATACCTGATACAGGTTGGTGCCTGGAGAAGAAACGTGCAAATGTTATAATGATTACTATCTTCATCGGCTCCGAAGGCTGCATTGTAAAAAAACCTAGATGAAGCCAACGAGTTGCGCCCATGGATGTTTTGCCAACAAGAAGCACCAACAGTAGGAACACGATTAAAATGCCGTAAAACCAGTAGGAGACATCCTCCAGCAGATGGTAATCAATACTGCAGGTAAACAGCAACAGTCCAAGACCAATAATTATCCAGTAGAATTGCTTCAGGGCGTATGGAATCCCGGCAGTATTGTAAGATGCTGAAGCGCTGTAAATATTGAGGACCCCAACTGCAGAAATAAGGAGTACGAGAAGGAGCATTTTCCAGTCAAAGTTGGTAAATAAACGCCTATCAATCATTCCCCATCCCCCGTCTCATCACCCGACTCAGGCTCCTCATCTTCATCAGTATTGCGCCTGCCCCCTTTTATTACCCCCTTTGACTCAAAGTAGCTCCTGAGTATCTGCCCAGCGACTGGCGCAGCAGCAGCTCCGCCATGCTCACCGTGTTCGACGACAACAGCTACGGCTACTTCCGGATTGTCATATGGTGCAAAGGCGACAAAAAGGGCATGGTCACGATGCTCGTAGGGGACAGCTCCCCTGGAATCCTTCAGCTTCACCACCTGCGAGGTGCCTGTCTTGCCGGCAACCTTAACCTCATATAGCCTGGCAGCTGCACCTGTGCCCTTGGGCTCATTAACTACGGCCGAAAGTCCCTCTCTGACCATACGAAAATGCTCCGGTTTGAGATCAACTTGCCTGATGAGCTCAGGTAAAAACTCCTTAACAGTTTTACCATCCTTATCAAGTATCTTTTTTACAAGATGTGGTCGATAAATCTTCCCATTTGTCGCAACTCCGGCTGACATGGCTGCAAGCTGGATAGGGGTCATGAGCAGATATCCCTGACCTATAGATACGGGTAAGGTCTCACCTTTGTACCACTTCTTACCGAATTTTTTCTCTTTCCATTCGGATGTTGGGACAAAACCGCTCTTCTCATTTTCGAGGCCGCACTTCATTGCCTCACCAAGACCGAACATCTTTGCATAACGGGCAATCCTGTCAACACCGAGGCGCTCGCCCAGTACGTAGAAATAAACATCGCAGGACTCTCGCATCGCGCCTTTCAGATTGACATTGCCATGCCCTTTTCTATTCCAGCAGCGAAACTTATTGTTACCCAGCTGATATTCCCCATTACAATTTACCGTTGTTCGTTCATCGATCATACCCTCGGCAAGCCCGGCCAGGGCGGTTATGATCTTGAAAGTAGAGCCAGGTGGGTACTGCCCTTTTAATGCCTTGTTCTCCAGTGGGTGCCTCTTGTCTTTCAGGTACGCATCCCACTTATCCGGGGGCATTCTACCTGAAAACAGGGAAGGGTCAAAACCTGGCGAACTCGCAAAAGCAAGGATTTCTCCACTATTGACCTCCATGACAACTGCAGCAGCAGCCCTGTCACCAAGAGCCTTTTCGGCCTGACTCTGCAAATTCTTATCGATTGTCAGCATGATACTCTGGCCGGGCACGGGCATGGATTCACTAATTGTACGCAGGTAACGGCCGCGTGCATTTACCTCGATCTGCCTCCCGCCATCCTCACCATGGAGGTACTGCTCGAAACTCCGTTCGATACCGCTTTTCCCCAGATAGTCACCTGAGTTGTACTCGCTGAACTCTGGGGAGGAGAGCTCCTTATCCGATATTTCTCCGATATAACCGAGCAGATGGGAGGCAAACGTTCCGTTAGGGTACTCACGCACAGGTTTTACCTCAACCTCTATGCCTGTCAGCCTGATGGAATTCTCCTCGAAAAATTCCATATGATCTCGGGATATTCCCGAGGCGAGAACGATGGGGAAATACTTCGCTCTACCCATCCCCTTCTCCCACTTGCTGAGCAGTTCACTCCTGTCAATTTTCAGGATTCGTCCCAGCGTGTCGAGGAGGCTATCCCTGTCCTTCACCTCATTAGGTATGACCGCGAGGCTGTAGGAAGGGGTGTTATTAACAAGAACATGGCCGTTACGGTCAAGCAGAGTCCCCCTGGATGCGGCGACAGGAATGAAGCGTAGGCGGTTGTTTTCAGACATCTCCTTCAGCCTGTCCGAATCGATGAACTGCAGGAACCAGAGCCTTCCAAGCAGAATGGAGAAGATGATCACCGCGGCGATGGATATGAGATAGATACGTCTTTGCATATCCTGGCCGCCACGCTTGGAGAGATGCTGGTTCACAGGAGTGACCTCCTGCCACAAAAAGGTGTGAAGACAAAGAAAAGAGATGCTACCAAGGCATTGACAGCAGCCTGGGGGAGCAGATTTGTCAGGATTGAGTTATATACCGCAGTAGATGATGAAAAGAGTAGTATGAAGAGCATCGATGTAATTGCATCAACGACAGTTGCAAGGAAGACAACAACTATCATGAGATTATCGCTGTCAGTATAAAGCTGATCGGCAACCTTTTTCAGAAACATGAAGATCAGCATCATTGAGATGCCGGCAAGACCGAAATGAGCTCCGCTAAATGTACCGTGCAGCAGCCCCAGCATGTAGGCAAGCAGTACTCCGGCAAATCCAATATCCTCCCGCAAGGCCAGATAGCAGACAAGAATGATAAGCAGATTAGGTTTGAACGGATCATCCAGGTATGCGGGGAGCAGTGTGAATTGGAGAATGACCGCCATCACGACATAAAGGAATAGATTCAGCCAGCGGAACATATCTTCTCTTTATTTGGCATTCTCGTCGAGCGGGGGGAGATACAACAGGTCTGAGAACTTGTCAATTCGCCAGTCAGCATTTTCCAACTCATCTATATTACCATACCCCCAACTGCAACCGATGGTGACAACCCCGGCAGCGTTGCCAGCTGAAATATCGTTTATACTGTCACCTACCATGAGCGTCTTATCTTTGGAGAATCCCAGAACTCCCATGACATGGAGCAGTGGTTCTGGCGAAGGTTTTCTTGAAGGAAGAGTATCGGCTCCGTATATTTCGCGAAAAAATCCATCGAGTCCAAGGGCAGCCAGCAGTTGTCGGCTTAGGGATTCGTTTTTGTTGGTCACTACTACCATAGTATGTCCGAAGCACTGCAGTTTACGCAATGTTGAATCGACATCCGGATATGGGGCAGTAGCATCAATCAGATGCCTGGCATTATACTCCAGAAAAATCTCCAATGCTTTGCGTATAACATCTGGTTCTGCACCTGGCATGGCTCGCTCGACAAGCTTCAAAGCCCCCTGCCCAACCAGGGATCTAACCCCTTCTCGGCGCAGTAAAGGGTGGCCAAAAGAGCCAAGCATGTGGTTGACCGATACGGTCAGGTCATCAAGCGAGTCAACAATGGTCCCATCAAGGTCGAATATGATCAGTTTACGATCTATCATCATAAAGAATAAAGGGGCAATATGATTGCCCCAATACATGTCTCCTCAATATTGCCTTGATTGGTCACTGCAAATCCACCTTAATTAAGGGTGTAGTACCTGCAACCAGTTCACGGGATAAAATGTTTACTCCCACTCTATTGTTGCCGGTGGTTTGGATGATACGTCATAAACCACACGGTTTACCCCTTTCACCTCGTTAATGATCCTGCCGCTAATCCTGGCAAGGTCCTCATAAGGGAGAGGGTACCAGCCTGCTGTCATAAAGTCCTTGGTTTCAACGGCACGTAGCGCAACCACGTATTCATAGGTGCGGCCATCACCCATTACCCCTACGCTCTTCACGGGCAGGAAAACGGCAAAAGCCTGGCTGATGCGGTCGTAGTGGCCTGACGCGTAGAGCTCCTCGATGTAAATGGCGTCGGCATGGCGTAGAATATCGGCATACTCCTTCTTCACCTCGCCAAGAATGCGGACCCCCAGCCCAGGTCCAGGGAACGGATGTCTCCAGACCATCTGGTGCGGCAGTCCCAACTCTTCACCAATTGCCCTCACCTCGTCCTTGAACAGTTCACGCAGTGGTTCAAGCAGTTTCAACTTCATATAATCAGGAAGCCCGCCGACATTATGATGGCTTTTGATGTTGTGCGCCTTGCCGGTCTTGGCACCTGCAGATTCGATTACATCGGGATATATCGTCCCCTGGGCCAACCACTTGGCATCAGTGATCTTTGCCGACTCCTCCTCGAAAATATCCACGAAGAGACCACCGATGATTTTCCTTTTTTTCTCGGGGTCTGCCTCTCCTGCCAAGGCAGCAAGAAACCTCTCTTCCGCATCTACACGAATTACCTTTACCCCGAGGTTGCTGGCAAATGTTGCCATGACCTGATCACCCTCACCAAGGCGGAGCAGTCCGTTATCAACAAAGACGCAGGTCAGTTGGTCACCAATGGCACGATGAATCAGTGCAGCAGCTACCGACGAGTCAACTCCACCGGACAGGCCGAGAATTACCCTATTGGTACCTACCTGAGAACGAATCCTGGCAATCGCATCTTCAATGATATGCCCCGGGGTCCATTGACCGCTGCAGCCGCATATCTTGCGCACGAAGGTATCGAGAAGCAGCTCTCCACGAGGGGTATGATTTACCTCCGGATGGAACTGTACGCCGTAAAGGGAACGGGACAGGTCCTGTATTGCACATACGGGTGCATTTGCCGAACAGGCCACCACATCGAACCCCTGAGGCACCTCCTCAACGTGATCACCGTGACTCATCCACACAGGGCTCTTCCCTTCGACAAAAAAGGAGTCGAACAGCGGTCCAGGAGCACCGGCGGCAAAGAGGTCGGCGTGGCCAAACTCTCTTTTCCCTGCAGGGACAACCTTACCGCCGAAATGCCTGCTCATGAGCTGCATACCGTAACAGATGCCCAGTACTGGAACCCCCAGTTCGAAAAGATCCTCTGCAACTGCCGGCGCCCCCTCCTCATAAACAGACTTGGGGCCGCCGGAGAGGATGATCCCCTTAGGGTTGAATGCTCTTATCTCATCCATCCCCATGTCGTATGGGTGAAGTTCACAGTACACATGTGCTTCCCTGACCCTGCGGGCGATCAGCTGGGTATACTGTGAACCGAAATCCAGTATAAGTATTTTTTCATTGTGTATGTCGGTCATAATCGAGCCTTTATGTTTAAAGCATGGAATGCGGGTCCACATTTTTTAGCAAGTTCGAGGAGCTTGTAGAAGTTACGCATTTTCAAGAAAAACTCAGCAGGTGAAATGACGAGATTGCGGAAAGCCACTCCCCCTAGTTGCCGCCGACACGGTAATTGGGCGCTTCCTTTGTAATCGTCACATCATGCACATGGGACTCCTTTAGCCCAGCGCCGGTAATCCTGATGAAACGGCCGTTTTTCTGCAGTTCATGAAGATTGGCACTGCCGGTATAACCCATTCCGGCACGTAGGCCACCTATAAGCTGGTGAATATTGGCACCGAGAGGTCCGCGCAGCGGGACCATACCCTCAATCCCTTCAGGAACCAGCTTTACATCGCTCTCCACATCGGACTGGAAGTAGCGATCCTTGCTCCCCTCCTTCATGGCACCGATCGATCCCATGCCGCGATAGCTCTTGTATGTCCTCCCCTGGTAAAGAACCGTATCGCCTGGAGACTCCTCGGTCCCTGCGAAGAGAGAGCCGATCATGATAACGTCAGCCCCTGCGGCGACTGCCTTGGTAAGATCACCGGAGAACTTGATGCCGCCATCGGCGATTATCGGCACGCCGTACTTCTTGGCCACTCGGGAGCAGCTGCTGATAGCCGTAATCTGGGGCACACCAATACCGGCTACCACCCTGGTGGTACAGATGGAACCGGGTCCGATGCCGACCTTGATGGCATCAGCTCCAGCCTTGATCAGTGCCTCTGCAGCTTCAGCTGTGGCAATATTGCCGGCGATAATATCCAGACCAGGGAAATTTGCCTTTGCCGACGAAACTGCATCAATAACACCTTGTGAGTGGCCGTGGGCAGTATCAATCACTATCACGTCAACGCCGGCCTTTACCAGTGCCTCTATTCGGGCTTCCATGTCGGCAGTAGGTCCGACCGCAGCACCGACACGCAGACGCCCGAGGGAGTCCTTGCAGGCATTGGGATATTTTCTAACCTTCTCGATATCCTTGATGGTGATGAGCCCCTTGAGATAACGATCATTGTCAACTACCAGCAATTTCTCTACCCTGGTATGCTTAAGGTGCTCCTTGGCCTCCTCAAGGGTTGTGCCTACAGGAACGGTAACCAGATTTCTCTTCGTCATGCGGGAAGAGATGGGGCTATCGAGTTCAGTTTCGAAGCGAAGATCACGATTGGTCAGAATCCCGACCAGCTTACCATCCGGCTTGGTAATGGGTACACCGGATATGCGGTACTCAGCCATCATTTCCAGCGCCTCCCTGATCTTCTGATTGGGACGCATGGTGATCGGATCGACGATCATTCCGGACTCGCTCTTCTTAACCTTATCCACCTCCAGAGCCTGCTCGGCAATGGAGAGGTTCTTGTGGATAAAGCCGATCCCCCCCTCCCTGGCCATGGTGATGGCGGTTCTCGACTCGGTAACCGTATCCATAGCGGCACTTACCAGAGGGATATTAAGTGATATGTTTTTTGTCAAGCGGGTGGAGAGGTCAACATCACGTGGCAGTATTGCGGAATGGGCTGGTACGAGCAGGACATCATCGAAAGTCAGGCCTTCGACAATATTTTCATCAAGCATGCAAGGCTCCTTGTATTTGGAATTGCGATGTGTAGAAAAATGTCTGTATACGAGAAGTGGGTAAAGTAGCTAAAATTAACAGAAAAAACTAGTGCACAGCACCACTTAAGTCAAGTTAAAATGGTCAAATTCGCGTTTTTTCTGTGCCTGGCGAGAAGAACAATATTTGAATAGTAGAATTAACCCAAGAACTTCACTCTTACAGCAGAGCCTTTCTGATTGTATCTACAACTTCTTCCTCATAGAACGGCTTGTAAATAACCCCCTTTGCACCGGCTTGCATGGCAGCATCCAGGTCCTGATCGAAGCCTACTCCGCTACAGATCAATATTTTAGCCTCACGGTTCATCGCAACAATATCCCCAGTGGACTCAATGCCGTTTCTCCCCGGCATGTATATATCCATGAGGACTACGTCCGGTGAATGTTGTCGGAACATCTCAACCGCATCAGCACCATTATTTGCCTCAGCAACAACGGCAAATCCCGCGCGAGTGAGTATATCGCGCAACAACCCTCTGAAGAAGAGTTCGTCGTCAACAATCATTACCGAGATCGACTGCTTATTATCCATGACTGCCCTCCAGGCAACCTTTTTCGTTTGTATATTAATGATATTACAGGAACATACTGTTTTATCCAGTCATATTTTGCAGATGACCAAACCATTCAATCCTAGGCATGACTCTTCTTATTTCCTCTCCTATTAAAGCGATTATATGTTAAACAATACCAGATGGAGGATAAGTTAATCGTGTCAAAATCAAGATTTTCGCTAAAAAAACTCTTAAATTCAGCCAAATGGATGGCAGGGATCACAATTTCGCTGCCACTTGCATTTTTTGCCCTACTAATCCCTAAATGCATGATCCATCCAGTGGGGCGCTCGTTGGGCATCCTCATATTCAAACTGCTATCACGGGAGCGTAACAGGGCCATCAACAATATCACCCTGGCCATGCCATCGCTACAAAGGGGAAACGGCTGGCAACGATGCGGAACAACTCCCTATATAATTGCCCGCAATGCTTTTGCCAATCTAGGCATCTCTTGCATCGAACTGGTCAAACTGTTCTACGGCAGAGGTGATCACATTCTCGAAAACGTATCCATTTCCGGCAGCGAGAACTATCGACAAGCGGAACAACTCGGCAAAGGGGTAATTCTCATCTCCGGTCACTGCGGCAACTGGGAACTGATGGGGATGACCGTATGCCAGAGGCTGGCCACCCTTTCGGTTGTCGCCAGGCGCCAGCCCAACTCACTGTTCAACGGGACAATCGAGAAGCTCCGCAACAGGTACGGCAGCAGCGTCATCTACAACAAGGGAGCAGCCAAGAAGATATTCTTCGCCCTGCGCAAGAAAGAGATCGTCGGCATCATAATAGACCAGGTTGTCGACCCAGCAGAAGGAGAAATTGTCGATTTTCTCGGCAGAAAGGCCTGGATGACCACGGCCCCCCCAGCACTGGCAGAGAAAACCGGCTCACCGATCGTGCCATTCTTCATTCATCGGGAAAACTGCGGCCACAGGATCGTCATCTCTCCGCCAATCTATCCGGCAGATCATGCAAACGCCAGCGAAATCACCAAGAGACTCAATGCAGAAATCGAGAATTATATCCGTAATCACCCGGACGAGTGGCTCTGGATGTACAACCGCTGGAAAGGAATACCGGCTTGAAGACAAACTGCTGAAAACGCACAGCAGGGGGCGCCGCAATAGCGGCGCCCCCTGCTGTTTCTGCTCCCA
>CALMOE010000203.1 GCA_937871715.1 uncultured Geobacter sp. | reverse complement strand
TCGAACCTCGAACCTCGAACCTCGAACCTCGAACCTCGAACCTCGAACCTCGAACGTGTCATGACAGATAAAGAAACCTGGACAACACTGAAGGTCTTGAACTGGACCAAGGGGTACCTGGCGGAGAAGGGAGTGGAGAACGCCCGCCTGGAGGCCGAGTGGATGCTGTGCGAATCCCTGGGGCTGGACCGGGTGGGGCTCTATCTCAACTTCGACAAGCCCCTGAGCGAAGGCGAGCTGGCGACCTTCCGGGCCATGGTCGCCAGGCGGGCCAAACGCGAGCCGCTGCAGTACATCCTGGGGAGCCAGGAGTTCTGCGGCCTGGACTTCGTCGTTTCACCCGATGTCCTCATCCCACGCCACGACACCGAGGTGCTGGTTGCAGAGGCTTTGAAGCGGGTGCCGGCAGACGGGTCGATCCTGGATATCGGCCTGGGGAGCGGCTGCATCGCAGTGGCCCTGGCCAAGGCGCTCCAACGAGGGAGGGTCTGCGGGGTGGAGTGCTCTCCGGCTGCCCTGGCCGTTGCCAGGGAGAACGCGGCCCGTAACGGCGCGGAGCTGGAGTTGGTTGCCGGTTCCCTCTTCGAGCAGCTGGATGGGAGGCGCTTCGACATGATAGTCAGCAACCCCCCCTACATCCCCACTGCTGACCTGTCGGCGCTGGAGCCGGAGGTGCGGGACTTCGAACCGATGGGAGCACTTGACGGCGGTGCGGACGGTCTGGCATTCTACCGATCGATAATCCCGGCTGCCCCGGGCCACCTGAACAGAGGGGGCTGGCTCCTGGTGGAGATCGGTATCGGCCAGGGAGAGGCTGTCAGGGGGCTGTTCGCCGGCTGCGGCTTCACGCAGATATTCACGCAGCAGGACCCCGCCGGCATAGAGCGGGTCGTAGGCGGACAGATTCACTAGGGGGACACCCCCCGGCATCAAACAGAGAGGCATCCAATTGGACAAGTTAATCATCAGGGGGGGCAGAAAGCTCTCCGGCGAAGTTTCCGTCAGCGGCTCGAAAAATGCGGCCCTCCCCATCTTCTGCGCCACTATCCTGGCCCCTGGCCTGCACGAGATCAGCAACGTCCCTTTCCTGAGGGATATCAACACCACCATCAAGGTACTGGAGTCCCTCGGCGCCGTCGTCGAGGGGAACGGCCACGTCGTCAGGATAGATGCCACCAACGTCAACAACGTGGAGGCGACCTACGACCTGGTGAAGACCATGCGCGCCTCGGTGCTGGTGCTGGGGCCGCTCCTTGCCCGCCACGGCCGGGCACGGGTGTCGCTCCCCGGCGGCTGTGCCATCGGCGCCCGCCCCATTGACCAGCACCTGAAAGGGCTGAAGGCCCTGGGGGCGGAGATCAACCTGACCCACGGCTACGTGGAGGCCAAGGCCAGGCAGCTGAAGGGGGCGAGGATCAACTTCGACATGCCGACAGTCGGCGGCACGGAGCACCTGATGATGGCCGCCTCCCTGGCCAAGGGGGAGACGGTGCTGGAGAACGCCGCCCGTGAGCCGGAGATCGTCGACCTGGCAAGCATGCTGATCCAGATGGGGGCGCGCATCGAGGGGGCCGGCACGGACACCATCCGGATTCAGGGGGTGAGCGAGCTCTCTCCGGTCAGCTACCGGGTGATGCCGGACCGGATCGAGGCCGGCACCTTCATGATCGCCGCTGCCATTACCGCCGGCGACATCCGCATCGCCAACATGCAGCTGGAGCACCTGGACGCCCTGGTCTTCAAGCTCCAGGACGCCGGGGTGGATATCATCAACAAGGAGGGCGTCGTCAGGGTCAAGGGGCCGAAGAAGATCAGGAGCATGAACATCAAGACCCGACCCTACCCAGGCTTCCCCACCGACATGCAGGCCCAGTTCATGGCCCTGATGACCGTGGCCGACGGCGCCAGCGTCATTGCCGAGAACATCTTCGAGAACCGCTTCATGCACGTCTCCGAGCTGCTCCGCTTCGGCGCGGACATAACCGTCGAAGGGAACAGCGCCACCGTCAAAGGGGTGAAGAAGCTCTCCGGCGCGCCGGTGATGGCCACGGATCTGCGGGCCTCCGCCTGCCTGATCCTTGCAGGGCTGGCCGCCGAAGGGGAGACCGAGGTGTCGCGCATCTACCACCTGGATCGGGGATACGAGTCGATCGAGAAGAAGCTTGCCGGACTCGGGGCGGATATCGTCCGGGTGAAAGAATAAACTACTGGCTTAAGGCGTAAGGCTATAGGCTAAGGGTAAATCGACACCCCCTTAGCCCTTAGCCCTTAGCCCTTAGCCAGGTTCCAAGGGAACCAACGTGAGCGATTTCATTACGATAGCAATCCCGAAAGGGCGGATCCTGGAAGAGTCGGTGGAGCTGTTCGCCAAGATCGGCATCGACTGCCGGGAACTTCTCGGCAAGTCCCGCAAGCTGATCTTCGAGAACGAGGCCCAGCGGATGCGCTACATGATCGTCCGGGCGACGGACGTCCCCACCTACGTGGAGTACGGTGCTGCAGACCTGGGGATCGTCGGCAAGGACACCCTCATGGAGCAGGGGAAGAACCTCTACGAGCCACTGGACCTGAAGTTCGGCTACTGCCGGATGATGGTGGCCGAGCCGGCCGGACTGGCGGACCAGGATGATCCCTCCCGCTGGTCCAACATCAGGATCGCCACCAAGTACCCGAACGTGACGGAGAAGTATTTCGCCGCCAAGGGGGTGCAGGTGGAGATCATCAAGCTTTACGGCTCCATCGAACTGGCGCCGCTTGTCGGGCTCTCCCAGCGGATCGTCGACCTGGTCTCCACCGGCGAGACCCTGAAGCAGAACGGCCTGGTGGAGGTGGAGACCATCGCCGAGATCACAACCCGCCTGATCGTCAACCGGGCTAGCCTGAAGACCAAGCACAAGAGGATCAGCGAGATTATAGAAGGGCTGGAGAAGCAGATATGAAATTCCTGCATATTCATGATGCCGATTTCGATTCCCAGTTTGACTCCATCCTCTCCCGCAGCGAGGAGACCGGGCGGGAAGTGGAGCAGGTCGTCCTGGAGATCATCTCTGCCGTGCGGCAGGGGGGTGACGGGGCGGTGCTGGAGTACACCAACCGCTTCGACAGGCTGGAGGCAAAGTCGCTGGCGGCCCTGGAGGTTACTGGTGAGGAGATCGAAGAGGCCTTCGCCAGGGTCGGGGACGAGGATCTGGCCGCCCTGAAGCTGGCCGTCGAGAGGGTGGCCCGCTTCCACGAGAAGCAGAAGGCCCAGACCTGGCTATCCACCGAAGAGACGGACATCATGCTCGGCCAGATGGTGACTCCGCTGCAGCGGGTGGGGATCTACGTCCCCGGCGGCAAGGCCAGCTACCCATCCAGCGTCATCATGAACGCGGTGCCGGCAAAGGTGGCAGGCGTGCCGGAGGTGATCATGGTGGCCCCCACCCCCGGCGGGGAGATCAACCCCCACGTGCTGGTGGCGGCCCGCCTCTCAGGGGTCGACCGGATCTTCCGCATCGGCGGCGCCCAGGCGGTGGCCGCCCTGGCATACGGCACGGAAACGATCCCACGGGTGGACAAGATCACAGGCCCGGGTAACATCTATGTCGCCACGGCCAAGAAGCTGGTGTTCGGCCAGGTGGGGATCGACATGATCGCCGGCCCCTCGGAGATCCTGGTGGTGAGCGACGGCAGCGGCTCTCCGGCCCACATCGCCGCAGACCTCCTCTCCCAGGCTGAGCACGACGAGCTCGCCTCCTCCATCCTCATCACCACCGACCGCTCCTTCGGTGAGGCGGTGGCAGGGGAGGTGGAGAGGCAGCTGAAGGAGCTCTCCCGGGAGAGCATCGCCCGCAGCTCCTGGGAGAGCTACGGGGCAATCATCGTTGCCGCTACCCTGGAGGAGGCGATCGATTTTTCCAACCGGATCGCCCCGGAGCACCTGGAGCTGGCCGTGAACGACCCCTTCGCCATCCTGGCGAAGATAAAGAACGCCGGAGCAATCTTCATGGGGCACTTCACCCCCGAGGCGGCAGGCGACTACCTGGCCGGCCCTAACCACACCCTCCCCACCGGCGGGACGGCCCGCTTCTTCTCCCCTCTCTCCGTGGACGACTTTGTCAAGAAGTCCTCCATCGTCTACTTCAGCCGGGGGGGGCTGGGGCGGCTGGGGAACGACATCGTCCGCATCGCCGGTCTGGAGGGTCTTGAGGCCCATGCCAGGTCGGTCAGCATCCGGCTGGAAGAAAAATAAACATCATAGGACTTATAGGTCCAATAGCTCTTATGGGACCTATAAGAAGCAGGTGGCCCAATGATTCCGTTACGACAAAATATTTCCGCCATGGCAGGCTACGTCCCCGGCTACCAGCCGCCCGACATCGCCTCCTGGATCAAGCTGAACACCAACGAGAACCCCTACCCGCCGTCGCCCAAGGTGGTGGAGGCGGTCATGGCCGAGCTGGGGGGGGAGGGCGCATCCCTTCGCACCTACCCCAGCGCCTCCAGCCAGTCCTTGCGGGAGATCGCCGCTGAGCTGTACGGTTTCGACCCCTCCTGGGTGATCATGGCCAACGGTTCCGACGAGGTGCTGAATAACCTGATCCGCGCCTTTGCCGGCGAGGGTGAGGAGATCGCCTTCGTCCACCCCTCCTACTCCTACTACGCCACCCTGGCAGAGATCCAGGGGGCCAAGGTCAGGACTTTCGGCCTCTCCGACGACCTCTGGATAGAGGGGTTCCCGGAGCGCTACGAAGGGAAGCTGTTCTTCCTCACCACCCCCAACTCACCCCTGGGATTCGCCTTCTCCACAGGCTACATCGAGCGGCTGGCCCAGCGCTGCTCCGGCATGCTGGTGGTTGACGAGGCCTACGCAGATTTTTCCGACACCAATGCCCTGGAGCTGGTGAAGAAGCACGAGAATGTGGTGGTGACCCGGACCCTCTCCAAGAGCTACGCCCTGGCCGGTATGCGCCTCGGTCTGGCCATCGCCCGGCCGGAGGTGATCTCCGCCCTGGACAAGATCCGCGACCACTACAACCTGGACCGGCTTGCCCAGGCGGCCTGCGGGGCGGCATTGCTGGACCAGGAGTATTTCCGGGAGCGGTGCCGCCAGGTGATCGACACCCGGGAATGGTTCACCGCCGAGCTGATGAAGATCGGCTACTCGGTCATCCCATCCAGCGGCAACTTCGTCTTCGCCGCGCCGCCGGACTGCGACGGCAAGCGGGTCTACGACGCCCTGTATGCCCGGAAGATCCTGGTGCGCCACTTCTCCGACCCCCTCCTCAAAGAAGGGCTGCGGATATCCATAGGTGCCCGGGAAGAGATGGAAACAACTCTTACTGCTCTACAAGAAATCGGCTAGGAGGCTACCATGGCCAGAACCGCTTCAATCGAACGAATTACGAAAGAGACCAGCATCAGGCTTGCCATCGACCTGGACGGCAGCGGCCAGGGGAAGATCTGCACCTCGGTGCCGTTCCTCGACCACATGCTCGACCTGTTCGCCCGGCACGGCCTTTTCGACCTGGAGGTCGAGGCCAGGGGGGATATCGACATCGATTTCCACCACACGGTGGAGGACATCGGCATCGTCCTCGGCCAGGCGATCAGGGAGGCCCTAGGGGACAAACAGGGGATCCGCCGCTACGGCCAGGCAAGCGTCCCCATGGACGAGACCCTGGCTTCGGTGGCCACTGACCTCTCCGGCCGCCCCTTCCTGGTATACAACGTCAGCCTCCCCAAGGTGAAGATCGGCGACTTTGATGTGGAGCTTGCCCGGGAGTTCTTCCAGGCCCTGGTGAACAACCTGGGGGCCAACCTGCATATCAACGTCATGTACGGCGACAATGTGCACCACATCCTGGAGGCCTGCTTCAAGGGGGCCGCCCGGGCGCTGGACATGGCCACCCAGTTGGACCCGCGCATCCAGGGGGTCATGTCGACCAAGGGAACCATATGATTGCCATCATCGACTACGGCATGGGGAACCTCCGCTCGGTGCAGAAGGGGTTCGAGAAGGTCGGCTTCGAGGCGGTGGTGACCGACGATCCGAATGTGGTGCTTGAGGCGGAAAAGATCGTCCTCCCCGGTGTCGGCGCCTTCCGCGACTGCATCCGCAACCTTGAGGAGGGTGGTTTCGTAGAGCCGATCCACCGGGTGGTGCGGGAGGGGAGGCCTTTCCTCGGCATCTGTCTCGGCCTGCAGCTCCTCTTCACCGAGAGCGAGGAGTTCGGCCTGCACAAGGGGCTGGATATCATCCCCGGCCGGGTGGTCCGCTTCCCCGAGGGGATGACGGAAAACGGCGAGAAGCTGGCAGTCCCCCACATGGGGTGGAACCAGCTGGCCCTCTGCGGTGATTCCCCACTCTATGCCGGGGTGCCTGACGGGACGAACGTCTATTTTGTCCACTCCTATTATGTGCAGCCCGATGACCCGGCGGTCATCGCCACTACTACCTCCTACGGCATCGATTTCTGTTCGTCGATCCGCAGGGACAACGTCATGGCCACCCAGTTCCACCCGGAGAAATCCCAGGAGATGGGTCTGAAGATACTGAAAAATTTCGGAGAGTTTGCATGATCGTCATTCCGGCTATCGATTTGAAGGAAGGGAAGTGCGTCCGCCTGGAGCAGGGGCTGATGGAGAAGGATACGGTGTTCAACGATGATCCCGGTGCCCAGGCCAGGATCTGGCAGGACCAGGGGGCTGAGCTGCTGCATATCGTCGACCTGGACGGCGCCTTTGCCGGCGAGCCGAAGAATCGCGGGGCCATCGAAAAGATCGTCAAGGCGCTGACCATCCCGACCCAGCTGGGGGGCGGTATCCGCGACATCCCCACAATCGAGGCGTACCTGGAGATGGGGATCGGACGGGTGATCATCGGCACCGCTGCCCAGCGCAACCCGGAGCTGGTGGAAGAGGCGTGCAAGCGGTTCCCGGGGCGGATCGTCGTCGGTATCGACGCCAAGAACGGCATGGTGGCGGTGCAGGGGTGGGCCGAGGTTACCGGCGTGACTGCGACCGAACTGGCCCGGCGGTTCGAGGGGTTCGGCGTATCGGCCATCGTCTACACCGACATCAGCCGTGACGGCATGATGCAGGGGCCGAACATCGAGGCGACCCGGGCGCTGGCCGAGTCGATCAGCATTCCGGTCATCGCCTCCGGCGGGGTATCGAGCCTGAAGGATATCGAAAATCTGCTGGCCGTTGAGAAGAGCGGCGTCACCGGCGTCATCACCGGCAAGGCGATCTACACCGGGGCGCTTGACCTGGCCGAGGCGATTGCTTTGACGAAGGGGGCTTAAAGCCATGCTGACCAAGCGCATCATTCCCTGTCTCGACGTCAAGGGTGGCCGGGTGGTCAAAGGGGTGCAGTTCCTGGAGCTGCGCGATGCCGGCGATCCGGTGGAGATAGCCGAGCTCTACGACCAGCAGGGCGCGGACGAGCTGACCTTTCTGGACATCACCGCTTCAAGCGACGAGCGCGACATCATCATCGACGTGGTGCGCCGCACCGCCGAGAGGGTCTTTATGCCCCTCACCGTCGGCGGGGGGATCCGCACCGTGGACGACATCCGCCGCCTGCTCAACGCCGGGGCGGACAAGACCTCCATCAATACCGCGGCAGTCCATCGCCCCGAGTTCGTCAAGGAGGCGGCGGAGCGCTTCGGCTCCCAGTGCACGGTGGTGGCTATCGACGCCCGCCGGGTGCCGGGGGAGAAACGCTGGGAGGTCTACACCCACGGCGGCCGCAAGCCGACCGGCATCGACGTGGTTGAGTGGGCAATAAAGATGGAAGAGTACGGTTCAGGCGAGATCCTCCTCACCAGCATGGATTGTGACGGCACCAAGGACGGCTATGACCTGGAGTTGACCAGGGCGGTGGTGGACGCTGTCTCCATCCCGGTCATCGCCTCCGGCGGTGTCGGCAACCTGGAGCATATCTACGACGGCTTTGCCAAGGCCGGTGCCAGTGCCTGTCTGGCGGCCTCCATCTTCCACTACAAGGAGTACACCATCGGCGAGGCGAAGGAGTTTCTCCGTGGGAAAGGGGTGGCGGTCAGATGAGCGGGCAAGGCGATATACTCCAGGAAGTCTACCGGGTGATCCTGGAGCGAAAGGCTAATCCGACGGAAAAATCATACACCGCTTCCCTCATGGCCAAGGGGGTGGACAAGGTCCTGAAGAAGCTCGGCGAGGAGGCCACCGAACTGGTTATCGCCGGCAAGGGGGGGAGCAGGGACGAGATGGTCTACGAGACGGCTGACCTCTTCTTCCACACACTGGTGCTCCTCGGCTATCATGACATCCCCCTGGAAGCCGTCTACGACGAGCTGCGCCGTCGCTTCGGCACCTCAGGGATCGAGGAGAAAGAGTCTCGCAACGCCTGATCCGAACGTTTCAGCGGGGCTGTTGATAAATTTATTGACAATATATCTGTCTTTGCATAGTATTATCAACCTTTGCATGGGAAAACCGGCCTACCCTGGGTTGGAAATTTAAATAGGGGGGGGTGAACATGAATGCCGGGAATCAAGGTAAAAGAGACTGAGCCGTTTGAGCTTACGCTGAAGAAATTCAAGAAGCAGTGCGAAAAGGCAGGGATTCTTTCGGACGTCCGCAAGCGCGAGCATTTCGAAAAGCCGAGCATCAAGAAGAAGAAGAAGGCTATTGCCGCTCGCAAGCGCGCGCTGAAGAAGCAGCGCAAGATGATCGACTAGGCAATCCTTTCATGTCTTCTGCTGCCGGCGCTGGCCGGGCATCGCCCGACGTCGATACAGCAGGACAGGATGACCTGGGTGGGGGCAATTCTCGTGATTGCCCCTACTTTTCTTTTCGGCCCAGGCAGATATACAAATGATGTCGAGGGAGCGATGAATCTTGTAGACATTCTGATCTGGCTGGTGCTGCTCGCATTCGTTTTCAAGGGATTCACCAAGGGGCTCATTCGCCAGGTATGTTCCCTGCTCGGCTTTCTCGTCGGCGGCTGGGCTGCCCTGAAATACTACCACCTGCTGGCCGAAGCGAGCCGCCATCTCATCCAGCTGCCGCCCAATGTGGCAACAATCCTCTCCTTCGTCTTCATCTTCCTCGTTGTCGGGCTGATCTTCTATCTCCTCGGCCACCTGTTGACGGTCTTCTTCAACATCATCCTTCTCGGTGGAGTTAACAAGGTCGGCGGTGTGGTCCTCGGTTTCCTCGAGGGGGCCTTCATCATCGCCATGGTGCTCTACTTCTGCGTAACCAGGCCTCTGCCGGAAAAATTCAAGGGGTACCTGCACCGTTCCCCCACGGCTGCAACTTTCATCGCCACCGGCAGGGAGATCGTCTCCGGCTGGGCAGGGGGGGGGGCGGATGAGAAGGAGAGTCCGAAGCCGAAGAAGCCGGCCCCGGCGGCGAAATCGAAGGGGTAGCAGGGATGATGATTGCTGACGATAAGATCGCCGAGGTTCGGGAGAGGGCCGGCATAGTCGAGGTGGTCTCCGACTACATCAGCCTGAAGAAATCCGGGGCCAACTACCTGGGGCTCTGCCCTTTCCACGGGGAGAAGACACCTTCGTTCAACGTCAATCCGGCCAGGGGGATATTCCACTGTTTCGGCTGCGGCGTCGGCGGCAACGCCATAAGCTTCGTCATGAAGATGGAGGGGCTCTCCTTCCCGGAGGCAGTCAAGCTGCTGGCCAAGCGGGTAGGGGTGGTGATCGAGGAGCGACTCCCCACTGCCGCGGAGAAAAGGCGCCTGGATGAGAAGGAGCAGCAGCTGGCGATCGTCGCCCTGGCGGCTGAGTACTACGCCGCTATGCTGCAGCGGGAGCAGGCCGGAGAGCCGGGGCGTAGCTATCTTGCCGGCCGCGGTGTTCCAGGGGAGATAATCTCCCCCTACCGGCTCGGCTATGCCGCGGAGCAGTGGGACGGGCTGGTGAAATATCTGCGCCAGAAGGGGGGCTCCCTGGAGATGGCCGAGCGCCTCGGCCTGATCAAGGCGAAGAGCGGCGGCAGCGGCTACTTCGACCTGTTCCGCAACCGGTTGATATTCACCATAGCCAACGTGCACGGCCAGCCGATAGCCTTCGGCGGGAGAGTACTGGACGACTCGCTCCCAAAATACATCAACTCCCCCGAATCTCCGCTCTACAACAAGAGCGAGACCCTCTTCGGCATCGACCTGGCGCGGCAGGCGATGCGCGAGCAGAAGAGCGTGATCATCGTCGAGGGGTACTTTGATCACCTTGCCCTGTACCGGGCGGGGATCAGGAACGTGGTGGCGACCTGCGGCACGGCCCTGACCAGTGGACACCTGCAGGTGATCAGGCGCTATGCGGAGAGGGTCTACCTGCTCTTCGATGCCGACAGCGCGGGGAGGAAGGCGACCTTCAGGGGGATGGAACTTACCCTTGAGGAGAAGCTCCCCTGCTTCGTGGTTGATATGCCAGCTGGCGATGACCCGGACAGCTTCCTAGCCAGCCACGGGGGAGGCGAATTCGCAGCACTGCTCTCCCAGGCACGTCCGGCGCTGGATTACTACCTGCGTGAGCTCCTTGCCAGCCACGAAACAGGCACGGTTACCGGGAAGAAGGGGGTAATAGACAAGTTTCGTCCCATGGTGGAGAGACTCGGCGATGGGCAGGAGCGCACTCTCTACCTGCGTGAGCTCGAAAGGGTGCTGGACATGGAGCCGGGGAGCCTCGGCGGCAGCGCGCAGCGGCAGAGTTCCAGGCCGGCTGCGGCAGCAGTGGAGAGGCGTGAGGCCGATCCGGCACTCTCGCTCCTGGCCCTCCTGGCACGCTATCCCCAGATAGCGTCCGACTTCCGCGCCGCAGGGATCGAGGCTCTCCTTCCACAGGAGCTTCGGCCCATGGCAGACCGGCTCCTCAGCTCCATGGAGAGCGGCGAAGGGGCGGATTTTGCCTCCCTGCTCGCCCCCCTCGGCGAGAGCGAACTTGGGAGGAGTCTGGCCGGGCTGTTCATGGATGATGCCCACCTGGCCGACTTGGATCCTTTCCGGGCGATGCAGGACTACCGCAAGGCTCTGGAGAAGAGTTCCCTGCAGATGCTGGACGCCAAGAGCCTCCGCCGGGAGCTGCTCAAGCTGGACTCCGACTCCCCCCGCTACTGGGAGATAATGGAAGCACTTAACAACTTGCGAAACAGAAAATCACAATTACTATAAAACTGTGACAATTCAGTCGGATGGGTAATCGCGGCAGGTAGCGCCAGGGGCGTTGCGGATGCCGTCCCTTTCCGGCAGAAGGGGAAGTGAATGGCCAAGAAGAGCATTGAAGAGGTGAAGCAGCTGATCGACATGGGGAAGGAGAAGGGGTTCCTCACCTATGAGGAGGTTAATGATCTCCTCCCTCCGGATATAGTCTCCTCCGAGCAGATCGACGACGTAATGAGCATGTTCGGCGAGATGGAGATAGAGGTTGTCGATTCGGTGCAGAAGGTCAAGATTCCCAAGGTGAAGCTCGATCTGGAGGATGAGGAGGAGATCGAGGGGGAGCAGGAGGAGCAGGAGTTCGAGCCCGGCGCCCTTGGCAGGACCAGCGACCCGGTACGCATGTACCTGCGGGAGATGGGTTCCGTATCTCTCCTGACCCGCGAGGGGGAGGTGGAGATTGCCAAGCGGATTGAGGATGGTGAGAGGGAGGTTGCCGGCGTCATCCTCAACACCCCCATTACCCTGAAGGAGATGGTCTCCCTGGGTGATCGTCTGCGCAAGTTCCAGATCAGCGGCTCCGACATCAGCAAGGAGGTTGAGGAGGAGGAGCTGGAGGACGACGAGGAGGACCACCAGCGTAACCGCCTGCTGGAGATTATGGACGAGATCAGGGAGATCGATGTCCGCATGGATGCCATCCTGGCCGAGGAGGGGTCCGAGGGGGTCACGGAAGAGACCCTGGCCGGGCTTGCCGTGGAGAAGGATGGGCTGAAGTCCCGCCTGGCCGAGCTGGTCAAGGCGCTGCGCCTCAAGGACCGCCACGTGGAGAAGATCTCCCTTCGACTCAAGGAGCTCTCGGCCAAGGTCGACAGGATCATGCGCGAGGTTGCGGAGCTGGAGAAGGAGTTCAAGTGCAAGCCGGAGCTGCTCGTCTCCTACCTGACCGATCCGGGCGCGGCAAGGGGTATAAGCCAGGAGTTCATCGACTCCCTCGGCTTCCCCGAGGAGGAGGCGCAGAAGCTGGAGAAAAGGCTCTCCTCCCTGGAGAAGAAGCTGCACAAGGTCGAGGAGGAGTCGGGCTTCAGGGCGTGCGAACTCTCCAGGGCGCTGCTGGCCGTGGAGCAGGGGGAGAGGAAGGCGAAGCAGGCCAAGTCGGAGCTGGTGGAGGCAAACCTCCGCCTGGTGGTCTCAATTGCCAAGAAGTACACCAACCGGGGGCTGCAGTTCCTCGACCTGATCCAGGAGGGGAACATCGGCCTGATGAAAGCGGTGGACAAGTTCGAATACCAGCGGGGGTACAAGTTCTCCACCTACGCCACCTGGTGGATCCGCCAGGCGATAACCAGGGCGATCGCCGACCAGGCCCGCACTATCAGGATTCCGGTGCACATGATCGAGACGATCAACAAGCTGATCCGCACCAGCCGGCAGCTGGTACAGGAGATCGGCCGGGAGCCTTCGCCCGAGGAGATTGCCGAGCGGATGCAGCTCCCCCTGGACAAGGTGCGCAAGGTGCTGAAGATCGCCAAGGAGCCTATCTCCCTGGAGACCCCCATCGGCGAGGAGGAGGATTCCCACCTCGGCGACTTCATCGAGGACAAGGGGGTAGTCTCCCCCCTTGAGGCGGTGATCAAGGCAAACCTTTCGGAACAGACAGCCAGGGTCCTGGCAACCCTCACCCCCAGGGAGGAGAAGGTCCTGCGCATGCGCTTCGGCATCGGCGAGAAGAGCGACCACACCCTGGAGGAGGTCGGCCAGGATTTCGAGGTCACCCGGGAGCGGATCAGGCAGATAGAGGCCAAGGCGCTGCGCAAGCTGCGCCACCCCAGCCGGGCGAAGAAGCTGAAGAGCTTCGTCGAGTGATTCCAGTCTGGAAAGGGCCGTGGCAGGTAGCTGCCACGGCCCTTTTTTGTCCCCTCCGATCATCCCCCCTAGAACGCTGTTTACATGAAACCAGTTAGTTGCTAAGTTATCCGGCGATGAAAAGGGTCTTCAACATATACCTGGTAACCTTCCTGTCGATAGCCGCTGTGCTCGGTCTCTACCATCGACAGCCGGACCTTCTGGAGAGGTTCGAGGAGAAGACCTACGACCTAAGGGTCAGGTCCCTGCACAGGGGGGCGGGTGACAGCCGCTCCATCGCCATCATCGCCATCGACGACAGGACAATCGCCGAGCTGGGGAGGTTCCCCTTCTCCAGGGAACACTACGCCACCCTGCTGGACGCCACCAGCCGGGCAGGGGCCAGGGCTGTCCTCTTCGACGCCTTCTTCCCCGAGCCCCAGTCCCCCGGTGCCGACGCAGCCTTCGGCGCGGCAATCCGCCGGAGCGGCAACGTCACCCTTGCCTGCGGCATGGAGTTCGCACCGGACGGCAAGGTTTCCAGCATCACCTCCAGCATCCCAACCCTGGTAAAGGGGGCCAGGAGAATCGCCCAGATCAATGTCCTCCCGGACAGCGACGGGGTCATCCGCTGGACGAGGCTGGCCATCTCATACGGGGGGAGATTTTACCCGTCCCTTGGGCTAAGCGGTGCGGCGGAGCTCCTCGGTGTCGGCGAGTTCGAGGTGGGTTCGCGCCATCTGCGTCTCGGCGAGAGGTGGATCCCCACTGACGGGGAGCAGAGGATGCTCATCAACTACAGTGGCCCGCCGGGAAGGTACGACCGCTACTCCTTCGTCGACGTGGTCAGGGGGAGAGTCGGCGCAGAGAGCCTGCGGGGGAGGGTCATCTTCGTGGGGGCAACCGCCTTGGGGATCTACGACATGCGGATCACCCCCTTCTCCAACAACTCCCCGGGGGTGGAGGTGAATGCCAATGTGGCGGAAAACATCGCCAGGGGGAATTTCGTAAGCCGGGGGGGGAGAGAGGGGGCAATCGACCAGCTCATCATCATCCTTGGGGGGGCTTTGACCGCCGCAGTCTGCTGGAAGCTGCGCCATGCCGTTTCCCTCCCGCTGGTAATTGCCATCCTCGCCGGCCATGCCTATCTCTCCACGAGGCTTTTCCTCGGCGGGATGTGGATCAGCGTCGTCTACCCGTTCATTGCCATCCTCCTGGTTTATGCGGTTGCCGCCTACTACCGATTCTTCATCATCGACCGCCAGGCACGGGACATCCGCTCAATGTTCTCCAGTTACGTATCCAAGCGGGTGGTGGACGAACTGGTGAAAAATCCGGGGATGGCCAGGATCGGCGGCGAATCCCGGGAGCTGACCATTCTCTTTGCCGACGTGAAGAACTACACCAGCTACAGCGAGAGCCGCTCCCCAGCGGAGGTGGTGCGCATCCTCAACGACTATCTGGCCGCCATGACCGACATCGTCATCAGGCATGACGGTACACTGGACAAGTTTCTCGGGGACGGCATACTTGCATTCTGGAACGCCCCGCTTCACCAGGAGAACCATGCCGAACTGGCCAGCCGCTGCGCCCTGGAGATGCTGGAGGCCATGGGGCCTCTGCAGGATAAGTGGCGCCTGGCCGGGGACGAGCCACTCTCCTGGGGGATCGGCATAAACACCGGCGAGGTGATCGTGGGGAACATAGGGGCAGTGGGAAAGAAGATGGAGTATACGGCCATCGGCGACAACGTCAACCTGACCTACCGGATCCAGGACAAGAGCAGGGACGTTCACTCTGCCGTCATCACCCGCTCCCTGCGCGACAGGATCGATCATCTCATGGAGACCGAACCCATGGGTGAGATCCTGGTCAAGGGGAAGAAGATGCCGGTAGAGATATATGCCCTCAGGGGGTTGCGTTCGTAAATGCCGGTATATAGTGGCGCGAGCGTTTTTTGGGGGAGAGTCAGAACCCGTATCAGTCTGCGGGGAGGTTCAGCATGTTCAGGATAGCAGTGACAGCAATGTTTTTCCTTATGGCAACCCTTGCCCATGGAGCCCATCAGGTCAGGCTGGTAGCCGAGGTTGCAGTGGAAAAACCGCAACGGGTGGCAGCGGACAAAAGCGGCAACCTCTATGTCACCACCAGGGATGGAAGCGTCAGAGTCCATACCCTGGAAGGAAAGAACGTCCTCACCATCCAGGGTATGGACCCGGATGGCGATCCGCTGCTGAAGAAGCCCGCGGGCATCGCGGTCTACGGAGACAACATCTATGTCTGCGACACCTCCCTCGACCGGGTGGTGGTCTTCTCCAGGGGGGGCGGGTACAGGGAGAGCTTTGGCAAGGGGGGGAGCGGTCCGAAGCAGCTCAGCAACCCCAGCGGTATCTTCGTCTATCAGGGGGTCATATATGTTGCCGACTATGGCAACGATCGCATCCAGCTCTTCGGCCCAAACGGGGTCTATCTCCACTCCATAGGCAGCAGCGGCGAGGGGGGGGCGCGGCTAAAGAGCCCCACCGACGTAGTTGTTGACAACCGGGGGAATGTGTACGCCGTGGACGGGGAGAGCCGCCAGGTGAAGATCTATCGCCAGGACGGCTCCTATGTGGGGGTGATCAGCGGCCCGGAGAAGCCCTACTCCCTGGCGGTGGCCGAAGACGGCGTATTTGTCACCGACCAGGGGAACTACAACATCACCAAGTACAGCTCCAAGGGTGAGAAGCTCTTCTCCTTCGGCACCCTGGGCGACGGCAAGGTCCAGTTCAAGGATCTCTGGGGAATCTTTGCCGATTCTTTCGGCAGGGTCTATGCCGTCGACAGGGAGAAGGGTACGGTGCAGGTGATAGCCACGGACAAGGGGGGGGTGAGCGACCTCCCCCTGAGCATCCCCCCCCCTACCTCGGTGCGCTGGAACAGGAACCTCCCGCTCCCCGTGGGGAAGCTAGCCTTCGACAGGAGCCACGGCCGGATCTACGGCATCGATGCCGAGGAGCGGTCGATCGTCGTCGTCCGCTCCGGCCAGGTGGAGAAGAGCTTCAGTCTTGCGGGGAGAAAGCCCCTGGCCATTGACGTGGATCCCCAGGGGCTGCCGTGGATCCTGGACGGTGAGGAGTGGCAGCTCCTCAGGCTTGACGACGGGGGGAAGATCCTCACCAGGACCGGTGCCGAAGGGAGCAGGGAGGGGTATTTCTCCGGGGCGAGCGATATCCGCATCGCCAGGGACGGAGTTATCTACGTGGCCGATACTGGCAACGACCGCGTGCAGCTGTTCAACTCCGAGGGGGTATTCCTGAGCGCCTTCGGCCGCGGGGTGGGGGGGAAGCCCCTGGAGAGGCCGATTTCTCTCGATCAGGATGCCAAGGGGAACCTCCATGTGCTCCTCGGCTCCCGCAATGTGATCACAGTTCTCAAGCCCAATGGCGAACCGCTGGGTGAGTACGGCGGCAGGGGGGATGGCCCGGGGAGGCTTGAGAAGCCGGTGAAGGTGGCGGTCAGCGGCAGCGAGGTGATGGTCCTCGACGCCGGCACGAACAGCGTCAAGGTCTTCAACCTCTATGGGGAGTACAAGAGGGAGTTCGGGGCCAAGGGTGAGGGGAAGGGTGACTTCCGCAAACCGTCATCCCTGGCGGTGATGGACGACATCAGCTTCCTCGTTTCCGATCCGGGGATCGGCAGGGTGCAGGAGTTCACCACCATTTACACCCCCTCCCCACCCAAGGACCTGGTAGCCGTCGGCGGCATGCGCAGCGTGGAGCTTAGCTGGCGGGGGAGCGACGAGTCGTTCGTGGAGTCCTTCCGGGTGTTCCGTTCCCAGGCAGGCGGGGGTGAATACAGGGAGGTGGCGGTTGTCAAGGGGAACTCCTTCAGGGACGCCAAGGCCCTGCCGGATCTGACCTACTCCTACATGGTGAGCGCCGTGGTGCGCGGCGGCAACGAGAACATCTCCACTGAGAGGGCTACTGCCGTGGCGAAGAAGTTCGTCCCGCCCCCCCCCGGCAACCTGGAGGCGAAGAGCCAGGAGTGGTCGGTGGATCTGACCTGGCAGGCGGGGAGCCGCGATTATATCGACCATTTTGCCGTCTACAGGGAGAGCGACGAGGAGGATGCCCCGCCGCTCCTGGTGGGGAAAACCAAGGAGACCTCCTTCGCCGAGGGGGGGCTGGAGTCGGATAGCGACTACACCTATCTGGTGAGCGCCGTGAGCATCGATGGGGTGGAGAGCGAACGGAGCGGGGTGGATGTGAGCACCATGGTCGCCACCAAGCCCCCCCTGGAGATAGACATCCTGGAGATGGAAGATATCTTCTCCAACACCTACAAGATCTACGAAACCGAAGGGATCGGCAAGGTCCGCCTGACAAACAACACCAGGGACGAGATCGGCATCCTCAAGCTTGCCTTTGCCGTCAAGGAGTTCATGGATTTCCCAACCGAAGTGGAGATCCGCAACCTCGTTCCGCGGCAGAGCCGGGTGGTCGACCTGAAGGCCGTCTTCAACAACAAGATCCTGGAGGTAACCGAGGATACGCCGGTGCAGACCGAACTGCAGGCCACCTACTACGAGAACCAGAAGCAGCACAGCTTCTCCAGGAACAACACCATCAATCTCTATGAAAAGCACCGCATGATGTGGGTCAACAAGGACCGGGTGGCCACCTTCGTCACCTCCAAGGACCCGGTAATCCTGGAGTTCACCCGGGCCATCGTCACCCAGTACGGTGATATGGGCTCACCCCTCGTATATGCGGCGGCAATCTACGAATACCTCGGCCAGATGGGGATGACCTATCTGCAGCACCCCAACAACCCCTATCAGATCGTGGAGGGGAAGACACGTATCGTCGACTACGTCCAGTACCCGCGGGAGACCCTGAAACGCAACTCCGGGGTCTGCACCGACCTGGTTGTCCTCTACGCCGCCGCCCTGGAGGGGCTTGGCATCCGCACCATGCTCCTCGGCACCCTGGATCATATCTTCATCATGCTTGCCGTCGGCCAGGCGAGCGAACTGGGGGACTCCACCATGAACGGCATGTTCGCCATCCACGAGGGGATAGTCTGGGCACCGGTGGAGCTGACCCTGGTGGGTTCTCCTTTCATGAAAGCCTGGGAAGCCGGGAGCAAGGCATATTACGAATGGCGGGAGAAGGGGTTGGAGATCACCGACCTGGGTCTGGCCTGGGGGCGTTACAAGCCGGCCAGCTTGCCGCTTACCGAGTGGCGCGCAACCGTTGCCAGGCGCGCCGAGGTGGACAAGCGCTTCGGCGGCGAAATCGCCCGCATCAACAGGATGAGGCTGATGCATGCCAGCAGCAGGTACTTTGCCCGGATCAAGGAGAAGCCCGGCGACGGCAACGCCCACCTGCAGTTGGGGATCATCTACGGAGAGGCGGGTGAGCTTGACGAGGCGAGGAAGTTCCTGGAAAAGGCCAACCTGCTCATGCCTGCGAATGCCGAGGTGATCAACAACCTGGCCAATCTCCGCTACCTGCAGGGGGATTACCAGGGGGCGAGGAGCGCCTACGAGAAGGCGGCCGAACTGGACGAGGGGGACCCCTACATCCTCGTCAACCTTGCCCTCTGCCATCTTCGCCTTGACAACCGTGACAAGGCGGCGGAAACTTTCCTCCGGGCCACGAAGAAGGATGCCACCCTGGTGAAGAAGTACCGCAGCATAGCAGTCGAGCTTCTCGGAAGCATGTAAACCCATGGTGGCCGGAGCCATTGAGGCCGCAAACGGAGGTGTCGTTCATGAAAAAGTGTCTGTTCTTGGTTGCCGGCCTGATGCTGGCAGCCACCCTTGCCCACGGCAGTGAGGGGGGGAAGAGGGAGGGGTTCTGGGAGAGCCTCTCCGGCAAGCTGGAGAAGATCACCCCGGTGAAGAAGGGTGTCACCACAACCGCCGTAGGGGGGGTGCGGGGGGCCAAGAGTGACGAGGCCACCGACATCTACTGGAAGGGGAAGGAGAAACCGGCCGAAGCGGGGGAGGAGGAGCTGCAGCAGTTCAGCGCCGCGGTGGAGAGCAGGCTGAAAGGGGATGGTCAGCAGGCCCTGAAACAGTTGGAGGAGTTCCTCGCCGCCTATCCCCAGAGCGATTTCCGCGTCGAGGCGCTGCAGGCGGTGGAAAGGCTCCGCCAGGAGATGGCTGCTCCCCAGCCCCCGACGCAAGCCGCGCCTGCCAAGTAGCCAGTCACCGGTAAACGTGTCACGAAGGGGGGCAGGGTCGCCCCTTGCCCCCTCTTCTGCTCAGCCCATGGTGACTACGGTCGCCCCCTCGCCACCCTCGTAGGGCTCCCCCGGGCGGAATGATGCCACCTGGGGGTGTCTGGCCAGGTGCTCCCGCAGGCCGCGCATCAGGTTGCCGGTCCCCTTGCCGTGGATCACCCGCACCTCCTGCCAGCCGCTCAGGGCTGCCTGGTCGAGGAACCTGTCCAGGAGGAGGATGGCATCCTCCACCCGCTTGCCGATGAGGTTTATCTCGCGCTTCTCGTCCGCGCCACCAGCGGTCGATACGCTGTGCCTGCCGGCGGATCTCTTCTTCGCCTCCCCACCCCCCCTGGGGTGCTCAACTCCTTCGAAGGGGACCTCGATCTCCATTGTGCCGGCCTTGACCCGCAGCCGCCGATGCCTGCCATCCACGCTCAGCACCGTGGCGTCCATGCCGAGCATCCGCACGAAGAGCCTGATCCCCGCCCTGATCTCCTCAGCCGGGATAACCTTGCCCCCCTCCAGCTCCCGCAGTGGGGCGTCCAGCTTCTCCTCCACCTCGGCCAGCTTTGTTACGGCATCCCTCCCCTTCTCCCTCTTCGCCTCCTCCAGGATCCGGTTGATCTCCCTCCTCGCCCCCTGGACCAGCTCCTTTGCCTCCCTTAGCCCCTTTGCCCGGCTCTCCCTGATCCTTACCTCCATCTCGGCTGCCGCTGCGGCAAGGTCGGACTCGCGGGAGGCCAGGAGCCTCTCGCGGCGCAGCATCTCCTCAAGGGTCTCCTCGTGCCGGCGGCGCATCTCCTTCAGCTCGGCGAGGAGGGTGTGGAACTCCGACTCCATCCTCCCCACCATCCCCTCGGCGCTGGCGATGATCCGCTCCGGCAGGCCGCACCTCCGGGCGATATCCAGGGCGTGGGACTGCCCCGGCTCGCCGATGGCCAGGCGGTAGCCGGGGGTGAGGGTCCTGCGGTCGAACTCCATCGCCCCGTTGACCATCCCGGCGCTACGCTGCACGAAGGCGACGATGTCGATCAGGTGGGTGGTGGCCAGCACCAGGCACCCCTTGGCCATCAGGTCGGCGAGGATGCCGCAGGCAAGGGCGGCCCCCTGGGTCGGGTCCGTCCCCGTCCCCAGCTCGTCGAGGAGGACTACCGTGCCGGCGTCAGCCCTGCCAAGGATGGCGGATATCTTGCTGATGTGGGCTGAGAAGGTGGATAGGCTCTCCTCGATGGACTGCTCGTCGCCGATATCTGCCAGGACCGTGGCTTCCGCCGGGAAGAGCGACGAGCTGTCGGCCGTAACCGGGATTCCGGAGCGGGCCATGGCGATGAGCAGTCCGGCGCATTTGATGGCAATGGTCTTGCCGCCGGTGTTGGGTCCGGTGATGAGGAGCACCCGCCCTGAGTCCGTATCCCCCAGGGTCAGCTCCAGGGGGACCACCCCCCTGCCGCCCCGCTCCCGCTCCATGAGGAGCAGCAGGGGGTGGCGCCCCCCGCGGATGCTGAGGCGCAGCTCACTGCTCAGCTCGGGTCGGTTGGCGCCGAGGAGGTCGGCGAAGCCGGCGATGGCGTTATGCAGGTCAAAGGCGACGATCCCCTCCATGTTGGCCAGAATGCCGTCCCCGTCCTGGCGCACCCAGGAGGTGAACTGGCGCAGAATGCGGATCTGCTCGCCCTTCTCCTCGGCGTGGAGGTTCTCCAGCTCATTGACCATGGCGATGACTTCGATCGGCTCCATGAAGGCCGTCTCCCCAGAGTTGGAGACGTCGTGCACCACCCCCGGGACCATCCCCTTGGAGTCCATCCGCACCGGGATGACCCAGCGGCCGTTGCGCTGGGTGATGAAGTCGTCCTGGAGGAAGATGGCCACCTCCCTCTCCCTGACGATCTCCTCCAGGCGCTTGCGCACCCTTGAGGTCAGCTGCCTGATGCTGCGCCGCAGCTGGAAGAGGAGGGTGGAGGCCGTGTCCAGGAGGGTGCCGTCCGGGGCGATGGCGTGCTCCAGTGCCTCCATGATGTCGGGGAAGCCGGTTATCCCGCTCCCCAGTTCCGCCAGGAGGGGGGTGTCGCCGCGGTAATCAAGCTGTCTGCGGATGGCCTGGCTGATCCGGAGTATGGGGAGGATCCTGGCCAGCTCCAGGGGGTTCAGTACCGCACCTGCAGGCCTGGCAAGCTCGACTATCGGGGTGACGTCCTCGTAGTCGCTTAGGGGTAGCCCTATGGCGCTACGCCCCAGTTGGCGGATCTCCTCAATCAGGCCGAAGCGGCGCTCCATCTCTTCCCTGCTGCCAAGGGGGGCGATCTCCATCACCCTCTCCACCGCCGGTGCGCCATGGGTGAAGATGGCTATCCTCTCCAGAATCTTGCCGAACTCCAGTAGCTTTAGTGGTGTGCCGTTCATTTAACTCTCATCCCGTTTTTCGCTTCTGCGGCGCCTTCGGCGCCCCTTGTTCCTGCGGATCTTTTCCGCCATTTGGTCGCGGCTGGTTGCCAGGCCCATGCTCCTTGCCACCTTTTCCGCCAGCTCCCTCCTGGCGAGGAAGCGGTTGAGGGCCTGGCTCCTCTCCCGCATGCACTTCACCTCCAGGCCGGTGGGTTTGTGGGTAAGCTGAACGCAGGTGGCGCTCTTGTTGACGTGCTGGCCGCCGCTCCCCGAGGAGCGGATGAAGCGCTCCTCCAGGTCGGCCTCGCTGATCCCCAGCTCCGCCATCCGCTCTGTCAGCTGTCTCTGCTTTTCCGGGGAAACGCCGAACTGGATCATCTTCTCCTCCATGGGCCGGATTGGGCATGATAACCCCATCCGGCCGGCCTGCCAAGCTGCAAATGCCCCGGAGCAAACGCTTGTCAGCTAACTTATGGCTGTGCTAATCTCCCCTGCCATGAAGATATCGGTCATCATCCCTGTAAAGCCCGGCGGAGAGGTGGCGGCCCTCGAGGGGCTGCGCAGCCTCGCTTCGGGGTCGCCGCAGTACGAGGTCATAGTCGCCGAGGGTCGCAGGCCGAGCCGGCAGCGGAACCGGGCCGCGGCAGAGGCAGGAGGTGAGATACTCTACTTTCTCGACGACGACTCCATCGTAGTCCCCGACGCCCTGCTCCGCCTGGAGCGGCACATGGGGGACCCGGCGGTGGCCGTGGCCGGCGGCCCCTCCCTGACGCCTGCCGACAACACCCCCTTCCAGCGGGGGGTCGCCTGCGCGCTGGCATCCCTCTTCGGCGGCGGAGCCATCCGCAACCGCTATCGCCGTCACGGCGTGCTGCGCGACACGGACGACAGGGAGCTGATCCTCTGCAACATGGCCTTCCGCAGGGATGTCTATCTCGCCGCCGGCGGCCTGGACGAGAGGCTCTACCCCAACGAGGAGAACGAGCTGGTGGATCGCCTCCTGGCAGAGGGTCGGCGCCTGGTCCACGACCCGGACATGTATGTCACCCGCGGCCAGCGCCCCAACCTGCGGGCCTTCGTCCGCCAGATGTTCACCTACGGCAGGGGGAGGGCGGAGCAGACCCTGTTGAGCCGCTCGCTGGATGCCAAGGCACTGATCCCATCCCTCTTCGTCTGCTACCTCATCTCCATCCCCCTCTTCCCCAGGTGGTGGTACCTCCTCCCCGCCGCTCTCTACGCCCTCCTGGCCCTGGCCAGCACGGCGGCAGCGGCGCTGGGGGAGAGCTTCGCCATTGCCTGGCGTCTCCCCCTCGTGTATACTCTTCTCCACTGCTGCTATGGCGCCGGCTTCATCACCGGGCTCTTCACCCCCCGTTACAAAAGGGGTGGTTGTGGGGTGGGTGAGGTGCTGCTGAGGCGGGTGAAAGAGATGGAGGGGGGGTGGTGAAATCCATGGCAGATGCCGCCCCTTCCGGCCATTTAACGTAGTGAAATCCTGACAGCGTTTGCCGTTTGGGGGGTCAGTTGCTGCCCGGGTGGCGCTTACGTGCTGATAACTCAGGCATTTTTCTTTTGTTCCCTTAATGGGTCGAGGTCCGGAATGTTGGCGTAAAAATTGCTTCTTTAACTCGAAGCTCTAACCGTACAAATGATTAGCCCGAGGAGGATCACATGAAATCAAGGTCAGTTATGACTGCCATCTGCGTACTGGCTGCGGCAAGCATCGCACACGCCGCACCGTTTGCATATGTGGCCAATAGCGGGACCAAAAACGTGTCAATAATCGATACCGCCACCGATACGGTTACTGCCAGCGTTCCCCTGCCGGACACCCTGCCGACGGTGCACCCCTACGCATTCGGCGTGACGGTCGGCTCCTCCGGGCAGAAAGTATATGTTGGCCTGCAGGACACCAATGAGGTAGCGGTCATCGACGCGGCCACCAAGGCGGTCATCAAGAGGATCGGGCTCGGCACCGACGTCCCCGGCGGTTTGGCGGTCAATGACGCGGAAACGCGTCTCTATGTGACCAGCAACATGAGCAACACCCTGATCGTCATCGATATCAGCGGCACAGGCGCCTCCGAGGTTGGCAGGGTTGCTGTCGACGACTCGTCGATCAGTAATCCCAACGGCGTGGTCATCAATGCCGCCGGCAACAAGGCCTACGTCTCCAGCACCTCCACCGGCAACGTGGCCGAGGTCTCCCTGGACGAAGCTGGCAATGTCTACAGCCGTTCTGCGGTTATATCCCTGGGTGGCACCCAGCCCATGGGGCTGGCCCTGAGCAGCGACGGCAACACCCTCTACGCCTCCAGCCTCTCCGGTGACGTTCGCGCCGTCAAGCTGGCCGACAGCTCAGTGTACAGCCTGAAGGACGGCGTTGGCGATCCGGCACAGATCGGCACCGGCAACCTCGCCCTGGTGGTCAAGGCCGACGGCAGCAAGGTATACGCCCCCTCCAACAGCGTCGACAAGCTGAACGCCATCGACTCCTCGGCGGCCCCTGACATCAGGGTCGGCAGCAACTACGCAGTGGCAGCAGGCCCCTACGGCATCTCCGCCACCCCGGACGGGAGCAAGCTCTACATCACCATGAACACCTCCACCGCCGGCGAGACCGTCAAGGTATTCGACACCGCCAGCAACACGGTTACCGCTACCATCAGCCTCCCGCCAGGGGCCAAGCCCACCAGCTTCGGCAGCTTCGTCGGCCCGCTCCTCCCCTACACCATAACCGCCTCCGCCACCCCGGCATGCACCATCTCCCCCAGCGGCAGCGTGCCGGTCAACGCCAAGGGGCGCCTCTTCACCATCGCCAATCCCACCGGCGCCTGTGACGTGACGGTCGACGGTGCTGCAGCCGGCACCCTGAGTTCCTACAACTTCACCGGCCTGACCGGCAACCATACCATCTCCGCCGTCCCGGCTGCCGGCGGCACCTACTACACCCTGACTGTGGACTGGTCCCCCAACTCCAGCGACCGCTGGCTGTATAGCACCCCTGCGGGTATATCTCTTAATGTCAAGAGCGCCAAGTTTCTTTCCGGCACATCTGTTACACTAAAGGCCAATAGCGGCTTCTCCGCACTCAACTGGTCCGGCGCCTGCACCGGCGTGGCAAATGGTCAAGACTGCACCATTACCATTGATGGGGACAAGAGCGTAGGTGTCGGCAACCCGGTGGTGTTAAGCGCCGGCAGTGTTGGCGGGCCGATCAAGAACGTAACCAAATCAGTTTATGCTGCGGTTATTACTGACATCTTCTCAGCTGCTTCCACTGGAGATGAAATTCGGGTGTCAGCCAAATACACCAGCGGTGGCACTACTAATGGATCTGCAGCATACGTCATTCTGAGCAGTGGCTGGGATGACTCTTATGCAACCCAGACCCCTTCCACCATGGGGCCGCTCACCGTCGGCACGACAGGCGTGGTTATCTCAACTTACCCGCTGGTGATCTGATCCTGACCTAAATAGAAGCATAGGGGGCTAATCGCCCCCTTTTTTTTGCGCGGAGATATATATATGAGATTCTGCATAATTGCCCTCTTGCTAATGGTTCGGCTCGCCTGGCCGGCCGTTACCGCTGCCGCCGAGCCTGGCGTGAGGATCGGCTACTTCGCCAACATCACCCACGCCCAGGCCATAGTGGGGAGGGCCAACGGCAGCTTCGAGAGGCTTGCCGGCCGCAGGGTGGAGTGGAAGCTGTTCAACGCCGGCCCGGCCGCCATGGAGGCGCTCCTCTCCGGGGCGATCGACCTGGCCTACGTCGGCCCCAACCCGGCGCTGAACGCCTACGTACGTAGTGGTGGCAAGGCGCTGCGCATCATCGCCGGCGCAGCCAGCGGCGGCGCCTCCCTGGTGGTGCGCAAGGGGGGCGGGGTGAGGAGCGCGGCGGATCTCAAGGGGAAGCGGGTTGCCTCCCCGGAGTTCGGCAACACCCAGGACATCTCCCTGCGTCACTGGCTCAAGGTAAACGGCCTCAGGGCCGACAGCGACCTGAAGGTGATGCCGGTGAAGAATGCTGAGATCCTCGACCTCTTCCTCCAGGGGAGGCTGGATGCGGCCTGGGTGCCGGAGCCGTGGGCCTCGCGCCTGGTGCATGAGGCCGGCGGCAGCATCCTGGTGGACGAGCGGACCCTCTGGCCGGGCGGCAGGTTCCCCACCGCCGTGCTGGTAGGGCGCAGCGAATATCTGGCCGCCAATGGCGAGCTGGTCGACAGGCTCCTCAAGGCCCACCTGGAGGCGACCGAGTGGATCAATGCCAACCCATCAAGGGGGATGAAGCTTATCAACGCCGAGCTGGCCAGGGTGACGCGCAAGCCCCTGGCCGAGACAGTGCTGAGGGATGCCTTCTCCCGCCTGACCATAACCCATGATCCGCTCCCCGAGGCCCTGATGACCTCGGCCACAAGGGCAACGGAACTCGGCTTCCTCCCCAGGTCGGCCAAGGCCCCCCCCCAGGGGGCCCTCGATCTCTCGCGCCTCAATCGACTCCTCCCGCCGAAGGGGAAGCGAAGATAGGGTTGCCCGGCCGGCCGTTTCCTGCTAATCTTGGCAGGCTCTAAGATGCGGCCTTGGCGGTCGCCATTTCAAGGAAGGTTGCTCTCCCCCATGCCCAAGGTTCTCCTGGATAATGTCTCCAAGCTGTTCCTCTCCGACAGCGGCCCCCTGCAGGTTCTGAGCAATGTCACCCTCCCCATCGAGGAGGGTGAGTTCCTTTGCGTCCTCGGCGCCTCCGGCTGCGGCAAGTCGACCCTGCTCAATCTCGTCGCCGGGTTGGAAAAGCCTGATCATGGGCGGGTCCTGGTCGGCGGCAAAGAGGTTAGCGGCCCGGGGCCGGACAGGGTGGTGATGTTCCAGGAGGCGGCCCTCTTCCCTTGGCTCACTGCCGTGCAGAACGTGGCCTTCGGCCTGAAGATGGCCGGAGTCGGCAGGAGGGAGCGGCAGGAGAGGGCCATGGAGCTCCTCTCACTGGTGAAGCTCTCCTCCTTCGCCAACTCCTGGATCCACGAGCTCTCCGGCGGCATGCGCCAGCGGGTGGCCCTGGCCGCAGCCCTGGCCCTGGACCCGGAGATCCTCCTCATGGACGAGCCCTTCGCCGCCCTGGACGCCCAGACCCGGGACCAGCTCCACGTGGAGATCGAATCCATCTGGGAGCAGACCGGCAAGACCATCATCTTCGTCACCCACAACGTGCGGGAGGCGGTGCGCCTGGGTACCAGGGTGCTCCTCATGTCGCCGCGCAGCGGAGGGATCTGCCGGGAGTACCCCATAAACCTCCCCCGCCATCGCCATCTTGAGGATGTGGAGCTGGTGAAGATCGCCTCGGTGCTCAGGGACGACCTGCGGGACGAGATGCGCGGCAGCGGGGTGGCTGATGTCTGAGCGGAGCATCATACAGGATAGGGAGAGGGTAGAGGCACTTCTGCGGAAGAGGGTTCGTGAGAGAAGGTCGGAGCTGCTGCGCAAGAGCGGCGCGAGGGCTGCGTTCTTCGTCCTGCTGATCCTTGTCTGGCAGGGGCTGGCCGCCGCCGGCCTCTGGAGCGAGCTCCTCTTCCCCCATCCGCGCCAGGTGCTGGACTCTCTGGTTGTAACCTTCGGCGACGGCTCCATGCCCCTGGCAATGCTGGCCAGTATCAGGCGTCTGGCTATCGGCTACTCCCTATCCCTGCTCATAGGCATCCCCCTCGGGCTCCTCCTGGGTAGGATCAAGCTGCTTGACAACACCCTTGGAACCATGGCCCTGGGGCTGCAGGCCCTCCCCAGCATATGCTGGATGCCCCTGGCGGTGCTCTGGTTCGGCCTGAGTGAGGTTTCCATGCAGTTCGTGGTGGTCATGGGGGCTGTCATGGCCATCATTCTCGCCGTGCGCGACGGGGTGAAGAACATCCCCCGCCTCTACATCCGGGCATCCAGGGTGCTGGGGGCGACCGGCTGGAAGGGGTACCTGTATGTCATCCTCCCCGCCTCCATGCCAGCCCTCCTCACCGGTGCCAGGCTCGGCTGGTCCTTCGCCTGGCGTGCCCTGATGGCGGCCGAGCTGATCTACGTCGGTTCCGGGCTCGGCTCGACCCTGATGATGGGGCGGGAGCTGCACGACATGCCCCTGGTGATTGCCACCATGATAGTCATCGTGGTCATAGGCCTCCTCGCCGACCGTCTCCTCTTCGGCACCCTGGAGAAGAGGCTGCACCGCCGCTGGGGGGTGAGCGGAGGCTGAGCCGATAGGTGTGAGCTGAAACAAAAAAGAGCGCCGCCATCATGGAGATGGGGCGCTCTTTTTTTGTCCGCTGAAGATCTGTCTTAGATGATCTTGTTGAGGGGGTACTCCACGATCCCCTCGGCACCTAGCCTGAGGAGCTCGGGGACGATCTTGCGCACGTCCTTCTCCGAGAGGATGCTCTCGATGGAGACCCAGTCCGACTTGTAGAGGTGGGCTACGGTGGGCGCCTTCTGGCTGGGGAGGACTGCGGTGATCGCCTCAACCTTGTCGCCGGGGGCGTTCATCTTGATACCCACCATCCCCTCCGCAGCAAGGGCGGATTTCAGCAGGGTGGCAATCTGCTCGATCTTGGCCCTTTTCCACGGCTCCTGCCAGGCGTCCTTGTTGGCCACCATCACCGGCACCGACTGCATCAGGTCGCAGACTATGCGCAGGTTGTTGGCCCTGATGGTCGAGCCGGTCTCGGTTACCTCGACGATGGCATCGCACAGGCCGTCGACAACCTTGGCCTCGGTTGCCCCCCAGGAGAACTCAACGTTCACCGGGATGTTGCGCTCGCTGAAATAGCGCTTGGTGAAGCCTACCAGCTCCGTGGAGATGGTGGCGCCGGCCAGGTCCTCGGGCTTTTGCACCGGCGAATCCTGGGCAACCACCAGGACCCAGCGCACAGGGCGGCGGGAGACCTTGGAGTAGACCATTTCACAGATCTCGACAACGTCCGAATCGTTCTCCCTTACCCAGTCGCGGCCGGCTATCCCCACATCGATGGTGCCCCGCTCCACGTACTTCCCCATCTCCTGGGGCCGGATCAGCTTGCAGTTCATCTCCTCGTCGTCCACCCCGGGGAAGTAGCTGCGCGAAGAGATGCTGACCTTCCAGCCAGCCTTCTTGAAGAGATCTACGGTGGCGTCCTCCAGGCTCCCTTTCGGGATGCCGAAGTTGAGTTGCTTGCTCATTTCTTGTATACCTCCGAAGGGTCGAACAGGGGGTTGGAGTGCTCCACCCACTGGCCGTTCTCCCATTTGACATAGAAGCAGCTCCTGTTGCCGGTGTGGCAGGCAGCCGGTCCGTTCTGCTTCACCCTGATGACCACAGAGTCTGCGTCGCAGTCTGTGTAGGCCTCGATCACCTCCTGGGTGTTGCCCGACTCCTCCCCCTTCATCCAGTACTTGTTGCGGCTGCGGCTGAAGAACCAGGTCTTGCCCGTCTCCAGGGTTAGGTTGAGGGTCTTCTCGTCCATGAAGGCGACCATGAGCACGTCGCCGCTTGCGTGGTCCTGGATGATGGCCGGAATCAGCCCACCCATCTTGTCGAAATCAATCTTGATCATGGTTGCTCCATTTTCGTCGATGATGTTGAGTGTCTCAGCTGTTATGCCTGTTGCAGCAAAAAGGCGACGCAGGTTGTCCCGCGTCGCCCTTTACGTTTCACGACTTGGCCGCAATTACTCCGGCTTGCTGACAACAACCTTGAAGGCGGCGGCAACTTCCGGGTGAACCTTGACGGTCACGCTGTATTCGCCCAGTTGCTTGATAGGCTCTGCCAGGGCGATCTTCTTGCGGTCGATCTCGATCCCCTGGGCGATAAGCTTCTCGGCCAGCTCCATGTTGGTGACGGAGCCGAACAGCTTCCCTTCTTCCCCTGCCTGGTGGACGAGGTTGAGGGTGATGGCGTCGATCTTGGCGGCAATGGCCCGTGCCTGCTCCAGTACCTTGTTCTTCTTGTACTCGAGCTGGCGCTTGGCGTGCTCCATGGCCTTGGTGTTCTTCTCGTTGGCGAGCAGTGCGTACCCTTTGGGGATCAGGTAGTTACGGGCGTAGCCGGGTGCTACCTTGACGATGTCGCCGATGTTGCCGAGGTTCTCCAGGTTTTCTTGCAGAATTACTTTCATTTTTTCCTCCAGCCTGCTTACAGGTTTTTTTCACGGGGGGTTCTGAAGTCCCCCCAGATGTCGAATATGCCGATTATGGCAACTGCCAGCACCATGTAGGGCTGGAATGCCAGGAAAAGCCAGAAGATCACCCGTACCAGGGAAGGGACGGCGATCTTCCTGAAAAATGCCATGGTGACCGCCAGCCCCTGGATGAAGTAGGCGAAGCCGCTTACGATCAGGAGGTTCAGGGCGATGCGGGTTACGTCGGGGTAGGGTAGGAGCATGGCGAAGCCTGCTGCTATCACCACCCAGACAAGGGGTTCCGGGTTGCGGAACTGGTGGAAACTCTCCGGCATCGGCAACTGCGGCAGATGCTTGCCGGCGATCCTGAAGAGGAGCGCCATGTTCATGGCAGCCATGGAGCCGAGGGCCACCAGCAGCAGAGACGGGAAGACCCGACCTATAAGGGAGCCTGCCTGGCGTATCCCCTGGGAGATGGTCTGCAGATCCTCCCCCTTAAGTCCCTGTTTCTCGTATACCGAGATGGCCTGGGTTATGCTGTTGTCGATCCCCTTGAGGATGTTCCCCTGCAGGTCCATCCCTGACCAGTTGGCGTAGCCAACTGCCAGGATGACGATGAGCAGGAAGTTGATCCCAACCGCCGAGGCTATTGCCCCGGCAGCCCCCTTCCCCCTCCGGTAGAAGAGCGGCAGGAGGATGGAGAGTGTGCCGACTTGCAGCATATACAGCAGGGCGGTCGAGAGGCCGTCCATGGCGCAGAGAACCGCGAAGGTTACTGCAACTGTGACTAAACCTGCCGCGGCCCCCCGTTTCAGGTAGTAGAAGACCCCTGGCAGCGGGGCCAGGATTCCTGGAACCAGCCCCACCAGGGGGAATGTTACATATGCAAGGAAGAGGGCCAGGGTAAGGACCGCTCCCTTGGTTGCATCGAGCAGTAGCTCTCTGCCGGGCAGCGTCATGGGTTGCTCTGTCCGTTACGGCATTGCGTGGGTGCTGGCAATGGGGAGCAGGGCGATGTTGCGTGCCCGCTTGATTGCCTCGGTGATCTCCCTCTGGTGCTTGGAGCAGTTGCCGGAGATCCTGCGGGGGACGATCTTGCCGCGCTCGGTGATGAAGTAGCGCAGGGTGCGGGGATCCTTGTAGTCGATGGTCACCTGCTTGTCGGCGCAGAAGCGGCATACCTTGCGGCGCTGAAATGGTCTCTTCTTCCTCGGCCCGCTCGGGCGCTGTGTAGTTCTCTCTTCACTCATGGTATATGAACCTCCGTCAGTTTACTCGTTTTCGGCTGCGGCTTCCGGTGCGGAAGCGGTCTCCTCGGCCTCTACCGGCTTCGCCGGTGCTGCTACCACGGTCTCCTTCTCCAGTTTGACTGTCTGGTAACGGATTACCCTGTCGTCAAGGCGGAGACGGCGCTCCAGTTCGGCGATCAGCTTCGCATCGCCGTCGGCGCGGAGGTACATGTAGCGGCCACGGGTGATCTTGTTGATCGGGTAGGCAAGTTTGCGTACACCCCAATCCTCAAGCTTCCTGACGGCACCATTCATCTTTTCCACGGTTTCATTGACCTTGGCGGTGAGGGACTTGCTCTCCTCGTCTGCCAGGTCCGGCTTGACGATGTAAATCGTCTCGTACATCCTGCTCATCTTTACAACCTCCTCACGGTTTGTTTGTTTCGGCGTTTTTCGCGAAACAGATAGCCCCGGTCCCACCCGGAGCAAGGAGAAGCGGCCCCCATGGCCGCTCGTAGGAAATTTACCCTAATAGCACAATTCTTTAGCCGGATCAAGCAATTGTTTCCCTTGCCGGAGACTATTTGTCTAGACGTTGAACCTGAAGTGCATCACGTCGCCGTCCCTGACCACGTACTCCTTACCCTCAAGTCGCATCAGACCCTTCTCCTTGGCGCCAGACTCCCCCCCGGCCGCTATGAAGTCGCCAAAGGCGATGACCTCGGCGCGGATGAACCCCTTCTCGAAGTCGCTATGGATGACCCCCGCTGCCTGGGGTGCCTTGGTCCCCAGGGGGATGGTCCAGGCCCTGACCTCCTTCACCCCGGCGGTGAAGTAGGTTATCAACCCGAGGAGCTCGTAGCCGGAGCGGATCAGCCTGTCCAGTCCCGATTCGGCAAGCCCCATGCCGGCGAGGAACTCGGCTTTCTCCTCTCCCTCCAGCTCGGAGATCTCCGACTCGATCCTGCCGCAGATGGTCACCATCCTGGCCCCCTCGCGGCTGGCAATCTCGGCCACCTGGGAGACGAAGGGGTGCTTTCCCTCCAGGTCGTCCTCGGCGACATTGGCCACGTAGAGGACCGGCTTGTCGGTCAAGAGGTGCATGTCGCGCAGGATCAGGCGTTCGTCATCGTTTTCCGCCAGCCCCAGGGCCGGTTTCCCCTGTTCGAGGGTCTGCTTCAGCTTCTGGCAGAAGGCCACGTCGTCCTTGGCCTTCTTGTCCCCGCTCCTGGCCAGCTTCTCGCTGCGCAGGATCCGCTTCTCCACGGTGTCCAGGTCGGCCAGGGCAAGCTCCAGCTGGATTACCTCAATGTCCCGCTGGGGGTTGACGCTGCCGTCCACGTGGACAACGTTCTCGTCGTCGAAGCAGCGGACCACATGGACGATGGCGTCCACGGCGCGTATGTGGCCGAGGAACTTGTTCCCCAGCCCCTCGCCCTGGCTGGCACCCTTGACCAGGCCTGCTATGTCGACGAACTCGATGGTCGTGGGGAGGATCCGCTCCGGGATGACGATGGCCGCCAGCTGCTGCAGGCGGGGGTCCGGTACCTGAACTATTCCGACGTTGGGGTCGATGGTGCAGAAGGGGTAGTTGGCAGATTCGGCGCCTGCCGCGGTTAGCGCATTGAAAATCGTTGATTTTCCCACGTTGGGGAGGCCGACGATGCCGCAGTTGAAGCCCATATTCCGGTTCCTTTGCCTGCTTCGCCCCTTTAGGCGAGCAGATTCTTGTTGTTGTAGAGACTCATGGTCTTGGGAAGCCCTTCGCGGATGAACATCTCCAGGCCGTCGACGATGCCATCCACCAGCCGCGCCAGGTCGTTCATCTCGTCCTTGGCGAAGTTGCTCAGCACGTAGTCGGCCATCTCCCCCTTGCCGGGGCGGCCGATGCCTACCCTCAGGCGGGGGAAGTCGCCGGTCCCCAGCAGCTGCTGCATGGAGCGCAGACCGTTATGGCCGCCGTGTCCTCCCCCCTCTTTAAGCTTGATCTGGCCGAAGGTGATGTCCAGATCGTCGTGGATGACGATCAGGTCGGCTGGAGAGAGCTTGTGGAAGCGGAGAGCCTCGGCAACCGAACGGCCGGAGAGGTTCATGAAGGTCTGGGGCTTGAGGAGGAGGAGGCGGTGCCCCTCCCAGTTCCCCTCGCCGTAGAGCCCGGAGAAGCTCTTCTTGGTTACGGGGATGCCGGCGAGGTGGGCAAATCGGTCCAAAACGATGAAACCCGCGTTGTGGCGGGTCCATAAATATTTGGGGCCGGGATTCCCCAGCCCCACTATGAGTTTGCTAGCCATGTTCGTCAGCTGCTCCGGAGGGATCAGGCCTCTGTGGCAGCCTCTTCCTTGGCCTTGCCCAGAACACTGACAACCGATGCCTTCTGGTCGTCGAGGAGGCGGACATTTGCCGGAAGTTGCAGGTCGGAGACGTGGATGGAGTGACCGATAGTCAGGGTGGTGATGTCCAGGTCGATGTGGGCCGGGATGATGGCGGGGAGGCACTCCACCTCGACGGTATGCTTGACGAAGTCGAGGAGGCCGCCGTCCTTCACCCCTTTGCAGGTCCCCTTCAGCCTGATGGTTACCTCGACGCGCACCTTCTCGTCCATGTTGACCTTGTGCAGGTCGGCATGCTTGGGGGTACCCTTGAGTGGGTCCACAACGAGGTCGGAGACGATGACCACCGAACCGCTCAGCCCCTCGCCGCCATTCAGGGTGATGAGGGAGTTCATCCCGCCGTCGCCGCTGAGCAGCTTCATCAGCTCGCGCTGGTCAAGGCTGATGGCGGAGGGATCGATCCCCTTGCCGTAGACGACTGCCGGGATGCGGCCGTCGCGGCGGAGTTGGCGGCTGATACCCTTGCCGGTCTTGCTGCGAAGTTCGACGTTGAGTGATTTGGTTTCCATGTTTTCCTCCATATATAGGGATAATTTTGTGTTTACCGATGCTTACACGAAGAGGGAGCTTACCGATTCGTCCTCATGGATGCGGCGAATCGCCTCGGCGAGCAGCTCCGCAACGCTCAGTACCTTAATTTTGCTGTAATCCTTGCCATTTTGCGGCAGGGGGATGCTGTCGGTGATCAGCACCTCTTCGATTGTGGAGTCGTTGATCCGGTCGATGGCCGGACCGGAGAGGACTCCGTGGGAGGCGCAGGCGCAGATACGCTTGGCGCCGTGGCTCTTCAGGGCTCCGGCGGCCTGGGTGAGTGTGCCGGCCGTGTCGATCATGTCGTCGAGGATGATGGCGACCTTGTCCTTGACATCGCCGATGAGGTGCATCACCTCGGCCACGTTTGGTCCGGTTCTTCTCTTGTCGATGACCGCCAGGGTGCACCCCAGTCTCTTGGCGAAGGCGCGGGCCCTTTCGGTGCCACCGGCATCGGGGGAGACCATGACGATATCCTCGCCATTGAACTTGTTCTTCAGGTGCTCGAGAATCACCGGAGCGGCGTAGAGGTTGTCGACGGGGATGTTGAAGAATCCCTGGATCTGCCCCGCATGGAGGTCTACGGTTACAACCCGGTCGGCTCCGGCGGTGGTTATCAGGTCGGCAACCAGCTTGGAGGTGATTGGGGTGCGGGGTGCGGCCTTCCTGTCCTGACGGGCGTAGCCGTAGTAGGGGATGACGGCGGTTATGGTGGCGGCGGAGGCCCGACGGAGAGCGTCCATGATGATGAGGAGCTCCATCAGGTTGTTGTTGGTCGGCGCACAGGTGGACTGGATGATGTAGATGTCCCTGCCGCGGACATTCTCGCCGATCTCCACCATGATTTCACCGTCGGAGAAGGTGCGAACCTTGGCTTTGCCCAGGGGGATGTTCAGGTTGTTGCAGATTTTCTCCGCAAGGGCAGGATTGGAGTTGCCACTGAAGACTCTGATTCTGTTTTGCATGTCTGGCACCAACTTGTAAGGGCGGCACAGGCCGCCCTTTATTGAAAGTGGCTGGGGTGCCAGGATTCGAACCTGGGAATGCCGGAATCAAAATCCGGTGCCTTACCGCTTGGCGACACCCCATTGTATGCCGGGGATACCGGCAATTGTGAACTATCTAGATTGTGGGGACAACGGCTGTGAACCAGTTATCCCTGACTATTTTCTCTTCGGCGAGCCTGGCCGACTGCTCGTCCGCGAAAACTGCGAAAACGGTCGGTCCGCTTCCCGACATGAGCGCCCCTCTGGCACCCCATGTCATCATCAGCTCCTTGATCTCGACGATCACCGGGAATCTCTTCTCGGTCACCTCTTCCAGGTCGTTTGCCAGGATCGCGCAGATTTCATCGGCGGAGTTATAGAGAAAAGGAATCTTAGCCGCGACTTTATCCGTTGTCAACAGTAAATTTTGGTAGACCCAGGCGGTTGAGACATGGATTCCGGGATTAACCAGCAGGAGCCATACTGGGGCTATCCCCTCCAGCGGGGCAAGTTTTTCGCCGATCCCCGTGGCTACTGCCGGCCTGGAGAAGATGAAGAAGGGGACATCAGCACCGAGGGGGAGGCCGATCTCCATCAGCTCCCTTTCATCCAGTTCCAGACCCAGGAGCCCGTTCAGCCCCAGGATGGTAGCGGCGGCATCGCTGCTCCCCCCGCCAAGGCCCGCGGCTACCGGGATCTTCTTCACAAGCCTGATGCAGACCCCTGCCTGTTTCCCAGATATTTTCAGCATGGCGGCTGCTGCCCGCCAGACCAGGTTCCCCTCGTCTTCCGGCAGGTCAGCCCCGTCGCAGTTGACCCTGATGCCCGGGGTCTCCGTGAGGGTGATCTCCAGTTCGTCGTACAGCCCTATGCGCTGCATCACCATGCGCAGGTCGTGGTAGCCGTCCGGGCGACGGCGAAGGACGTCCAGCCTGAAATTTACCTTGGCAGGAGCCTCCAGGCGGATGCTGCTACTCATCTTTTCACTATCCTGCGGCGCATCCCTCCGGTCATGGAGGCCATCTGCTGCTTCTGCAGGGTGGCCTGGCTCTCCAGGTGGAACTGGTACCACATCTCGCCGTAGCCGGACATCTTCATCTTCTTCCCGTCGCGGAGAAGGGCAAGGTTGGCGGTCAACTGCTCGTCGCCTGGGATCTTCTTCAGGCCGCGCTCCAGCATCTCGATCCCCTTGTCGTTGCTGCCGGCCTCGCAGAGGCAGTAGGCGTAAAGCGCCCAGAGGAGCGACTCCTTGGGGGTGCCGAGCAGGGCCTTGTCGAAGGTCTCCTTCATCTTCTCGTGCTTGTTCTTCTTCAGGTAGTAGACCCCGAGCATCCCCATGGTGACCCAGTTCTTGAAGAAACCCTTCTGCAGGTAGGGGAGAGCGCTGTTGAAATCGCGCTTGATGTAGTAGAGCATGCCGATGGAGGAGTTCACCTGCCCCCCCACGTATACCTGCCACTTCTCGTACTTCAGTGCTTCGTGCAGCTCCTTGATCGCCTTGTCCACCAGTTGGGTTTGCATCTCCTTGCTGGTCACCTTCTGGGTCTGCAGGTCCTTCATCGCCCCTGACATTATGGCTTCGATCTTCTTCATGATCATTCGGGAGATGAGGAGGAAGCAGGCGAGCATGACCACCACGGCGGCTATGGCGGCGATCCACCAGGAGAGGTGGGCGGCAAGGGCGAGGATGGCGTAGGTGATGGCTGCCAGGGCGACGGAGATAATGATGTTATACATGCAGGGGGGTCCTTCCGTGGTTTGATTGGGATCGGCTCAGCCCTTCTCTGTGGAGGAGAGCTTGGCGACGATGATCCGTTTGCCCGGTCTGAGGGCGACTTTATCCGTCATGTTGTTCCATGCCGAGAGGATGGCGGTGGTAACCTTGAATTTCTTGGCCAGTGAGTAGAGGGTGTCCCCCCTCTTCACCGTGTAGTACCTGTTCAGCTCCTTCTGTTCCCCGGCAGTCGGGGAGCTCTCCCCTTTTTGCTGGGTGGGGGGCGGCGCGGATGCCAGCTGCACCGGCACGAGGAGGTTCTTGCCGCGCAGCTTGGATGTGGGTTTGAGCCGGTTCAGCTCCGCAAGCCTGTCCGTGGTGGTGCTGAACTTCCTGGCGATGGAGGCGAGAGTCTCTTTCTTGCCGACCTTGTAGCGGCTGTAGGTGATCCTCTCGGTGTAGCGCTGCTCTGCCGGGATCTTGGCGTACTCCGCCAGGAAAAGCTCACCCTTCCCCTTGGGGAGCTTGAGGCTGTACCCCTGATAGTCAGGGGGGGTGCACCAGCGGCGCAGCTCCGGATTGAGCTCCTTCAGGGTCTGGTACGGCACCTGCGTAATCCTGGCGATCACCTCCAGATCGGTGCGGGACGGAATCTCCACCGTGTCCAGGTCCATGGCCGGCAGGTAGGCCACGTCGGCAAAGCCGTACTTGGCCGGCTCCTTGGCGATTATGGCCGCTGCCAGCAGCTTGGGGACGTAGTCCTTGGTCTCCTTCTTCAGGTAGGAGCCCTTGGATATCTCCCAGAAATCCCTGGTGTCGTACATGTTGATGGCGCGCAGGATCTTGTTCTCCCCTGCGTTGTAGCCGGCTGCCGCCAGGTACCAGTCCCTGTTGAACAGGGCGTAGAGCTCCTTCAGATAAAGGGCGGCGGCCACCGTGGACTTGATCGGGTCGCGCCTCTCGTCGATCCAGTCGTCGATGCGCAGGTCATAGCGCTTCCCGGTGCCTGACATGAACTGCCACGGCCCGACCGCACTGGCGACGGATATGGCGTGTGGGGTGAAGCCGCTTTCGATCATGGCCAGGTAGACCAGGTCCTCGGGCATCCCCTCCTTGCGCAGGATCTCCTTCATCATCGGGATGTAGCGTTCGGAGCGGGAGATCCAGCGGGCGAAGGAGTTGCGCCCCCTCGTCTGGAAGAAGTCGATGAAGTAGTTGACCTTGCTGTTCAGGGTCAGGGGGATGTCGGAGTCCGGCAGGGACTCGTTGAGAAAGGCGGCATCCGATTCCCCCCTGTTCCCCTCGGCGGATGTGGTCAGTTCGGCAAGGGGTATCTCCAGGAACTTCTCGGCGCGCAGGTCCCTCTCCCCCAGCCTTGCCGCTGGCTTGGCCGCCTTGCCTCCTGCGGCCAGCTCCTTCAAAAGGAGTGCCGACATATCCGCAGACAGGGCGGATGCCGGCAGGAGGAGGGGGATGAGTATTGCTAGATGTTTGAACATAACTAGGTCCTCGGGCCACTGTTGAAATATGATCGGCCGGTCGCGGATGGGGCAGTATAAAAGAGTTTTGCCCCGGTGTCAATCGACCCGAACTTCGCACGGTTGCGCGCCGTCTATGTAGGCATTGCCTCATCGAAGATGCGCCGGGCTTAAGCGGAGCGTCGCAGCAAGCGGTTGAAGTAATCCCAGGTTGTGTTAATATTCTGCGCTGCAGCGAAGAAGCGAAAGGAGACGCCCCATGTCATCTGCAAACAGCTGGCAGCGTTACACAAAGAACCTCTGCACTGCCGCGGAGATCGGCCTGATGCTGGATATCAGCCGGATGAACCTGGAAGACGATTTTATTGCATCCATGGAGGATGCCATGCAGCGGGCCTTTGCAGCCATGGCCGACCTGGAGAAGGGCTCAGTCGCCAACCCCGACGAGGGGAGGATGGTGGGGCACTACTGGTTGCGAGCCCCCGGGCTTGCCCCCTCGGCAGAGATCACCGCAGAGATAGGGTTCGCCCTTCGCGCCGTGAAGGAGTTCAGCGCCGATATCCATGACGGCGTAGTTGCGGCTCCGTGCGGCAGGCGTTTCAGTCGAATCCTCGTTGTGGGGATCGGCGGTTCGGCCCTCGGCCCGCAGTTCGTCAGCGATGCCCTGGGGGGGAGCGGCGACCGGATGCAGTGCCACTTCTTCGACAACACCGACCCGGACGGCATGGACCGGGTACTGGCCGGGATAGGGCCGGCCCTGGCCGAGACCCTCTGCATCGTCATCTCCAAGAGCGGCGGCACCAAGGAGACCAGAAACGGCATGCTGGAGGCCATGGCCGCCTACGCACGACTGGGGCTAGACTTCAACCGCCATGCCGTGGCAATCACCGGCAGGGGGAGCGAACTGGACGACCTCGCCCTGGAGCAGGGGTGGCTGGCCCGATTCCCCATGTGGGACTGGGTTGGCGGCCGCACCTCGGTCACCTCGGCCGTCGGTCTTCTCCCCGCCGCTCTCCAGGGGGTGGAGATCGACCGCCTCCTGGAGGGGGCGCGGCTGTGCGACGTGGTTACACGGAGGGGGGAGACTCGGCGCAACCCGGCAGCCCTCCTGGCCCTCGCCTGGTACCATGCCACCGGTGGTGGCGGCAGGAGGGACATGGTGCTCCTCCCCTACAAGGACCGACTCCTCCTCTTCTCCCGCTACCTGCAGCAGCTGATCATGGAGTCCATCGGCAAGGAGAGGGACCTGGCGGGGAGGGTGGTCAACCAGGGGCTTTCGGTCTACGGCAACAAAGGGTCGACTGACCAGCACGCCTACGTGCAGCAGCTCAGGGAGGGGGTTGACAACTTCTTCGTCACCTTCATCGAGGTGCTGCGGGACCGGGAGGGGGGGTCATTGGCGGTGGAGCCGGGGATCACCAGCGGCGACTACCTGGCCGGCTTCCTTCACGGGACGCGGGAGGCCCTGAGCGAGGCGGGGCGGGGTTCGCTCACCATCACAGTGGAGAAGATCGACCCATTCACCATCGGTGTTCTCATCGCCCTCTACGAGCGGGCGGTAGGGCTGTATGCCTCGCTGGTGGGGATCAACGCCTATCACCAGCCGGGGGTGGAGGCCGGGAAGAGAGCGGCGGGCCAGGTACTGGCCCTGCAGAAGAGCGTGGTCTCCCTGCTTAGGGGGTCGGCGGGGAAGGGTTACAGCGCGGCGGAGGTTGCCGATCTACTCGGATACCCGGAGCGGACGGAGATGGCCTTCCGCATCCTCCTCCACCTTTCGGCCAACCCGGACCACTCCGTTGCCATGGAGAGGCGCGAACCCCTGTGGGAGAGCAGGTTCATGGGGTGAGCTGACGACAGTCGCTCCATGCTTCTAACTGAGATGCGACAGGAGCCCGGCCGATTAAAGTCCGGGCTCCTTCTCTTTATGGGGTTATGCCCGGTCAGTTCGGGCCGATCCTCAGGCTGGAGGTGGCGAGGAACACCTCTCTCAGGAACCAGAGCAGCCCCATAACCATGAGGATCATGGCCAGGATGAAGATCAGGGATACGGGGATGGTGATATCGAAGCGGATGAAGGAGCCGAAGAAGAGGATGGCTATGACCCCGCAGACCAGGAGGGCGGTCATGGTGCAGAAGGTGATGGCCATGTTGATCAGCTTGGCCCGGCGGGAGAGGATCTGCAGGTGGGCCCTGATGGCCGAGCTCTCCGACGGCTGGGCCGAGGCCAGCTTCCCCTCCAGGACCCTGGCACGGTCGATAACCCTGGCGAGGCGGTTGGCCATGACTCCGAGGAAGGCGCCGATGGCGGTGAGCAGGAATACCGGGGCGACCGCCAGCTGGATGGCGTGGGCTATGTTGCTTATATCGTAGAGTTCCCGCATGGGAATCCTCCCTTATTTCGTCGATGGATCGGGACATCACATTAGAAAATCTCCGTATCCGGAGTATACTTTATACCGAAAACAGCTGGCTGGCAAAAGCAAATCATCCCCGGCAAGGAGCGTATCACCATGGCAAAGAGCGACAAGGGGTGCACGAAAACAGGCGCCGTGTCGGCAAACCGTCGCTGGCTCAAGGAGCAGATGAACCCCTACTACTTCATCTCCATGGGGGACGAGCCCCTGGCCAACGAGATTCTGGAGCGGGAGCTGGGGACCCTGGGGGAGAACAGAAAGCTGGTCCTGGCCGACCGGGAGAAGGCGCTGATCTTGGCGGTGGTCAACTACCCCGGCTCCCTCTACCAGACCCTGCGCCGCATCGATGAGCACGAAATCTCCTACGCCATGATCGCCCACTCAGCCGGGCCGCTCCCCGGCTGCGACCAGACCCTGGAGATCCAGCGCTTCGAGTTCGACCGGCGGAGCGACCAGGAGGTCAGGGAGAACATGGGGGTCGAGGTGCCGTCAGCCATCAGCCGCCGGGTGGCAGGGGAGATGCGCCGCAGCTTCCCCGCCTTCGACATGAAGGAGTTCGACCGCCTGCTGCGCATCATCTGGCTGAACAACGAGAACTACGTGCGGGTCTCCCCCCCGGCCCGGGTCGCCCAGATCATGTCGCTTTTCCAGAGGGGTAACAGGAACAACGGCTTCTACCTGGGGCTTGAGGAGATGCCCGGCGGTGACGAGTACCGCCTCCTCTTCGCCGTGGGGAACCCACCCCAGCATGATTTCCTCCTCCAGGTGATGGAGATCTTCAACCGCCTGGAGCTGGGGGTGGGGCGCGCCTACTGCCTGACCGTCAGCAACGGCATCCACCCCTATTTCCTGGGGACCTTCTACGTGCGCCGCCGCGACGGGGGGGTGCTGCAGAAGGGTGGTAAGGAGTTCGAGACCCTGCGCCGGGAGCTCTCCACCACCCAGATCCTGGCGACCCGCTCCTACAGCTACCGGGAGTTCGTCACCACCGGGCTGATGGGTGGCGAGGACGGGGCGCTGATGAACGTCTTCATAGTCTTCTGCCACACCAACCTGGCCCACAACCAGCCGGACCGCTTCGGCCTGGAGGACGTGCAGAGCGCCTTCCATGCCCATCCGGAGATCTCCCTGCAGCTCTCCACCCTCTTCAGGGCACGCTTCGATCCGGAAATTGCCGGCAGGGAGGAGCTCTGGCAGCGGCTGCTGGCCGAGGCCAGGGGGGCGGTCGCCGGCTACAACACCGGCCACCGCTACCTGGACGAGGTGCGCCGCGCCATCTTCGGCTGCTGCCTGACCTTCATCACCCATACGCTGAAGACCAACTTCTTCGTCCTGGAGAAGCAGGCCCTGGCCTTCCGCCTCGACCCGGCCTACCTGGCGGAGCTGGGGCGGGAGGCGACCGCCGACCTGCCGGCGGCCACCCCCTTCCGCATCACCTTCTTTTTCAGCCGCTTCGGCTTCGGCTACCACATCGGCTTCTCCGACATCGCCAGGGGGGGGTGGCGCACGGTCATCGCCCGCAGCCAGGACGACTTCATCACCGTTGCCAACAACATCTTCAGGGAGAACTTCGTCCTGGCCCACACCCAGCACCTGAAGAACAAGGATATCTATGAGGGGGGCTCCAAGCTGGTGACGCTCCTCGCCCTCTCCGACCGCCGCCGGCGGGAGAGCGGCCTGGAGGAGTGGCGCCTCTTCAAGCTGCAGTACGGCATCATCAATGCCTTCCTCGACATCTTCGTCACCCGGGAGGGGGTGGCGGTCCACCCCCGGGTGGTGGACTACTGCCTGGAGGACGAGCCGATCGAGCTGGGGCCGGACGAGAACATGCACGACTCCATGGTGGAGGCCATCGCCTGGCTCTCCCGCAAGCGGGGTTACATGCTGGGGATCGGCCTCATATCCAGTAAAAAGGTGGGGATCAACCACAAGGAGTACGGTGTCACATCCACCGGGGTGGTTCGCTTTGCCGAGATCACCCTGCGGGAGCTGGGGATCGATCCCGCCGTGGAGAGCTTCAGCGTCAAGTTCACCGGCGGCCCCAATGGAGATGTGGCCGGCAATGCCATGCGCATCATGCTGGAGCGTTCGCCCAAGGTGCGGATGGTGCTGATCCTCGACGGCAGCGCCGCACTCCACGACCCGGAAGGGGCTGACCACGGGGAGCTGGCCCGCATCCTCCTGAAAGATGATCTGGACTCCTTCTCCCCCGAAGTGCTCCACCCGGGGGGCTTCATCCTCTTCAGGAGCGGCAGCCGCCGCGACGGCCTGAAGGAGTTGTACCGCCGGGTGAGCCGCACGGAAGAGGGGCTTTGCGAGGAGTGGATCTCCATAGACGACTTCTCCCGGGAGTACGGCGAGCTCCCCTTCACCATTCCGGCGGACCTGTTCATCCCCGCCGGCGGCAGGCCGGAGACCATCGACGCCGCCAACTGGGAGCGCTACCTCCTCCATGACGGCACCCCCTCGTCCCGGGCCATCGTCGAGGGGGCCAACTCCTTCATCACCCCCGAGGCCCGCGTCCGGCTGCAGCAGAGCGGGGTGATCATCATGCGCGACGCCTCGGCCAACAAGTGCGGGGTCATCTCCTCCTCCTACGAGATCATCGCCAACCTCCTCCTCTCCGAGAAGGAGTTCCTCGCCGAGAAGGAGCGCTACGTGGCCGACGTCCTGGCGGTGCTGGAGAGGCGGGCCGAGGATGAGGCCAGGCTGATCCTGCGCCGCAGGAGGGAGCAGCCCGGCCTCCTTGGCACCGAGATCTCCGACACCCTCAGCGCGGAGATCAACTCCCTCTACACCAGGCTGTTCCGCTTCTTCCAAAAGCGTCCCGAGCTGGCGCTCCAGCCGCTCTTCCGCAGGGCGATCCTCGCCCACCTCCCGGCCATGCTGCGGCAGGAGCCCCGCTACAGGCGGCGCCTTACCCGCCTCCCCCCTAAGTACCTCTCCGCCATCCTGGCAGCGGAGATCGGCTCCTCACTGGTATACCGGGGGGATAGGGAGAGCGCCTTCGAGGACGAGGTGCGCCTCCACCTCCTGCGCAACTTCCCGGAGTGGTAACGAAGAAGCCCGCGGCAACCGGTGCCGCGGGCTTCTCTTATTCAAGGAGTGGTGTTTTGCCTACCCCAGCGCTTCGTACCCGGCGACGATCCTTTCGTACCGTGCCTCGAAATCCCCGTCAACCGCCCTTATCGCCCTGGCGTAACCGGCGATGATGGCGTCCCGCATGCTTTCCGGGATGACCCGCTCCGCCAGGGGGTAGAGGATGTCATCCTCCTTGGCGATATGCTCCCGCAGCAGGGCGGCGTAGGCCAGGGCGCTCTCGGCGATCACCTGCCGCTCCGCTTTTCCGCCGGCCGCGGCCTCAGCGGCTGCCTCGGCGAAGCTCCTGACGTAGGCCCTCCCCAGGTCGTGCTCCATGAGCATGGCCGCCACCGGGCTGTTCTCCCTGGGCATGCCGTTTTCGATCAGGGCCTCAAAGAGCACGTCCTCCTCCTTGGCGTGGTGGAAGCGGTCGGCATACTGGCGGATGAAGTCGGCCCCCTCCAGGTAGAACTGCCAGTTGCTGAACTCCCCACTTTCCGTGAGGGGGGCGAATCTCTCGATAAGGGCCAGCATCCGCTTGATCAGCACGTGCTCCGCCACCAGGGCGGAGGTGATATCCCGCTTCATCCCCATCACCTCCTCTCGCCGTCGATGCCGATGACCACCGTCTCCAGGGGGATGTGGCGGCCGCTCTTCTCCAGGGCCTGACGGACCATGACGTCCAGGCCGCGGCAGCATGGGACCTCCATGATGGCCACGGTGACGCTCTTCACGGATTGAAAGATCTGGGCCAGCTTCTCCACGTAGTTGCCGGTCTCGTCCAGCTTGGGGCAGGCGATGGCCAGGGCCTTCCCCTTCAGGAGACGGCGGTGCATCTCCCCCATGGCGAAGGCGACGCAGTCGGCGGCCACCAGGATGTCCGCGTCCTGGAAGTAGGGGGCCGTCGGCGGCACCAGGTGGAGCTGCACCGGCCACTGGCGCAGCTCGGAGGGGATGCTCCCCTTCGCTTCCTGTTCACTTGTCTCGTTTCTCTCAATCACCCTCGCCATGCTCCCCGGGCAGCCGCAGCCAAGATTTCCCATTTTCCTATTCTCCTTTCCCATTCAGGTAGCTGCTGATTTCGTTTTCGATGGCCGCTTCCTCTTCAGCCGGAAGGGCGTGGATGGATACCACGTCCTTCAGCAGGCAGATCCCCACCTTGCAGGTGACGCAGCCGATGTCGTGCTTCGCCAGGATGTCGCCGATGGCCGGGTGCTCTGTGAGCACATCCTGAATCGCCCTCTCTCCCAGTCCGCTCTCGAATTTCATGGTGTTCCTCCCCGTTTCGTTATGGTCAAGATACCCAATCCGGGCGGAGAGATGCATGACTTTGGTCAAGAATCGAACATTTGCCGTCGCTATGATTGACAGGGAGGCGGGAGGTGATAGCGTTCCAGTATTAGCCATTGGTAATCCGCCCATTCCCCCCCCCGTGGCATACGGACTCCTGCCCGTCAGCTCCTTTACCCGAGGTTTCAATCGATGCGCCTGGCCGTTACAGCTTCAACACATGTCGCCAAGAAGAACGGCACCAAGACGAGAACCTACACCCTGGCCTACGACAACGGCGGCCGGCGGACCTCCCTGAAGATCCCCATCGCCACCAACAACAAGTACGTCACCAGCAGCTACGGCTACGACCTCGCCAATCACCTGACCAGCCTTTTGCAGCAGGGACCGTCAGCGCAGATCGAGAACCTGACCTACACCCTGGATGACAACGGCAACCGGAACAGCTTCACCAGGAATGCAACCCAGACTCTCTCGCCGGCAATCAGTAACACCAGCCACGACGCGGCGAATGAGATGCTGGCGCTAGGCACGAAAAACCTCACCTACGACCTGAACGGGAACCTGCAGGCGAAGACGGACGCTTCGGGAACCACCACCTACACCTGGGACGCGAGAAACCGCCTCACCGCCATCAGCGGGCCATCGCTCTCCGCCAGCTTCAGTTACGACGCCATCAACCGCAGAACGAGCAAGACCATCAACGGCACGACAACCCAGTATGTCTACGACAAATGGGATGTCATTCAGGAGATCAAGGCCGGGGTGAAGACCAACTACATCCGCACCCTGAACATCGACGAGCCGCTCA
>CALMOE010000202.1 GCA_937871715.1 uncultured Geobacter sp. | reverse complement strand
TGGAGCGGGAAACGGGATTCGAACCCGCGACCTTCAGCTTGGGAAGCTGACACTCTACCACTGAGTTATTCCCGCGACGGATGATGTTTGTACCCCAGAGAGGGGGCGTTTGTCAACCGATTTTTGCTTGCTTCACGCCGAGAAACGGGCAATGGCCCGGCTCAGGCGACGGCAGCTCTCATCCCTGCCAAGAACCTCCATGACCTCGTAGATACTGGGCGATACGGTGCCGCCGCAGAGGGCGATGCGCACCGCCGGGCCGATCTGCCCCATCTTGATACCCAGCCCGGCACATACCTCCTTGAAGACCACCTCTACGGCATCGTGGTTGAAGTCGGCGGCTGTTTCCAGGGCCGTGGCCAGGCTCTGCAGGTAGCCTGCAGTCTCCGGCTTGACATGCTTGGCGATTGCCTCATCGTCGAAGAGCGGCAGTGGGGTGTAGTAGAAGACGGCGCCGTCGGCCAGCTCCAGCATGGTCTTGGCCCTCTCCTGCAGTGTCCTGACCACGGTCGGCAGAGCCGGCCCCCCCATGGACGGGTCCACCCCCCGATCGGCCAGGAAGGGGAGGAGCAGGGTAGCCAGGCGCTCCGGATCCCCGCTCTTGATGTAGTGGGCATTCAGCCAGAGGAGCTTGTCCGTATTGAACACCCCTGCCGATCTCCCCACCGCCTCGATGGTGAACTTCTCTATCAGCTCCTCCCTGGAGAAGATCTCCTCGTCGCCGTGGCTCCAGCCGAGGCGCACCAGGTAGTTGATCATCGCCTCGGGGAGGAAACCCATATCCCGGTAGGCCATGACGCTGGTGGCACCGTGGCGCTTGGAGAGGCGTGTCTTGTCGCTCCCCAGGATCATGGGGACATGGGCGAAGCGGGGGACAGGAGAGCCGAGTGCCTGATAGAGGAGGATCTGGCGGGGGGTATTGTTCACATGGTCGTCGCCCCGTATTACCGTGGTGATCCCCATGGAGGCATCGTCGACGACCACGACGAAGTTGTAGGTGGGGGTGCCGTCGCTGCGCTGGATGATCAGGTCGTCCAGTTCCGAGTTCTCGAAGGAGATCGGTCCCTTGATCAGGTCATCGAAGGCGGTCACCCCGTCCAGTGGCGCCTTGAAGCGGACGACGAAGGGCTTGCCCGGGACATCAGTCTCTAGCTTGCGGCAGGTCCCGTCGTACTTGGGCTTTCGCCCCTCCGCCAGGGCCTTCTCCCGCTTGGCTTCCAGCTCCTCGCTGCTGCAGTAGCACTTGTAGGCCTTCCCCTCTGCCAGAAGCCTATCCACATGCTCCTTGTAAAGGGGGAAGTTGTCCGACTGGTAGAACGGCCCCTCGTCCCAGTCAAGGCCTAGCCACTCCATCCCCTGGAGGATTGCGTCCACCGACTCCTGGGTCGAGCGGGCCACGTCGGTGTCCTCGATGCGAAGGACAAAGGTCCCCCCCAGCTTCCTGGCGAGAAGCCAGTTGAACAGGGCGGTGCGGGCACCGCCCACATGCAGGTAGCCGGTGGGGCTTGGGGCGAAACGAAGGCGAACTTGCGACATGTGAGCTCCTTAATTGTTAGGCTAAAGACTGAAGGATGAAGGTTAGAAGCTGCAGGCGTTTTTACCTTCAGCCTTCGACCTTCAGCC
>CALMOE010000201.1 GCA_937871715.1 uncultured Geobacter sp. | reverse complement strand
GGCCGCTGCCGGCGCCGCAGGCGCGGGCCGGCAGCGGCCACTGCACCCTCCGGCGCGGAGCACTAGCTGCCGACAGCCAGGGCGCCGCTGCAGCTGGAACCCTCCCCTGCTGTACAGCAGTAGCAGTGGGGGGCGAAGAGGATACCGCGAATCTCATCCATGGACGATGCCAGAGCGGAAATGGTCATGGGAGAGCCGTCGCTGCCGCGGATCTTGAGGCCGGTCACCTGGTTGAAGTCGCAGTTGTACAGGTAGCCTTGCCAGTCCACGCTAATAAGGCTGCGGCACATTATGTTCCCTGCAGCCTCCGGATTGAAGCTCTCAATCAGCCTCATCATGTAGCTGTCGTACTTCCCCTCCTCCCGCAGTCGGGCGGCGAACCTCCCCAGTGGGGCATTGGTTATGGTGAAGAGTTTGGTGAAAACGATGCCGTAACGCCCCTGCAGTTCGTCCCGGTAGGCCCTCTCCAGCTCACCCTGATTTGCCGGCAGGTATGCCGCCCCGGGGTTGTACACCAGGTTGAGCTCAATTTCGCTGCCGTATCCCAGCTCGTTCAGCCTGCGCAGCACCTCGATGCTCCTGCCATGCACGCCGCCCCCACGCTGGCGGTCGACGTTCTCCTCCAGGTAGCAGGGGAGGGATGCAACTATCGCCAGCCCCTGCTCCCTGCAGAACCCTGGCAGCCACTCCATGCCATTTCCATCCATGACGGTAAGGTTGCTGCGCAGGATCCTCTTCTGCGCCAGCCCCTCTGTCGATTCCACGAAATAGCGGAAATCCGGGTTTGCCTCCGGGGCCCCGCCGGTAATGTCGAGCGTCAGGCCTCTCATGCCGCCGAGGAAGGCGGCAATCTCGCCCATGACAGACCTCCCCATGATTTTGTCCCCCTGGGGAGATGCCTCCTGGTGGCAGTGTCTGCAGGCCAGGTTGCAGAGGTTGCCCAGGTTAACCTGCAGTGTCTGCAGGGTGGAGGTGGCCAGGTAGTCGGGGTCGACTCCCCGCAGGGTATCCGCAAATGAAGTTTGGGCCATGGTTTCGCAGCTCCTCTGTTGTTGATCCTTGCTGCTATTTGAGCAGATATTTTTGAGACTTACACCGACAGTGGCCAAAGGTCCATGTTTTTTTCATTATTACAGGTACAATTGACGAGAAAGGGCTTGTCAGCCGCACTTAGATAGGACCAACTACCTGAAACAGGAAAGGCTACCTATGCCACACAGGATCGATGAGCTCATCAGCCGGATAAGGGAGCTGCAGGAAGAGCTGGAGGCCGAATTCAATCAGAGGAGGGAGGAGTTCCACTTCATCATAGAGGAGAAGCGGGTCCGCTTTGCAGAGGAGGTTGCCCGCCAGCAGAGGCGCCTCAAGACCGGTCTCTTGCGCTACCTGATCGAGGCCCGCCCCCTGAACGTCCTTACGGCACCGGTGATCTACTCCGGTTTTGTCCCTTTTATCCTTCTCGACATCTTTCTCAGCCTCTACCAGGCGATCTGCTTTCCCATCTACGGCATCCCCAAGGTGAGGCGAGCCGAATACCTCATCTTCGACCGGGAGGATCTCCCCTACCTGAACCTGATAGAAAAATTCAACTGCTTCTACTGCTCCTACGGTAACGGTCTCATGGCCTACGGACGTGAGATCGCCGCCCGTACCGAGCAGTACTGGTGCCCGATAAAGCACGCCCGCCGCATCAAGGCCGCCCACGAGCGTTACCCGCGCTTCTTCGAGTACGGCGATGGCGAGAGCTACCAGAAGGGGCTGGAGCGGCTGAGACGGGAGTATGAAAAGAAGGGGGATGGATGACGCAAGCCCCAAATAGAAGGGAGAGGCAGCCAGTGAAAGCGTAAGGTCATGGAGAAACGCCAGACCCTGTCAGGCTGCCGGTGTCCTTACTAGCTAAGAATCGGCAAGAAGAGGGCTTCTCCTTACCATGAGGTCGGCCATTCCCAACACCTCTTTGGCAACATCCCCGTCCAGGCGCTTCACCCAGCGCTGGGGGATGCCGCTCATGCCGTAATAGGCGCCGGCAAGCATGCCGCAGATGGCACCTGTCGTGTCCGCATCCCCACCCTGGTTGACAGTCCCCACCAGGGACTCCTCGAAGTTTCTCCCCCGGAAAAACCAGTGGAAAACGGTCTGGATTGTGTCGACCACATAGCCGGTTGCCAAGCCGCGATAGGGCTCGAAACAGAATGTCGGGTAGGTGTTTACCAGCAGGTCAGCCGTTCGCCTCAGGCGGCTTTTCCCCTCCCCGAGCATCGCCTGGTGGAGCATCTCCCCGAGGCAGAGGCAGGCAGCGTCCGAGACGGGATTGTTGTGGGTTATGTGCGCCTGTTCCAGGGCATATCTTTCCAAAAGCTGCCGATCACCGAGGGTGAGCAGTGCCACCGGCGCCATGCGCATCGCAGCCCCGTTCCCCGCATCCCATTCGTTGGGCGGAACTTCCAGTGTGCCGTTTAGCATGTAGGAACGGATCCCCTTGCGGCAGGTATCGCCGCAGTCGACCGGGCGGGATTTAAGCCATGCGGCGAACTGCTCTGCTATCGCTGGCAGCGACCACCCCCCGTGCTCCCTGACCGCCCTGGCAATGCAGAGGGCCATCTGGGTGTCGTCGGTCACTGCTCCCGGTTTGAGCCGTAGCCAGCCGCCGCCGACGATCTCCCTGAATCTGCCGTATTTTGCGGCAATTTCCGAGGCTGTCATGAACTCCACAGTTGCGCCGAGGGCATCACCGATGGCGAAACCTAGGAATGCTGCCCGGGCGCGATCGCAGATATCTTCTGGGTCGTAGCGGTTTATCATGGCGCACCTCCCATCTTGCTGCATTTAGATAATGTGCAGATCATGCAAATCATAAACCATCAGGCTGCACAAAATGCGGGCAGTTGCATCGGTTGCCACAGAGGGCAATATAGACGGCCAGGGATGGTGCAGGTTAGCAAGTTGCTGAAATGATAGTATGTTTGCCTGTATTGCCCCGACTTGGTTCGAGCTGGCATGCATTGTGCCTTAATCAATCTCGTAGGCAACGGCGCCCGCAGGAGATACTCCTGCGGGCGTTTTTTATGGGAAAGGGGTATTGGCATGGCAACCATGTGCGAAATGAAAAGCAGAATCCAGGGGCACCCCTGCTTCGGCGGCAACCACCAGAAAAACGGTCGCATGCACCTTGCAGTGGCACCGAAATGCAATATCAAGTGCGGATACTGTTCCCGCAGACACGACTGTGCCAACGAATCCCGGCCCGGGGTGACGAGCAAAGTGTTGACCGCTTTGGAGGCAATCGACAGGGTGCGGGAGGTGATGGCCAGCCCCGTTCTCGGGCCGATCATCAAGGTGATCGGCATTGCCGGCCCGGGTGACCCACTGGCCAACGAGGAGACCTTCGAGACCTTCCGCCTGGTCAAGGAGGAGTTCCCCCAATTGATGCTCTGCATGAGCACCAACGGCCTGCTCCTCCCCGAATCGATCCACAGGCTCCATCATCTGGGGCTCCATAGCCTGACCGTAACCATCAACGCGGTGGACCCTGAGGTCGGCGCGAGAATCTATCCCCACGTAATCTACCATGGCCGTCACCTGACCGGGGTCGAGGGGGCCAGAACCCTTATCGACAACCAGTTTGCCGGGGTGCGGCGGGCCGGAGAGCTGGGGCTCACCATGAAGATTAACACCGTGCTGATCCCGGGGATAAATGACGGCCAGATACCCTTGATAGCCGCTCGTGTAAAGGCTCTGGGGGCATTCGTCATGAACATAATGCCGATCATCCCCCAGGCGGAACTGGCCCACGTTGAGCCTCCGAGCGAAGATTACCTGGCTGCCACCCGCAGGGCCAACGAGTCGATCATAGGTCAGTTTGCCCACTGCAAGCAGTGCCGGGCCGATGCCGTAGGTCTCATCGGCAAGGATATGAATTTTGCCGTGGCGGAAGCGGCTGCCCCCGCGCCATGAACCTGATCCCCTTTGACAGATGCATGATCCCCGGTTTCCTGCAGATGGCCAGGGAGGAAGGGTGGATAGTCGCCCGATGGGAGTTCGAATTCCTGCTTTCGGTTTTTGCCAGGGGGTGCTTCTGCGCGGTCCCCCGTGGGGGGATGGGGGTGGGGTTCGTAACCTCCCTGCGCCATGAGAGGAGCGGCTGGATCGGCAACCTTATTGTGGCCGCCGGCTATCGTGGCAAGGGGGTCGGCAGGATGCTGTTCAATGAAGCGCTGGAAAGCCTGCGATCCCAAGGGGCCGAAACGGTCTGGCTGACTGCTTCAACCATGGGGAAAAGGCTCTACGAACGCCACGGTTTCAGGACCATCGACACGGTCAATCGCTGGAAAATGATCTCCACCGGGCGGCGGGCCGTGGTCCGGGCGGTGACCAGTCCTCTGCAGGCTTTAGCACTCTGTCTTCATCTGGACACCCTTGCCTGGGGAGACCGGCGCGAGGGTCTCCTGCAGGCGATCATGGCGAGGGGGGAGGCCCTTGCAGCGAACCGTGGGCACCTTGTCATGCAATACGGGGAGGGGGTGGTCCAGCTAGGCCCATTTGCAGCCATGGACGAACATAAGGCGGCTGAGCTGCTGGAACATGCCGTCTCACTCGTCCCGGAGGGGGTGGAGATATGTCTCGATGCACCTGCATCCAACAGTGTTGCGGAAAGGCTTTTCACCCGGATGGGGTTTAGAAACAGCGGCAGCACGGAGTTGATGTATGCGGGGCGGAAGCCGGACTACCGTCCGGAGCTGCTGTTCGGACTGGCAACCATGGGGAGTTGCGGATAGGGGGAAATGATGCATAGCCAAGCTGATATAGTAATTGATGATACCACGCTCCGTGACGGTGAGCAGACCGCCGGGGTGGTTTTCAGCAAGCGTGAAAAGATAGCCATTGCCAGGATGCTGGACTCCATCGGAGTGCAGGAGATAGAGTGCGGCATTCCGGCGATGGGTGAAGAGGAGCGCGGGGTGATCCGCTCCCTGGTGGACCTTGGTCTTGGGGCACGCCTGATCACCTGGAACCGGGCGCTGGTGCCTGAAATAGAGGCAAGCATCTCCTGCGGGGTCGGGGCTGTTGATATCTCCCTGTCCGTGTCCGATCAGATGATCACCCGCAAGCTCCGCAAGGACAGGGCAGCGGTCAAGGAGCAGCTCAAGGTTGCCCTCGGCTTTGCCAAGGAGCACGATCTTTACGTCTCGGTTGGTGGGGAGGATGCCAGCCGCGCGGATCTAAGCTTCCTGGTGGAGTTGATGGAGATCGTCCGTGCCATGGGGGGTGACCGCTTTCGTTTTTGTGATACCCTGGGGATAATGGACCCCTTTGCTCTGTACGAAAAAATATCCTTCCTGCGTAATGCTGTCCCGGAGGTGGCGATCGAGGTCCACACCCATAACGACCTCGGCATGGCCACGGCAAACGCAATCGCCGGGATCAGGGCCGGTGCGCGTTTCGTCAACACGACAGTCAACGGCCTTGGAGAGAGGGCGGGGAATGCCGCCCTGGAAGAGGTGGTGATGGGGCTCAAGCATGCCTGCGGCATCGATACGGGCATCGAAACGCACCGTTTCAGGGAGATGTCCCTCTTCGTCGCCAAGGCCTCCCACAGGCCGATTCCTGTGTCAAAACCGGTTGTCGGTGAAAGGGTCTTTTCCCACGAATCCGGGCTGCATACGGACGGCTTGATCAAGGATCCGGCTAACTACGAAGGGTTTGACCCTGCCGAGGTGGGGATGGAGCGGCGTATATTGGTTGGCAAGCACTCGGGAACCAGCGGCCTTATGGAGCGGTATCGCTGCCTGGGGATCACCGTGGGGCGTAGCCAGGCCGAGGCGCTTCTTGCCCGGGCCAGGGTCATGGCCGGCAAATGCAAACGGGATCTTTCCGATGCCGATCTGCTTAGAATTTATGCTGCGTGCGAGTCTCTGCTCCACGCAGCCTGAGGAGAAAAGTCATGTGTGAAATCGATAGATTCGTATCAGTCGACGAGGCGGCAAGGATGCTGGAGACCACCGGCCCACGGGTGCTGATGATGCTGAAGCGCGGCGAGATCAAGGGTGAGCTGGAGGGGGAGACCTGGCAGGTGCACAAGGCCTCCCTGGAGCTCTGCGGCAAGCCCCATCCGCCGGCAACCGCCGGGAGAAGCGGGTGCGGTGGAGGTTGCGGCGGGTGCCATGGGGGGGAGTCATGACAGTAACCGTCAAGGCTTCGGACCTGAAGTTCAAATATCCGCGGGATGTGGAGAGACGTCATGAGCAGAAGTTCATTTCTCTGCCGGACCCGGCCGGGTTCAACCGGCACGATCTATATGAGATACTGCCTATGATGAATGCGGTAATGTCTGAACTCGGCAGTGATGACGGCCAGGTTCTGCACCTTCTGGAGGACATCCTCAACGAGATGCCAGGATTCATCGTCACGCGGGGGGAGGTCTACGGCTACCTGCTTGGCTCGGCACGGGAGTGTCTTATACAGTAAGGGCCACTGCCCTGGATTGGTAACGTTCATGCTCCATATTCTGCAAAACGATCCGGCCGTACCGGTCGGCACCCTTCTTGACGACTGCCCAGTCCCCGTGGCTGTCCACTGCCTATATGGGGGAGAGCCCCTGCCGACTGTCGGCAGGAATGATGCCCTGATGGTTCTTGGCGGAGCCATGGGGGTCAATGATATCGGTCGTGTACCGTTTCTTCTCGGCTTAAAGGAGTATATCCGCCGGACGGTGGATTCCGGCATCCCATACCTGGGTATCTGTCTCGGCGGGCAACTGCTGGCTTCAGCCTTCGGTGCGGCAGTTATTGCCGGTCGTTGGGGGGAAAGGGGCACTCTTCCGGTCAAGCTGACCGATAACGGGCTGAGTGACCCTCTTTTTGCCGGGTTTTCCGCAGAGTTCACCACTTTCCAGTGGCACGACGACAGTTTCGACTTGCCCGAAGGCAGCGTGCTGCTGGCATCCTCGGTTGCTTGCCCACACCAGGCTTTTCGGGTGAGCGAGAGAGCCTGGGGGGTGCAGTTCCACCCGGAAGTGACCGCGGCCATCATACGCAACTGGTGCTCCTGGAGGCCGGAAACTGCAGCGGCAGCTGACAATATCCTGGCTGATTTCTCCCGAAACTACGAGGTGTATGCTCCTGCGGCACGTAAACTTAGGGACAACTTCCTGCGAGTATCCGCTCTTATCTGAGAAGCAATTCTTTTGCCACTATTCAACCTTGTCAATTTTCAGTGCGAAGGTTAGATCAAGCCCCGCAAGGGGATGGTTGCCATCCAGGATCACCCGCTCCTCGTCAACGGCAGTTATGATCATCACCCTGGACTGACCTCCGGCAAAGTCGATGCTCAATTTCTGCCCACTTGCCAGGTCTCGCCCGGCCGGGAACATCCGCCGTTCCAGCACGATCACGTTCTCTTCGAGTCTCGGTCCATAGGCATCAGCCGCGGAAATGACGATGTTTTTAACCTCACCTGGCTTCATGCCTGTCACTGCCTGCTCCAAAGCCGGGAATACCTGCCCCTCGCCAATGACAAACGTGAGCGGCTCACCACCTTCCGTACTGTGGAAGATTCTGCCGTTATCCAGGGTGCCGATATATCTGATGGAGACGATACTGCCGATTTGTGCCCTCTTCATGTTCCCCCCCCGTTTCCGGAAATCTGTCAGTTCATAAGCGGCGATCTGTCAGTTGCAACATGCCTGCCGAAGCGAAAATCCTCATGGTGACGGGGTAAAGCACCGGACTTGAAGGGGTTGCAAGGAGAAGCTCCGGGCATGCATCGCCTTGGGGCGGTGGAACTGAATCTTTCGGCGGCAGCTGCCCAATAATGGGGCATGGCCGGTTCATGCTTTTTCGGGATTTGCTTGCCAGGCGGTACAGCATTGACGCCTGGGTGAAGGGGGGCAGTGGCATGATCGTTTTTTCGGCACATTCAGTCTCGGTGCAAATGATCCATGCGAATTTTTCCACCCTTTGGGCAGGCGGTTGGCAGGATAAATGGGGCTGTCAGCTGCTAACTAATTGAAAATACTCTGGTTGTAAGATGTGGCACGGTTGATGCTCTAATAAAGTCAAAACGGCGGCACTGAAGCTGCCCGCTGGTTATAAGCGAAGTCCATGGCAAAGGCGCCACCATTTCAGACGAATGGGGTGCCTTTTTTTGTTGCCCCGCAATATCAACGGCGGTCCACGGATGAGTGGCCGCGAAAGGAGAAGTAACATGAGACAGATCGCAATCTACGGCAAGGGCGGCATCGGCAAGTCAACCACAACCCAGAATACGGTGGCAGGTCTCGCTTCCATCGGCAAGAAGGTGATGATCGTCGGCTGCGACCCCAAGGCTGACTCCACCCGCCTTATCCTTCACGCCAAGGCCCAGGCAACGGTCATGGACATGGTCCGCGAACTCGGGACGGTAGAGGACCTGGAGCTGGAGGACGTGCTCAAGGTCGGTTACGGTGACGTCAAGTGCGTAGAGTCCGGCGGACCGGAGCCGGGTGTCGGCTGTGCCGGTAGAGGCGTTATCACTGCCATCAACTTCCTCGAAGAGAACGGCGCCTACACCCCTGATCTCGACTTCGTCTTCTACGACGTTCTCGGCGACGTCGTCTGCGGCGGGTTCGCCATGCCGATCCGCGAGAACAAGGCCGAAGAGATCTACATCGTCTGCTCCGGCGAGATGATGGCCATGTACGCCGCCAACAACATCGCCAAGGGTATTCTCAAATATGCCTCCTCCGGCAAGGTTCGCCTCGGTGGCCTGATCTGCAACTCCCGCAATACCGACCGTGAGGATGAGCTGATCGAAGCCCTGGCCGCCAAGCTCGGCACCCAGATGATCCACTTTGTTCCCAGGGACAACCAGGTACAGCGCGCCGAGCTGCGCCGCATGACGGTCATCGAGTACTCCCCCGAGCACAAGCAGGCCGAGGAGTACCGGACCCTGGCCAAGAAGATCTCCGAGAACAAGATGCTGGTGGTTCCGACCCCGTTGGAAATGGAAGAGCTGGAAGACCTGCTCATGGAGTTCGGCATTATGGAGGCCGAGGACGAGGCGATCGTCGGCAAGGCGGAAGGCGTGGCGTAATTCACCCTCCCCCTCACCCCCTCCCATCAAGGGAGGGGGGATGAAAGTTTGGCTCCCTCTCCCCGTTGTGGGAGAGGGGCGGGGAGAGGGGTAACCATACAGGAGTTAATCTTATGTCAATCGAGATAAAGAAAATAGATGGAATCACCAAGGAATCCACCCAGGCCGCCATCGACCAGGTCCTGGATCTCTACCCCGAGAAGGGGAGAAAGAAGCGGGCCCCCCACCTGGCACCCAACGACCAGGAGTCGGGCAAGGCCTGCGTCAAGTCCAACAAGAAGACCGTCCCCGGAGTCATGTCCGCCAGGGGCTGCGCCTACGCCGGCGCCAAGGGGGTCGTCTGGGGCCCGATCCGCGACATGGTCCACGTCTCCCACGGTCCGGTCGGCTGCGGCTGGTACTCCTGGGGCACCCGCCGCAACCTCATGACCGGCAAACTTGGTGTTGACCAGTTCGGCATGCAGTTCACCTCCGACTTCCAGGAGAAGGACATCGTCTACGGCGGCGACAAGAAGCTGAAGACCCTCCTCTCCGAGGCGAAGGAGCTCTTCCCCCTGGCCAAGGGGATCTCGGTCCTCTCCGAGTGCCCGGTCGGTCTCATCGGCGACGACATCAACGCCGTGGCCAAGACCTCTGCCAAGGAGCTGGATATCCCGATCATCCCCTGCAACTGCGAGGGTTTCCGCGGGGTCTCCCAGTCCCTGGGTCACCACATCTCCAACGACACCATCCGGGACTACATCATCGAGACCCGGGAGTTTGCCGAGCCGATCGGCCCCTACGACATCGCCTTGATCGGCGAGTACAACATCGGCGGCGATGCCTGGTCCACCAAGCCGCTCCTTGAAGAGTGCGGGTTCAACGTCAAGGCGGTCTGGACCGGCGACGGCGAAATGGAGAAGATCGCCGCCACCCACCAGGTAAGGCTGAACGTCATCCACTGCTACCGCTCCATGAACTACATGTGCAAGGTCATGGAAGAGAAGTACGGCATCCCCTGGATCGAGCTGAACTTCTTCGGCCCGACCAAGATCAAGGAGTCCCTGCGCAAGCTGGCCGAGCTGTTCGACGACTCCATCAAGGAGAAGGTGGAGGCGGTCATCGCCAAGTACGACCCGGTCTGCCAGGCGATCATCGACGAGGTCAGGCCCCGCCTGGATGGCAAGAAGGTCATGATCTACGTCGGCGGCCTGCGTCCGCGCCACACCATCGGCGCCTACGAGGACCTGGGGATGGTCTGCGTGGGTAGCGGCTACGAGTTTGCCCACACCGACGACTACGACCGGACCACACCGGAGATGCCGGACGCCACGGTGGTCTTTGACGACGCCTCGGAGATCGAGCTGGAGCACTTCGCCCATACCATGAAACCGGACCTGGTTGCCTCCGGGATCAAGGAGAAGTACCTGTTCCAGAAGATGGGGCTACCCTTCCGCCAGATGCACAGCTGGGACTACTCCGGCCCGTATCACGGCTACAAGGGGTTCCCGATCTTTGCCAGGGATATCGACATGGCGATCAATAGCCCGACCTGGGAACTGGTGAAGTCGCCGTTCTAACCCCCCTCGTTCCCCCTTATCCGGGGGGAAGTATCAATCCCCACTGTCCCACTCCTCCCCTGACAAGGGGAGGCTGGGAGGGGTTAATAATCTACCGTGGACGGATGAGTCCCGGAGAGGAGAACTATCATGGCTAACAACTTAGGCCTTGCAGTCAAACCGGTCACCGAAACCCCAGTAGAAGAGATCGAGCGGGTGGCGGCCTGGATCAATACGGAAGAGTACAAGGAGCTGAACTTCAAGCGGGAGGCGCTGGTGGTCATGCCCCCCCACGCCTGCCAGCCGCTGGGGGCCGAGCTGGTGGCCCACGCCTTCGAGGGGTCGCTCCCCTTCGTCCACGGCTCCCAGGGTTGCGCCTCCTACTACCGCTCCACCCTCAATCGTCACTTCCGCGAGCCGGCGCCGGCGGTATCCGACGCCATGACCGAGGATGGCGCGGTGTTCGGCGGCCAGAACAACCTCCACGAGGGGTTGGAGAATGCCATCGCCCTCTATAAGCCGAAGATGATACCGGTCTTCACCTCCTGCATGCCGGAGATTATCGGCGACGACTTGACCGCCTTCATCAAGAATGCCCGTGGCAAGGGGATAGTCCCGGCGGAGATGCCGGTCCCCTACGCCAACACCCCCAGCTTCAACGGCTCCCATGTCCACGGCTACGACGCCATGCTCCTCTCCATTCTCCAGACCCTGACCGACGGCAAGCGGATGGAGGGGCGCTGCACCGGCAAGATCAACCTTGTCCCTGGTTTTGATGCCAATACCGGCAACTTCAGGGAGTACAAACGCATTTTTGCCGAATTCGGTGCACCTCTCACGATTCTCGGCGACATCTCCGAAGTGTTTGATTCCCCCCTGGACGGGACCTATCGCACGTATCCGGGCGGCACCCCGCTGGCCGATGCCGGTGATTCCATCAACGGCAAGGCTACCCTGAGCCTTGGCCCCTTCTCGGCTGCCAAGACCTTCTCCTGGCTGAAGGACAACTATGCCGGCAAGCATGTTGCCATCCCCATGCCGCTGGGTATTGCCAAAACCGACGAGTTCATCAAGAAGATCGCGGATCTCTCGGGCAAACCGGTTCCCGAGTCGATCAAAGCGGAACGTGGCCGTGCGGTAGACGCCATGACCGATTCCCACCAGTACATGCACGGCAAGAAGTTCGCCCTCTACGGCGATCCGGACCAGCTCATCGGCTACGTCTCCTTCCTCCTGGAGATGGGGGCAGTCCCCAACCACATTCTCTGCAGCAAGGGGAGCAAGAAGGTGGAAAAGGAGATCCAGTCGCTGCTGGATTCCTCAATGTACGGCAAAGGGTGCAAGGTTTATATGGGCAAGGACCTGTGGCACCTGCGCAGCCTCCTCATGACCGACCCGGTTGATGCCATTATCGGAGACACCCACGGCAAGTTCATCGCCCGTGATGCCAGGATCCCCCTGTTCCGCTTCGGCTTCCCGGTGTTCGACCGGGTCAACCTGCACCGCTCGCCGATCATCGGCTATCAGGGGGTCATCAATATGGTCACCGAGATCTGCAACAAGTTCATCGAGATTGTCGATGA
>CALMOE010000200.1 GCA_937871715.1 uncultured Geobacter sp. | reverse complement strand
AGATCTTCGTCGATACCCCCCTGGAGGTCTGCGAGCAGCGGGACCCGAAGGGTCTGTACAAGAAGGCCAGGGCCGGCCAAATCCCCAACTTCACCGGCATCAACTCCCCATATGAGGCGCCGCTGCAGGCGGAGATGGTCATCGACACGTCGCTTGTTTCCGTCGAGGAGAGCGTGGAGCGGATCGTTAGGAGGATGGAGGGGTGATGCGCGAGGTGCGGGGTGCGGGGTGCGGGGCAAAGGCAATAGAAAAGCAGGGCTCGGGGAACTGGATCCCTGAACCATCCTCAGCACGGATGCGTCTGTGGAGATCATCAAGAAGTGCGCCTACCGCGGCTGAGCTAGCCTGTCGTGGTGGTGAGCTGTCAAGGTTCGGGAGGAGATCCGATGGGTAAAAAAATTCCAGCTAAAATTCATAAACTCCTAGCTGAGGCAAAAAATAGATTCGATGCATTATACATGCAACGACAGCATGAACTGGTTCTCTTTGGTTCCTATGCCAGAGGGGATTTCAGCAAAGGGTCTGATATTGATCTCTTGTTATTACTTGATGATTTAAAAGATCCTCTTGCAGAGCGCGAACGTTTTTTCCCGATGATTTGTGACTTGTCTTTGAAGTATGACACCGTACTCTCCGTGGTTCCTATGGATACAGCCTGTTACGAGTCCCAAAAAACTCCGTTGATCCTCAATGTGCATCGTGAAGGAGTTCGACTATGATGAAAGAGGTTAAGTCGCTTCTGGAGAAGTCATGCCAGAGCATCAGTGCCTCAGAGCTACTTCTGAAGGACGGTTACATTGATTTTGCGGCAAGCCGAGCCTACTATGCAATGTTCTATGCTGTTGAGGCACTGCTTCTTAGTCGGGGACTGTCGTTTTCCAAGCATTCAGCGGTCATTGCCGCTTTTGGCAAAGAGTTTGTAAAAACAGGTTTGCTTGACAGCCATTATCATCGCAATATTCTCAACGCGTTTGATCTGAGAAATGCAGGGGATTATGGTGTCATTCACGTTGTCAGCGAGGCGAACGCGCGCCAGACCATTGCGGAGGCACGTGAACTCCTTGAGGCGATAACTTTATTGCTTGAATCGCAAATGACAGCGGAGCAATATTGAAATGTCAGAGGCCAGTTCCCCCAAAATCTCCATCGTCACTCCGTCATTCAACCAGGGGAAATACCTGGAGAAGACCATCCTCTCCGTCTTGGAGCAGGGGTACCCGAACCTGGAGTACATCATCATCGACGGCGGCAGCACGGACGAATCGGTTGACATCATCCGGAAGTATGCCGACCGCTTGGCCTACTGGGTGAGCGAGCCGGACCGGGGGCAGAGCCACGCCATCAACAAAGGGTTTGAGCGCGCAACTGGTGAAATCTACGGTTGGCTGAATTCGGATGATTGGTATCATCCGGGGGCGCTACAGGGGGTGGCCGATGCGTTTGCCGCCAACCCGGATGCAGGGGCGGTTGTGGGGGCGGGTGACATGTACTCTGAAGAATACAATTTAACTCAGACTATTGAACCTTTTCCGGTGTCAGTGCAGAGCCTCTACGGAGCGGTGGACCGGTTTTTCATGCAACCTTCCTGTTTTTTCACGCGACAGGCTTGGAAGTTGTGTGGACCGTTGGATGAATCTCTTCATCTTGCCATGGATCTGGACCTTTGGTTTCGCATCGCCAAAAAGCACCGCTACGCTACGATTGATCAAAACCTCTCGGTTAGCTTGGTTCACTCGTCGGCCAAAACAACTGCTCTCGCTCCACAATCCCTAGTCGATGCTTCCCTTGTGGTCATGAAGCATGGTGGTGTCAATGAGGGGCGTGATCGTCTGGTTGCGTTCTTGCGGGAACTGCTTGAGGCACGGGACAATCTTGATGTCTTGGGTAAACGGGTACAGAAGAGCGAGTCATTGCTGGTTGCGGTAGATAAGGTGCTCTTGGGTAAAGAACATAACCATGCCGTTGATTTGCAAGAATATGAAAATGTGCTTGCTACGTTAAGGGAAAATGTTGCACGTCTTGATTCCATCGAAAATTCGATGAGCTGGCGTGTCACTCGGCCGTTAAGGGTATTGCACAAAGGCTTACTTAATCTTGTTTCGCATTGTAGGTTGAGGAAGATGGAAAAAAAGTAACACGGAGGTCCATTATCGTCAATTATCATCTATGCAATAATGCTGGCTTTACTGCTGTTATGTATTTGTCTTGCCAGATTGCTAATAAAGGTAATGGCAGAAGTGGCTCGCTTGAGGATAGACTTGATGAATTGCGAAGTAAGTCAGGGGCAGATCTTTACCTAGAGTTACTGGCACTCAAGAAATGGATATTGAATTGTACCGACAAGCTCTAGCAAGATTTATGAAAATTGGTGAGTTGTAGTCAGTAGTGTCCGGTTAAGGACTTGCATGCGGCGGCCTCGAATCTAATTCAGT
>CALMOE010000199.1 GCA_937871715.1 uncultured Geobacter sp. | reverse complement strand
TATGCATCGGACAAGCAGCGAAACAGGCACTGTGCATCTACAGGCAGATGCACAGGTATTGTATCTAAAGAAAAAATCCGTTCCCGGCTTCACTGATTATGATGAATATTTAAAGGATATTGGCGGTTATAATGAGGCGATAAATCGAGAAAAGGCTCTTCCTGATGAACTGGAATTAGATGGGACCAAGGAGAGCTTTATTGAGGTAATCCTCTTCAAGGAGCTCGCAGGTAAATTTCACCTTTCTGAACCTTACCTTTATTCTCCCGCACCTTTTATCGCTACGGCCGATGATATTGAGAAAATAATTCAACAGCGAACCGGAAGCCGGTATCCCATAACTGAAGAACAAGCTGCAGCCGCGAGACAGATTTCTCCTGCCCCGGATGTCGAGATTAATGATGATTCCGCAACCGTGCACGTAACGGCGTTTTCATGCAGATTAGGCTTTATCCGCCAGTGCTATCATATAGCAAGGAAACGTCCCCACAATATTTCAGAATGCACGAAAAAGATTCTGGTAAAAGACACATGTGGAATCAAGTCTGACTAAGATTTCCAGCTCTCGTGTTGACTCAGTCGCGGCGAAAAACATGCCGTGCCGGTCACACTCATAGACGTTCATCAAAAAACCGTTTTTTGCAATCACCATGCAATTGTATGGTGTTCCGGGGACAGGATAACAAATACGGAATAGTTTCATATACCATTACCAAGGGGGCAGCAGGAGTGCCCCTATTACCGGGAGTAAGATGCATGAAGGCTAGGTTCGTACATACAAACATCATTGCTGAAAATTGGCAAGAACTGGCTGATTTTTACTCTCGGGTATTTGGTTGTGTCTTTGTCCCGCCTGAGCGGGATTATTCCGGAGAAGCGCTCGACGCCGGAACCTGTCTGATTAACGCTCATCTGCGTGGTGCGCACCTGCGTTTGCCGGGGTGCGGAGAAGACGGGCCGACAATCGAGATTTACAGTTACGACATCCTTGAGCCACGGCCTCAACTGGCAGTTAACCGTACGGGGATCGGACATCTGGCCTTTGAGGTGGACGATGTAAAGGCCGCAAGTAAAGAAGTCATCGCTAATGGAGGTCGGGCTGTAGGAGAAATAATTACGTTAACGACCAAGGTCGGCTCAAAAGTTACTTGGTGCTATATGACAGACCCTGAGGGCAACATGATCGAATTGCAATCATGGGCGTAACATGAAAGTCCGCAAAATTGCCAACTATCGGCAACAGCGGCGAACCCGCTGCGCCCCATTGACGTTCATCAGAAAACTGTCGTTTTTTGCAATCACAATGTAATTCGGACACGGAGGGGAAAATGGGGAAATTATTTGGCAGTATCGCTCTGGCGCTATGTATCTGGCTCTCTCTGGCCGGGGTCTGCCTCGCCAAGCAGGTTTACCTGCAGGACGGCGGCATCATCGAGTGCAAATCCTTCTTGCGGCGGGGGAACGATGTTGTCGTCATTATCAACCGGGACACGGTGGTCGAGTTCGCAGCCAATGAGATCAACATGAAAAAAACCTTCGCCGGCGCCGGGAAGAAGCGACCTGCTGGGAAAAAGCCGGTGGCCGGGGCTGCCCCGGCGGCGGCGATAACTGCGCCGAAGGGGGCAAAGACTGCTCCTTCCCCGGCACCGGCGGCGAAAACGGTTCCGCCAACCCAGGCGGCACAAACTAAAACCCAGAGCGCCGCTCTGGCTGCGGCGGCTAAACCGGCGCCAGCCGCCCCTCAGACACAGGCGGCAAGAACGCCTGCGGCTCCGGCGGAAGTGGTAACGCCCCCCCCTGCGCCTGTTGCCGTCGCCCGGAAGACTGCGCCCACCGAAGAGGCGACTGGGGCTCCGGCGGAACCTGCCGCGCCACTCGACAAGGCGGAACTGGAGCGGAAACGGAAGGAAGCGGCGGCGATGATGACCGAGGCGCTGCAGAAAAACGATCCCGAGCTGATGAAAAAGGCTGTCCTGCTGCAGAAAAGCACGATCCAGCCGGAGGATAGCGCCCGTTCCGAGGTGATCGGGATGAAGCTGATAATGATCATACTGGTCTGCTCCCTGCTGATCATTGTCTCCCTCTGGGTCGTCTTCGAAAAGGGGGGGAGCTCCGGGTGGATCTGCCTGATACCGATCTACAACATGTACGTCCTTATGCAGATAGCGGGGAAGCCCGGCTGGTGGGCGTTCCTGACCTTAATCCCGGTTGTGGGGGCGATTGCCTACCTTCTGGCCATGCTGGAACTGGCCGAGAAATTCGGCCGCGGGGCGCTGTTCGGTGTCGGCCTGGTCCTCCTGCCGATGTTCTTCTTCCCGCTGCTTGCCTTCGGAGGTTCCCGCTATGAAGAGCAGTTCAGCTTTTCATGATGGGGCAAAATTGCCCGGAACGGTTAGAGGAGCTCTGCATGCCCGAGTTCGTTAAGCTGACGTGCCCCCACTGCTCCTTATCCAGGGATATCCCCAAAGAGGCCATCCCCTCCGGCGCACGGCAGGCGACCTGCCCCAGGTGCAGGCAAGCCTTTCCGCTGCGAGGCGAAGGGGCTCCATTATCCCATTCCGGCGGGAGTGACCCGGCCCAGACCGAGACGCTGCGTTTTTCGTTCAACGGCACCGCCCGCGACTATTTCGGCATATGGATCGTCAACACGATGCTCAAGATTGTTACCGTCGGTTTCTACACCGCCTGGGCCAAGGTGCGCAGGCGGCGTTTCTTTTACGGCAGCACGATCCTGAACGGCGAGCCGTTCGACTACCTGGCCGACCCGATGGTGCTCTTCAAGGGGTGGCTGATCGCGGCGGCGGCCTTTGTCCTGTACGGCATCAGCACCAAGGTGAGCCCGGCCTTGAGCATGGCAATCGGCCTGATCGTTTTCATCGTCTTCCCGTGGCTAGTGGTCCGTTCGCGTGTATTCAACTCGGCCAACTCATCCTACCGCAATATCCGCTTCGGTTTCAGGCGCAACTATCGCCAGGCCTACGAGGTATTCGCCTGGCTAGGGATCCTGTCGATTCTCAGTTTCGGGCTGGTAATCCCCTACATGATCTTTCGCCAGAAGAAATTCCTCGTGGAGAACAGCACTTACGGTGCGACGCCGTTCACCTTTTCCGCATCGGCCAAGGAGTTCTATCTGGTCGCCGCCAGGGTCGCCCTCTGCTTTGCGGTCATATTCGGCCTGATCTTCCTGCTGGTCGGAGTGCAGGGGGCTGCGGCGTTCGCCGCCCCTAAGGGGGGCGGTGCGCTGAAGGGGCTGGCCCTGGTGCCCATCCTTGCCTTCCCCCTGGTCTATTTTCTGCTCGTTGTCTATGCCCAGACCGAAATGGCCAACCTGGTCTGGAACAGCACCCGCCTGGGAGGACACCGCTTTCGCAGTACCCTGCGCACCGGAGACATGGCCCTCCTCTTCGTGACCAACGCACTGGCCATAATTTTCAGCCTCGGGCTACTGATGCCGTGGGCCACGGTCCGCCTGGCCCGGTACCGCTTCGCACATCTGCAGCTCCTCTCAACCGGGGGACTGGACGACCTGCACGCGTGGGGTGACGGTCCCGGGGGCGGCGCCGCCGGAGAGGAGATCAGCGACCTGTTCGACATGCCAGTGGAGATCGCCCTGTGACCAGAGAGTTCCCGGTCGCCTATTTCGACGGCAAGGTTTCGGCCCGGCGCGAGGCGACCCTCTGTTTCGATGGCTTCCACCTGACCATCCGCGCCGCCGGGGTGGATATCTCCTGCAGCGCAGGGGAGATCATCGTCCCCCCCGGGGTGGGGTCGGTCCGCCGCACGATCCGGCTCCCCGGCGGCGGGCTCTGCGTGGTGGAGGACGCTGAGCTCCTGGCGGAGCTGGAGCGAGCCGGCGGCGGCTCAAACTTAACGAAAGCGGTGCATCGCTGGGAGAAGAGCCTGGCCCTTTCCATGGCGACGCTGCTCCTGACCGCCCTGGTGGTCCTTCTGTTAGTGCGCTACGGCATCCCGTTTCTTGCCAAGCGGACGGCCCTTGCCCTCCCCCCCGCCACAGAGCTGACCATCGGCAGGGAGACCCTTGCCGCCATGGATCGTCTCCTGATGGCTCCCTCGAAGCTTGACCAAAAGCGCCGCGACGAGCTGGCGGCCCTGCTGCGCCGCGTGGCCGGACCATCGGCGGATGCCGCCGGTTACCGCCTGGAGAGCCGCTCCTGTCCCGCTGTCGGCGCCAATGCCTTCGCGCTCCCCTCGGGGATCATCGTCATTACCGACGAACTCGTCGAACTGGCCAGGAGCGACGACGAGCTGGCCGCAGTACTGGCCCACGAGGCAGGCCACTCCCGGCAGCGCCACCCTCTGCGCCACGCCCTGCAGAGCTCGGCAGTCGGCCTGATCATGGCTACCCTGAGCGGAGATCTGGTATCCATCAGCTCCCTGGCGGCCACCCTTCCCACGCTGCTGGCGGAAACCTCGTACTCCAGGGAATTCGAACGGGAAGCCGATGCCGCGGCCATCGCCTGGATGAAGTCAGCCGGCGTACCGCCGCTGCGCTACGCAGAGTTTCTCGGGCGGATGCAGGCTCAGCAGAACGTGCGCCGCGCCGATCCCTTCGAGCGGAAGAGCAGGGCGCGCAACTACCTCTCCACCCATCCGGACACCGAGGAGCGCATCCGGCAGATAGTGGGAAGCGGTTCCGCTCGGGAATCAGAAGGGGGCTCCGGCACACCACGCAAGTTATCGAACTGAAGCGGTAGCACTCCAACCATTGGGGATGCCGCTTTGACACAATGTCTCACCCTGCTGATTCCCCTCCGGGGCAACGCACGGCACACCAATCCACTCAGTAGAAAGGATCATCCATGAGCAGCTTCGACATCAACATCCCCAGCCCGGCGGGGAAGCTCGCCGGCATCTTCCGCGGCAAGGGCAAACTCATCATCGCCCTGTTCGCTCTCCTCGTCCTCATGCCCTTCGTGCGGGGGGTGCTCTTCACCTGGAAGGTGATCGACCCTGGGTACACGGGGATCAAGATCAACCGCCTGGTGAACAGGGGGGTGACCAGGGAGGATATCGTCACCGGCTTCATCTTCTACAACCCGATCCAGACGGCGGTGGTCATCTACCCAACCTTTATCCAGCGGGTAGCCTGGACCCATGACAAGGCCGAGGGGAAGCCGGTAAACGAGGAGCTGACCTTCAACACCAAGGACTCGGTGCCGGTGAACATGGATGTGGCGGTGAGCTACCAGCTGGACTCGGCCAGGGTGCCGGAGTTCTACACCAAGTTCCGCGCCGACAACATCGACTCCTTCACCCACGGGTTTTTACGGGACACCACCCGCAACATCGTCGCCAACCTGGGGTCGGAGTACTCCTTCGACGAGATCAACGGGGTCAAGAAGGAGGAGTTCCTGCAGAGGAGCGGCAAGGCCCTCAACGAGACGGTGCGCCAGTTCGGGGTGAACATCCAGCAGTTCGGCCTGATCGGCTCCCTCCGCCCTCCCCAGGCGCTCCTGGACGCGGTCAACGCCAAGACCCAGGCGATCCAGAAGTCGATCCAGGTGGAGAACGAGGTGCGGGCCGCCCAGGCGGAGGCAAAAAAGAAGATCGCCATCGCCGAGGGGGAGGCGGCGGCCAACCGGGCCCTGGCATCATCCCTCGAACCGCGCCTGCTGGAGTGGGAGAAGCTGAAGATCATGCGGGAGCAGGTGGCCAAGTGGAACGGCAAGATGCCCGACGTCTTCTCCGGCGGTGGGGGCCAGGGGCTCCTCCTCAACATACCCCCCCCACACCCGGGAGGAAAGTAGCCGCAAAAAAAAAGCGCCGCCAGGATACCTTGGCGACGCTTTCGTCTGGGGCACACGACACGCTACTGCAGCAGGGCGATGTCCCTGAGAATTGATGTCAGGCTGCTTACCTGGGGGGAAGGTTTCCCCCTGGTGA
>CALMOE010000198.1 GCA_937871715.1 uncultured Geobacter sp. | reverse complement strand
GTTAAGTATAGCTAATAACCTGTTCGGGGCAACCGCTTGCAGTCTAAATAACCGGTAGGTATTGGGGGAGCGTATCCAGGAATAGTCTGGTCAGCTTGGTCTTTACTTTGGCGATATCCGTGGGGCGACAACTCTCCTTCTCAAGGGAGCTGACTGAACAGCCGTGTATGCCGCATGGGTTGATGGCGGAAAAATGGGACAGGTCGGGAGAGGCATTGATAGCGAAGCCGTGCATGGTCACCCAGCGCCTGACACCGACGCCGATCGATGCCAGTTTGCCGCAGCTAGCCCAAACTCCGGTTCTGCCCGGCATGCGCCATGCGGCAACAGAGAACTCTTCGGCACACCTGATCAGCAGCTCCTCCAGGAAGCGCAGGTAGAGATGTAGGTCCTTCCCCCTCTTCCCCAGCTCCAGCAGGGGGTAGCCGACCAGCTGTCCCGGACCGTGCCATGTTATCTCCCCACCCCGGTTGGTGCGGATCAGTGGGGTCCCGGCAGTCAGGAGGTTGGCTTCGCTCCCCCCCCTACCTATGGTGTAGACTGAGGGGTGTTCCAGTAGGAGCAGGGACTCCTCGCTCTTGCCTGAGGCTATGGCAGCAACCAGACTCTCCTGGAGCCTGAGTGCGTCGAGGAAATCCATTTTGCCGCAGTCGATCACTCGCACCATGTCAAAAGAGGCGGAAAGAGAGATAGTCGAGCAGCCCCCCGAGGGTGAAGACCCGGGAGTAGTCGGCCTCGGGAATCTCCACCCCGGTCTCCTCGCCGATGCTGATCAGCATCTGCAAAAAGCCGTAGGAGTCGATATCCAGGGCCTCGCGGATGTTCTCGTCAGGGGTGAGTTCCCTTGGGTCGCACTCCGGGGCGATCTCCTTGAGGATGCGGAAGATGATTTCTCTTAGCTGGTCTCTGGTCATAGCTTTTCCGGCTCCTGCAGGGCGCGGTTGAGAGTCTCAAGGAGCTGTGAGCCACGGTGACCGTCGGTTGCCCGGTGGTCCGCGGCCAGGGTGGCGGTTACGGTGCGGCGCACGCCGAGCATGCCGCTCTCGGCCCAGGGGCGCTCCATGATCCTGCCGAAGGCCACCAGCGCCACCTGTGGGGGGTAGATGACTCCATAGACCGTCTCCACCCCCAGATCCCCCAGGTTGGTGACGGTTATGGTGGCGTTGGTCATCTCCGAGCTGCGCAGTCGCCCGGCGCGGGTCCGCTCTATCAGCTCCCCCATGGCTGCCATCAGCTCCCGCAGGGTGAGGCGGTCCACATGGTGGATGGCCGGGGTAATCAGTCCCCCGCCCCGCAGGGCAATGGCAAAGCCGATATTGATGTCAGCGCTGAGCTGCAGGCGGTCATCCTGCCAGTATCCGTTCAGTTCCGGAACGGATACGAGCGCCCTGGCGACCCCCTTGAGGAGGAGGGCTGCTGGAAGTATCCTCTCCCGGATTGGGCGCTGCCTGTTTGTATCCTCCAGCCAGCTGAGGGGACGGCTCATGTCGATCTCCATTCCCAGGTAGTAGTGGGGTATCTCCCGGTTGGAGCGGCTCATGGCCGCAGCTATCGCCTGGCGCATACCGTCCCTCAGTGTCGTCTGTTGGGTGGGTGGCGGTTCAGCCTGTCTCTCCTGCCGGGCCATTGTGGCAGCCTGCTCCACGTCGCTGCGCTGGATGGCGCCGTGGGGGCCGCTCCCCCTGATGACCGCAAGGTCCACGCCCAGCTCAGCTGCCAGCTTGCGCGCCGACGGTGAGGCGGCGACCCTTTCGCTGGCTGGCGCAGGGGGTGGGGTGGGGGGGGCTGCCGCCGGGG
>CALMOE010000197.1 GCA_937871715.1 uncultured Geobacter sp. | reverse complement strand
GGGTCATCAATATGGTCACCGAGATCTGCAACAAGTTCATCGAGATTGTCGATGATACCTGCGAAGACAGGCAGTTCGAGATGATGCGGTAAGGGAGCTTGTCAGGAACAAATCAACATTCTAAGTGAATGAAACAAAAGGCGTTCCCAGCATAGGGAGCGCCTTTTGTTTTTCCTCCTTGACAATATAGCGATGTTTCGATAAAACACTTTTGTCGTAAAACAAAAATGTTTTATCGGAGGCGCAGATGAAAAATACTGCCGGACCACCCGTTGTCGATGAGGATTTCTTTGATAGAGAAAAAGAGCAACGCCAAATGTGGGGCAAGCTGGAAACCAATAGCGTGCTTCTCCTGGCACCTCGACGCGTAGGCAAGACATCACTCATGCTCAAGCTCAAAAAGGACGCACATGCTCATGGCTATAAAAGCCTCTTTTTCAGCGTTGAGGACATAGGGGATGAGACTGGCTTTGTTCGAAAATTTTACGATAAGTTCTGCGAAGTTGATGGATGTGAACCAATACTGGACAGGATAATGAAGAGCCCGGTCGGCAAGCTGATCAAGAAGACCAAGAAGATTTCCGTGAGCGGAGTCGGTGTGGAATTTGGTGAGCTAGCTAACGATGACTGGACTCAACTGGGAAAAAACCTTGCACATTCTCTGAACGAGCTCAAGGAGCCCTGGTTGATAGAAATTGACGAAGTGCCTCTTTTTGTTCTTAAGCTACTGAAACTGGAAGATGGGCAGAAGCGAGTCAGAGCTTTTCTTAGCTGGATGCGCGTACTCCGTCAGGAACATCCGAAAATCCGCTGGATACTTGCTGGGTCCATCGGTCTCGACACGGTCACGGCTCGGCTCAACATGGGCGATACCATCAACGACCTGCAAACCATGCATCTCGGGCCGTTTCCCAGGGAAAGTGCCGAACGTCTTCTGGAGTCACTTGCCGAAAGTTACGACATTATTCTTACACCGGCAGCAAGAGACGAAATTATCACGCGGGTCGGCTGGCTCCTCCCCTACTACCTACAAATATCCTTTTCGCTTCTCCGCGACAATTCTCCAGATGTATCCGGAAAATGGGAACCGGCAATCGAGTTGATCCCACAGATTTTCGATGAACTACTTTCACCGGCGCATCGTAATTACTTTGACTATTGGAGGCAGCGACTTACTGAAGAACTGGGGACCCCTGACGACCGTCACGCTACCTTGCTACTAAACGCTGCCTGTCCGGATGAAACAGGTGCAACACGCCAGACACTATACCAGGCACTTCATGGCATGATTGCCGATCCTGACCAATGTAGTGAACGGCTCCGCTATCTACTCGATGTTCTTGTCAATGACGGCTACCTTGTCGAAAGTAATGCTCGTTTCTGCTTCCGCTTCGGATTGTTGCGAGACTACTGGTACAGGAGAGTCAGGGCATGACACGTCATCTCGTTCATGAGCAGTTGCATGGGGTAGCGGTCTATAACCCCGGAATCCTCAGCAAACAGGAACTGATCCGCCTTTTCGTGGCACGACGCAACCTGTTGCAACAGATCCTTGATGATCTGCTGAGAGAGAAAATGAATGGTATCCCCCAGCATAGGTTATTGGTTGGCTCGCGGGGAATGGGAAAAACAACACTGCTAAAGAGAATCGCCTATGCTGTTGAGGATGACGCAAGGTTGAGCGCCAACTGGCTTCCTCTGACCTTTCCGGAGGAGCAATACAATGTTGCACGGCTTTCCGACCTCTGGCTGAATTGTCTGGACGCCTTGAGCGATTCTCTGGAAAGGCAAGGTAACCGTGAAGCAGCCGGCTTTCTGGATGAAATAATCGACACCCTTCCGGAAAACGACGAAAATGAACGGGCGCGGAAGGCCTTGAGTGCGCTGATGGAGCAATCCCAGAAGGTGGGGAAACGGCTGTTGCTGCTCATTGACAACATCGACCTTATCTTCGACCGGCTGGCCAAAGACCATTGGTCTATCCGGGAGATGCTGTCGAAGGAAGGGTCGCCCCTTCTTATTGGTGCCACTTCCCGCCCCTTGGAGCCTACCTATGAGTATCAAGGCGCATTCTACGACTTCTTTAAAATCAATAATCTCAATAAATTGCAGTTGACCGAAATGCATGAAGTCCTGCGGACACTGTCCCAGGAGATGAATACCCCGCAGGTAGCGCGCCTGCTTGATGACGACCCTGCACGCATCCGCGTGCTCTACGACCTCACAGGCGGCAATCCGCGAACATCGGTGCTGCTTTTCTCGGTTCTCGCCCAGGGGATGGATGGCGACGTTCGCACCGATCTGGAGCGTCTGCTCGATCAGTGTACTCCCCTATATAAGGCCCGGTTCGAGGAGTTGTCCAATCAGGCGCAGCAAGTGGTTGATGCCCTAGCGCTCCACTGGGACCCGGCGACTGCCGCGGCAGTCGCGGAGCGGGCACGTCTGGATGTGAATATCGTCTCGTCGCACCTGAATCGGCTTTCTGAGCAGGGAATAGTCGAGAAGGTGAGGCTGTTCCCGAAGAAGAAAACCGGTTTCCAGATTGCCGAGCGGTTTTTCAATATCTGGTACCTGATGCGTGCCAGCCGCCGCATGCGGCGCAAGCTGATCTGGCTGTCGAAATTTCTGAAGAGCTTTTATAGCCAGGAGGATCTGTGCAAGTTGGCAAGGCATTACCTGGGTAGGGCCTCCGGGAGTGATGCTGTAACACTGTTGAAGCATGCGGAATACGGTTTTGCCCTGGCCGGGGCTCTGGATGATCGTGGCTGGAGGAGGGCGCTGGAGCATTCGGCGTCAAAGGTTGCGTTGGATATTCAGGACAAGTTCAAAGAGATGCTGAGTGATAGCGCTATTGATCCGGACGAGATCGACCACCAGACATTAACCATGGAACAGATAAGGAAGAAGATTCTGAATGCGGATGTGGATTGGGGAGAAGTAGATAAGCAGGAGTATTCTGCGTTGCTGTGCGGGGCGCCATGGGTAGATCTAGAGACGAAAACATTGTTTGCTGAAATATTCAGCAATCTATCAGTTGAGAACATCAGAGAAGGGTATGAAATTTTTAAAAAGACACACCATAAACTTCAAAATCTTCTAAGTGACGGGCTCCTTGCAGATCAAATCTATGATGCGATTGGCAAGGGGATAATGAAATCTGCAACCGACATTGAAGGAACAATTTCCGCCCAACACGTCTTAGCTGCACCGGAATTGGTTACCTTTGCCCTTGGAGAACTCCTTAAGGAAAACCAAAGCAGTGAAAATCTAGATCGTTTCATGGAGCATTTGACGGCAACGAATTGTACTGCGAAGTGGGCCTTGCTACTGCTAGCCAACACCGAAGATGAGAGCGGCTTGCACGACGCTGCGGTGAAGACATTTAAGGAAATCACCAAGCTCTACCCAGATGATCCAGAAGCATGGTTCAAGTTAGGTATTCTGTCGGGCTCTAAGTTGTTGAAACACGATGATGCAGTCAAGGCTTTTGAAAGATGCTTGCAGCTGGATCCGGAAGACTCGTCAGCCTGGGGTAATTACGGCATTGCACTTGATAATGTCGGCAGGATTAACGACGCAGAAAATGCATGCCGCAAAGCGGTTGCATTAGATTCCGGCAATTGGCACGCATGGAACAGTTTGGGCTCGGTACTGATTGAGCATGAACATGATTTCGTTGGTGCCGAGGAGGCGTATCGTCATGCAGCCGCCATCAGTAAGAATGAGCCGGCGCCCTATATCAATCTGGCAAACCTACTATGGAAATCAGGCAAACTTACTGAAGCGGAAAAAGCTATCAAGAATGCCATCAAGCTTGCTCCCAATGAATCCTATCTCTGGAATATGCAGGGGATAATTCAGAGCCATCCGAAGTTGCAAGCAAAAAAGGCTGAAAAATCCTTCCGCAAGGCAATAGAGCTTGATCCTGAAAATGCCCCGGCATGGAACAACCTGGGAAATGTACTTAACTTGTCAGGCAAATATGCTGAATCGGAAGCAGCGTATCGCAAGTCACTGCAGCTTGACTCGTCTCAAGCTGCTGCCAAGCTAAGTTTGGCCCTGCTACGTCTTGAAGCCGGGGATTGGCATGAGACAGCGGAGCTTGTCAGCACTGCACTGAAAGGAGCCGGCGAGGAAGCGGACGAACTGCTGCAAGGGGCGTTAGGGTTCTTCTCTTTTGCCGTTACGCAGGGGTATACAAGTGAGTCCATAGCCTTGCTGGAAGAGGCTGAACTCGGTGATACGTGGCGACCATTGATCGAAGCATTGAAGGCGGTTCAAGCCGAGACACCGGACTATTTACTCAACATCGCCCCGGAAGTCCGCAATGCTTCGGAAGAGATTTACAAGGAGTTGACGGAAAAGTGAGGTCATCAACAAGTTCATCGAGATTGTTGATGACACCTGCGAAGACCGGCAGTTCGAGATGATGCGGTAAAAAAGAGTTGCAGCCTTTACCTGACGCTTAACTTAGATGTTAATGAAAATAAAATGGACACCTTACGAGTGGTGTCCATTTTATTTTGCGGCAATACCATTAAGTTGGATGAAAATAAGGTTCGTCGCAAAGATATACGCAGATACCATAAGGGTAAAAGGTTGTGTGCCCTTTTTTGAATGCTTCTGCCGATTATTGAGGCAGCGCGATGATCAAGTCCTGCTGTGCAACTCATGAAAGCGCTTGATATCAGTCGGGTTAGGGGGCTCCTGCCGAGTTGGCACGGCAGATGCTTTTGTGTTCTCAGAATCGATGCAGTGCATAGCTCTATTGGCAACGGCGCCATCTGCTATCAACGAGGTAGCGTGGCGCCGTTTTTTTGGAGGATACGCCATGGCAAGACCAGACTATTACGATGCCCCCGAATGCGACACCCACCAGGAGAAGGGTGCGC
>CALMOE010000196.1 GCA_937871715.1 uncultured Geobacter sp. | reverse complement strand
TCAGGCTGGCTATTTTTCCCTTTAAATCGGCGAAAATCCAGCCTACCCTGGCTTCCAGGACACCAGTTCAAGGAGGGCATCCCATTTTTTCCCGGATTCTCATACAATTGATATTTCTGCTGTTTGGCGCCGTGCCCGCTTTTGCCGCAGTGCCGCAATCGTCGATCAATATCAGCATCGAGGCTTCCACGGCCGATCTGGCCACCATCATCAACCACTCTCTCCCGAAGGAACTCTACAAGGGGCAGGGGGGGCTCGGCACATCCGTCACCGTGCTCCGCACCGGCCCGATAGCAGTTACCGCGGCCGACAATTTCGTCCATCTCGTGCTCCCCGTGCAGCTGACGTTCAGCAATGCCCTGTATGAGAGCTATCCCCTCCGGGCGGGTCTCCGATTCAAGGCCAGGGTGAATGTCACCCCTGACTGGCGCATCAGGACCGAACTCTACTATACCGGGTTGTCGGATAACCTGGCCGACACGTTCAAGCTCGGGCCGGTCTCCCTGAAACCGAGAAGCATGGTCGACAACATCACCCAGCCGGTGCAGAAGCTTCTCGCCCCGATCATAGACGCCAAGGTCAACGAATCCGTCCGGCTCAGGACCAGGGTCGACCCGCTCTGGCAGAGTGCCTTTTCGCCGAAACTGGTCAGCAAGGAGTTCAGCGCCTGGCTGAAGCTGACCCCGGAAAGGATCGTCATGAGCCCGCTCCTGGCGACAAACAATCAGCTCCGCTTGTCGATCGGCGTCATTGCCGGCGCGGAAATAACCGTTGGTCCGAAGCCGGCCGCGGCTCCGGCGAAGAGACTCCCCCCCCTGCAGCAGGTGGCTGCCTTCGACAGGAATTTTCATGTTCAGCTTGCCAGCGACATCTTCTTTGCAGATCTCGTGACCGCACTAAGTCCCCTCCTGCTGAACAAGACCTTCGGTGAAGAGAAGAAGATCACCATCAGAGGTCTCAGCCTGAAGGGGGAAGAGGGGCGCCTGGTTGTGGTCATGACCACGAGCGGAGATTTCGACGGCGAGTTGACCCTGCTCGCCAGGCCGGCCCATGACCCGCAGAGGAATACGCTCAGTTTCGAGGATGTCGATTTCGACACGAGGAACGCCGGCTTGCTGGTAAGCGCCGGAAGCTGGCTCTTCAACAGCACCATCCGGAGCACCATCAAGGAGAAGCTCGACGCTTCCGTAGCAGAGCAGTTGGAGAAGGCCAGGCTTAAAGCATCCTCGGCGTTGTCCGCCGTGAAGCTGGGGGACCACGTCACGCTGGCCGGCTCCGTCAGCTCCCTCTCTCTCGGCGAGGCAACGGTGCTGGGGGACCGGCTGTCGGTTCATCTCTTCGCCAGGGGAGAGTCGGGTGTTACCCTGAAATGAGTACCAAGCAAATGGCGAGGTGCAAAATGCCATCTAGACGGCCCTGCAAAGCAGCGATCATTATTGCCCTTGGCCTGCTGCCTACGGCCAGCTTCGCCGTATGCGTCGATTTCGACGGCGGCGGCAGGTGCATCGAGACCGGCCCGGCAGGAAGGATCCCGACCCCTCCCCCACCATCTCGTGTAGACCCGCCCCCCTCTACTGACCGGGAGAACCCGCAGCAGGAGCAGGTCAAACATAAACCGCCCCGCCCGAGCACGCCGAGCATGAAGTCGGTGGTGACCGGCACCATAGTAGAAGGGGTGTTCCAGGGGCTGTTCTCTCCCCCGGCGAGACAAGCGAAACCACCGGGAAAAGCGGTCACCTCCGTCACATCTCCCGGAGCAGGCGAGATCCAGCGCCAGTTCCAGGGGAAAAGGGGAGGTTGCTGCCAGGGTGCCGGAGGTGCAGTTCCAGCCGCTGATCCCCCTCCCGGCAACCGGGTGCAGGCTGGCGACCGACGGCAAGGAGGCCATCTTCGCCTTCGGCTATGACCCGGAAGTGAACGGCCACGCAGTATTCAGGCTGCTAAGTGGCTTTGCCGGCTGGAAGAGACTCTTCGTTGCCTCCGAACGGATCACCGATGTCTGCTTCGACGGCGCCACCCTGAGCGTGGCAGCCGGCAGGACCATCCACCGCCTGCGGCCAGGAGACCAGGGCTCCCTGGAAGGTTTCAGCCACCCGGGAGGTGACTTCACAGGGGTCGCCTGCAGCCGGGGGAGCGGGCTCTTCTTCTCGACCGCAAGGGGGATGCCGCCGTGGAGTTCACCAGATCCAACCGGACACAGATCGAGGCGAGGGACGAGATACTATCCATAGACGACACCAGGGTAGAGGAGCTCTCCACCATGCCGGAGAAGGTCCTGCGCCTCAGGGGTGAGGTGGGGACGACCTGCAGGCTGGTGCTGAGAAGGCCGGGAGGGGTATTCTCCTCGGAGAAGCTGCTGACCATCACCCACAAGAGGAGCGACCTGCGCAAGTAGCATGTCCAGGAGGGAACGCACCTCAGCCTTCCCCCTTGACCCGGCGCCCTCTATTGCCCCATAATCGACCCATGAGACTCCTCCTCCACATATGCTGCGGCCCCTGCGCCCTCTACCCCCTGAGAACGTTGAAGAGCGAAGGGGTAGAGGTCACCGGCTTCTTCTATAACCACAACATCCACCCCTACCAGGAGTACCAGCGCCGCCTGGAGGGGGTGCGGCAGATGGCCTCGGCCACCGGCACCGAGGTGGTCTACCGGGACGAATACGCCCTGGAGGAGTTCCTCTCAGCGGTGGCAAAAGAGCCGGCAGGCCGCTGCCACTACTGCTACTTCTCCCGCCTGGAGGCAACGGCCGCCATGGCGGCTGAACTGGGCTTTGAAGCCTTCTCCTCCACCCTTCTCTACAGCCGCTACCAGAACCACGACCATATAGTCGCCGCGGCCCGGCGGGCGGCGGAGAAGCACGGGGTGAGGTTCCACCACCAGGACTTCCGCCCCGGCTGGCAGGAGGGGATCAGGCTCTCCAAGGAGATGGGTCTCTACCGCCAGCAGTACTGTGGCTGCATCTACAGCGAAAAGGAGCGCTACCACCCGGCGGCGAGAGGGCTATAGGATGCAGCAGCTGGGCAAGCCCCTCATCTTCCTCGGCCTGGCGATCGCCGCCGTCGGACTGCTCCTCACCCTTTCCGGCAGGATCGACTGGCTGGGCCGCCTCCCCGGCGACGTAAACATCCGCCGGGAAAACTTCTCCTTCCACTTCCCCATAACCACCTGCCTCCTCCTCTCCGCCCTCATCTCCTTCATTCTCTGGCTCCTGCGCCGCTAAGCTCTCCCTTGCGTTTCATCCACAAGGTGTTAATGTTGATACAACTGCAGTCATTGCGGCCGTTTATGCCCTCTCCGGCCGGCAATTCACCGCAATACACCAACCTTGGAGGAGGAACATCATGCTCGAACTTTTCGAAAAGGCCGTTCTCACCGGCATCGGCGCCCTGTCCATCACCCAGAAGAAGGGTGAGGAGCTTGTCAAGGACCTGAAGGATAAGTACAAGGTCAGCGAGGAGGAGGGGAAGGCCTTCCTCGACAGGCTGCAGTCCATAGCCAAGGACACCAGGGAGAAACTGGCCGAGGCGGCCGAGGAGGAGGTGGGGAAGGCTGCGGAGCGGATCGGCCTCGTCCCCAGGGATGAATTCGACAAGCTGAAGCAGCGCCTGGACGAGCTGGAGAAGAAGATTGGCGGCCAGGGGTAGCCGGTGAACCTGCTTCAGCTGAACCGCAACATACGCAGCATCAAGCGCTACAGGCAGATAGTCAAGGTGCTCTTCAAGTACGGCTTCGACAACCTGCTGGCCTACCTCAGCCTCACCGAGGTGGTCACCCGCTGGCGCCGCCTGCTGCACCGGGAATCGTCGGTCCTGGCAGAGCTGAGCCAGGCGGAGCGGATGAGGATGGCCCTGGAGGAGCTGGGGCCCACCTTCATCAAGCTGGGGCAGTTCCTCTCCACCAGGGCCGACATCATCCCCCCCAACTATGTCAAGGAGTTCTCCAAGCTGCAGGACAGCGTCCCCCCCTTCGGATATGGGGAGGTTACCGAGGAGATCCGCCGTGAGACCGGCAAGGAGACAGAGGAGCTATTCTCCTTCTTCGACCCGGTCTCCATTGCCGCGGCCTCCATCGCCCAGGTGCACCGGGCAACGCTCCTCACCGGCGAGGACGTGGTGGTTAAGGTGCGCCGCCCCGGCATCCTGGAACAGGTGGAGACTGATATCGAAGCGCTGATGCTGCTGGCAATCGTCGCCGAGCGGCACATCCCCAACAGCGAGCTGTATGACCCCACTGGGCAGGTACGGGAGCTGGCCAGGATCATCCGCCGGGAGATGGACCTATCCCTTGAGGGGCGCACCATCGAGCGCTTCTCCACCAATTTTGCCGGCGACCCGGCAATATACCTCCCCAAGGTCTACTGGAGCGTCACCACCAAGGGGATGCTCACCATGGAGTACATCGACGGCATCAAGGTTTCGGAGCTTGACACCCTGAAGCAGGCCGGCATGGACCTGAAACTGATCGCCAGGCGGGGGGCAGACGCCTTCGTCAAGATGGTCCTGGAGCACGGCTACTTCCATGGCGACCCCCATCCGGGGAACATCCTCATCATGCCTGACAATGTCATCTGCATGCTCGACTTCGGCATGACCGGGAGGATCGACCCCTTCCTCAAGGGGTACCTGACCGACATCCTTCTGGCAATCCTCAAGCGGGACGTGGAGGAGGTCATATCCCTGCTCATCTATTCGGGGGACATCACCGACAGCATCAACATCAGGGCACTGCGCCGCGACCTCTCCGAATTCATCGACAAGTACTACGAACGCCCCCTGCAGGAGCTGGAGGTGGGCCAGCTCCTCTTCGACTTCACCGAGATCATCACCAGCTACCGGATCAAGTTCCACCCCGACCTCCTCCTCCTGGCCAAGGCGTTCATGACTATCGAGGGGATGGGGCGGATGCTCGACCCGGAGTTCGACATGATCCTCCACCTCCGCCCCCTGATGGAGAAGGAGATCAAGAGCCGCCTCTCCCCCAAGGGGGCAATGAAGTACCTGCAGGGGAACATAGGCTCATACGTCAACCTGCTGCGCACCCTCCCCAAGGACCTGAAGGAGATCCTCAACAGGATCAACCGGGACAAGTTCAAGATAGACCTGGAGCACAGGGGGCTGGACACCTTCATCCGTGAGCTGGACAAATCCATCAACCGCCTCTCCTCGAGCCTGATCATAGCCGCACTGATAGTAGGCTCATCCATCGTCATGCAGGTAAGCAAGGGGCCGCTACTCATGGGCTTCCCGGTCTTCGCCTTCCTCGGCTATACCATCGCCGCTCTAATTGGATTCGTTTGGGTTGTTGCAATCATACGCTCCGGTCGGCTATAACTGTAGCGACAGCAGTGCTGAACCAGACCTGCCCAGGCCATCAGGTTCGGCAGTGCAGCTCCATACATTTACCCCCCGGAGAAGTTGATGACCGACAGGCATACCATCGGCACCCCCCAGTACGAGCAGCGCAAGAGGAAGAGGGAGGCGTTCATCATCGCCATCTCCCTCCTGCTCATCACCATCCTCACCTCCACCCAGATACACCTGACCCGCATCAGCTCTGAAGTGCCGATGGGGAGCAACATCCTCATATTCGGCCTGATAAACATCATCACCCTGCTCATCATCCTCTTCATCTACCTGATGGCGCGCAACATCTTCAAGCTGGTGAAAGAGCGGCGGCAGAACAAGATGGGGGCCAGGCTCAGAACGAAGCTGGTGCTGGCCTTCGTCGCCCTCTCACTCTTTCCGACCATGCTCCTCTTCTTCGTCTCCGCCGGCTACATCTCCAACAGCATCCAGAACTGGTTCAACCGGCAGATCGAGACCTCCCTGGACGAGTCCATGGAGGTGGCCCAGACCTATTACAAGAACTCCGCTGCAAATGCCCTCTTCTACGCCGAGCAGATCAGCGGCTTCATCAGGAACCGCAAGCTGCTCAACGAGGAGAACCTCCCAGAGCTGAGGGCCCTCATACGGGAGAAGCAGAAAGAGTACAACCTGGGACTGGTGGAGGTATTCTCCGCCCAGAGGGAGGAGCTTGTCCGGGCGGCAAACCCGAAACTCCCCCTCTCCGAGTTCACCAGCCCCTCCTCCGAAGACCTTAACGTGGGGTTGAGGGGTAAGGAGCTAAGCCGGGTGAACTCCGTCGGCAAAGCCGACCTGATTCGGGGGATCGTCCCCATCTACTCCACCTGGAACCCGAAGGACGTGGTCGGCACGGTGGTTGTCAACTACTACGTCCCCTACTCCCTGGTCAGCAAGATGAAGGAGATCACCGGCTCATACCACGAGTTCAGGCAGCTGAAGATCCTCAAACGCCCCATCACCACCACCTACATCCTAACCCTGCTACTCATCACCATCGTCATCATCTCCCTCTCCATGTGGTTCGGCATCAACCTGGCAAGGAGCATGACAGACCCGATCCAGGAGCTGGCCGATGCCACGCGGCAGATTGCCGACGGCAACCTGGAAATCGAGCTGACCGGCGAGAGCCATGACGAAATCGGCCAGTTGATCACGGCGTTCAACAAGATGACGGCAGACCTTAGGACGAACCAGCAGGCCCTTAGCCTGGCAAACCAGGAGCTCACCAGCAGCAACCAGGAGCTGGACGGCAGGCGCCGCTACATGGAGACGGTGCTCAGGCACATCACCGCCGGGGTCATTGCCACCAACAGCTCCGGGGTGATCACCACGGTCAACAAGTCGGCGGAGCGGCTGCTGCAGATAGAGACCGGTGAGCTCAAGGGGAAGAATTTTCGCGAAGTCCTCAGGGCCTCACATCTGGAGATCGTCAAGGAGATGCTGCGCGACATAATCGTGCGCAAGCAGGATATAATCAACAAGCAGATCGACCTGCAGATTCGGGAGAGCAGGATCACCCTGCAGGTCAACCTGACCCTGCTCAAGGACGACAACGGCGACTTCCTCGGCACCGTCGTGGTGTTCGACGACCTGACCAGCCTTATCAAGGCCCAGCGGATGGCGGCTTGGCGCGAGGTGGCCCGGCGCATCGCCCATGAAATCAAGAACCCTCTCACACCGATCCAGCTCTCGGCGCAGCGCCTGAGGAAACGCTACCTGCAGCGCTTCAGCGGCGACGATCAGGTCTTCGACCAGTCGACCCAGACGATCATCCAGTCGGTGGAGGAGCTGAAGACCCTGGTTAACGAGTTCTCCCAGTTCGCCCGCATGCCGGCGGCCCACCCAGTCCAGTGCAACCTCAATGAGATCCTTTCCGAGGCAACAACCCTCTACTCCGAGGCCCACCGCCATATCCGTTTCACCCTCGCCGCGGACGAAACGGTCCCCGAGTTGAAACTGGACAGGGACCAGATCAAGCGTGTGCTGATCAACCTCCTGGAGAACGCAGTCGCCTCCATCGAGGGGGAGGGGGAGATCTCCGTTGAAAGCAGTTACGACAGTGAGCTGAACATCGTCACCTTTGCGGTGGCCGATTCGGGCCACGGCATCCCCAAGGAGGACAAGCCGCGCCTCTTCGAACCCTACTTCTCCACCAAGAAGACGGGCACCGGCCTCGGGCTGGCCATAGTCAACACCATCGTCAGTGACCACCACGGCTTCATCCGCGTCAAGGACAACCACCCCAAGGGGACCCGTTTCGTCGTGGAACTACCGGCAAGCAGATGACTTTTCCCCCTGTAAAACAAAGGATTTTCCTGTTGACTTTTTTTTGCCAAAATTGATACAGTGAAAATCTGCGACAATTCAAAGGAAAAACAATAGGAGGCTTTCTTCATGCAGTGTCAAACGGTTCTTCCCGGCAGCGAGTGTACTTTCTGGGGGAAACAGGGATGTGTATTTTCTGACGGTTCCTGTCAGGTTATAGTAGATAATTGCGAAGGTTGCGAGCGTATCGTAGAAGGGACCATCGGCAGGGTCTGCAGCGCCTACCCCGCGCCGGCAAAGAAATGGGACAACGGCATCTGTAACTTCGCCACCCACGTAAAGGTGGAGATCAAGACCGAAGATCTCAAGATCAACCCGCTCAAGGCTTCCAAGAAGGCTGCCGGCAAGAAGAAGTAATATCTACAGATATCATCTTTTACGAGGGGGGGTCATTCCCCCCTTTTCTTTTTATCACTCCCCGAAACCACGCCGAGGTCCAATCCATGGCCTTTGAAACCCTCGACTGCCCCAACTGCGGCATGGCAGTAAAAAATTACCGGAATCCGGTGCCCACCGTTGACATCATCATCGAAACATCCGGCGGCATAGTGCTTATAGAGCGGAGAAACGAGCCGCTGGGGTGGGCTCTCCCCGGAGGCTTCGTGGATTACGGAGAGATGCTGGAGGATGCCGCCAGGAGGGAGGCGCTGGAGGAGACCGGCATGGAGATCAGTGACCTGCGCCTCCTGGGGTGCTATTCGGATCCGTCCAGGGACAGGAGGCAGCACAACATCTCCACCGTCTTTGTCGCCAAGGGGAGCGGCACACCCCGGGCCGGGGACGATGCAGGCAGGGCAGCCACCTTCCCCACGGACCGACTACCCTGGCCACTCTGCTTCGACCATGAAGCCATAATTGCCGACTACCTGAGACGCAGGGAGAAAGGGTCAGTCTGACGACCTTCGCCCCCGCCAGCCACGCGTCTTCATGAAGTCCACCACCTTGTCGGCAGCCATCGGCCTGCTGACAAGATACCCCTGCACCTCGTCACACATGGCATCCTTAAGGAAGCTGAACTGCCCCTCCGTCTCCACCCCCTCGGCAATGACCCGCAGGTTGAGGCTGCTACCCATGGCAATGATTGCCGAAGTGATGGCCGCATCGGTGCTGCTCGTCTCCACGTCCCTGACGAACGACTTATCTATCTTCAGGGTATTCACCGAGAAGCGTTTCAGATGTGAAAGGGATGAGTAACCGGTGCCGAAGTCGTCAACGGATATGTGAATCCCCATGCTCTGGACTTCATTCAGTATCTGGATGGCAAACTCGGGGTTCTGCATGATGACGCTCTCGGTTATCTCCAACTCCAGGTGCTCGAAAGCCATCCCAGTGGAGCTGACCACCGCATCGAGGCGCTCCAGAAAATCGCTCTGCTGCAACTGATAACCGGAGATGTTCACCGCCACTCGCATTGCCCCTATCCCCATACCCTGCCACTCGACGTTCTGCCGGCAGGCATGCTCCAAAACCCATTCGCCGATGGCCAGGATAAGACCGGTCTCCTCCGCCAACGGAATGAATTCGTCCGGCTTGATCAGGCCGAACTCGGGGTGTTCCCAGCGAAGCAGCGCCTCCATGGCTGTGATGCTACCGCTGACGATATCCACCTTGGGCTGGTAGACCAGGCGGAACTCCCCTTTGGCTAGGGCCTTGCGCAGGCTGTTCTCCAGGAGTAGCCGCTTGTGGGAATGCTCGTCCATGGCCGGGTCGTAGAGCAGATAGCGACCACCCCCATGGGTCTTGGCCGCGTACATGGCCACGTCAGCCTTTTTGATCAGGCCGTCTATGTCGTCGCCATGGTCCGGGGAGATGCTTATCCCCACGCTCCCCAGGGCAAAGAGCTCGTGGCCGTCGATATTAAACGGTTTCTGCAGCGCATCCAGTATCTTGCCGGCAACCATCTCCGCATCCTCCCGTTTCTCCAGGTTGCCAAGGACAATAGTGAACTCATCACCACCGAACCGCGCCACCGTATCCACCTCTCTAACAGAGGAGAGGAGCGTCCTGGCCACCATCTGCAGCAGCCTGTCCCCCACAGGGTGACCGAGGGAGTCGTTGATAACCTTGAAGCGGTCCAGATCCATAAAGAGGAGAGCCACATACCTCTTCTGCCGGTTGGCATAGGCAATGGCCTGCTGCAGCCTGTCCCGGAAAAGTATGCGATTGGGCAGTCCGGTCAGGTTATCATTATGGGCAAGCGTGTAAAGCCTCGCCTGGGAGCGCTTCTTCTCCGTGACATCCCGCCAGATCCCCCAGAGGGAGGTAGGCGCACCGTCAAGATAGTTACAGGAGAAGCTCCCCTCGACGCTGAGCTCCTGCCCCTCGCTCCCCCTGAAACTCAACTCCAGTCCATCTACCTTCTTGCCGGCAAGAACCTTCTGCAGATCCCTGGAACATGTCTCCCCGGCCTCCTCGGTGAGGATGCCGTTGAAGCCGTGGCGCTCCAACTCGTCGCTGGAGTACCCCAGGGCTCGGCGCATCGCCCTGTTCATGAAGAGAACCCTGCCGTCCAAGTCGTTGCAGTGGATCAGATCATTTGCATTGTCAATGAAAATGAATAGCCGCTCCTCGTTTTCCCGGGAGAGCTTCGCCTCCCTGCGCATTACCGTCATGAGATAGTTGGCGATCACAGCGGTGGCGGCGTTATTTATCATCACCCAGAGCGCCATGAGAAAGAGATAATGGCGGTCGTGGTTAAGGGCGGAATCTACGAAGGGCATCCGTACCGAAGGGATCACCCCTGCCTGCTCCAGGGAAAGGAGCAGGCAGTAGAAGATGCCACCGGCCCCTCCCACCAGCCATACCTCCCGCTCCCTCTCAAGCAGATAGGCTGCCTCCAGGGTGACGATCATGTACACTGGCCAGAACCAGCTGGTGGCACCGCCACTGCAGTAGATGAGGATGGTTACGGCGAGAAGGTCCAGGATCGTCTGCACCCTGGCCGATTTACCGCATTGGAGCGTGGCTGGATTAATGGTGAAGATCAGGTTGTAGCAGATGACGCAGACGATAACCCCTGCTAGGAGAACCGCTTGCTCCCTGGTGATGAAGAAACCGTAACGGCTGAAGAGGTAGGTGCTGCCGGCAAACACTCCGTAGAGGGCAAGGACGAGGAGAAGAAGCCAGCGAACCTTGGCGACCCTCCGGAGCCTCTCCACGCAAGCGGCAGAGGCAGCCTCCCTCCCATCATGACCTGATGTGCGGCCACGCTTGAAGCGGCGTATCAGGGGATCACTCCAGGCAACCCAGTCGGTTGTTCTGTTCATGGCAATGTCACCACCACTGTTTCATGCAAGCAGATGGATGTCAGGCTCCCCCGGCAGCACTCCGCATTCGGCCGCATAGCGGAAAAAGAGCGCGAGCCCATCCAGATGGCGCTGAGTGAGGTCATAGGAGAGGACACGCCAATAATTAATAAGAAAATCCGGGTTTGTCCAGTCATATTGTCTGCTGAGACCTGCTATTGCCTGCAGGTTCCCCAGGGAGTGCTTTTTTGCCTGCTTCAGGCGTTCACTAAGCAGGCGGAGCTCCCTACCCTTATCACCTAGAAGCTCCTTGCGTGCAAGCCAGAGGGCGAAGACGAAGGGTAAGCCTGTAGCCTCCTGCCAGACACTCCCCAGGTCGTACACCTTGCAACCATCGGCAGAGAGGCTTTCCTGCAGGGCCCTGTCACCGATAAGCAGGACCGCATCGTGGTCGGCAAGGGCCTCAGCCACCCCGCAGGAGAGCACCGTGTAGCTGTTGCCGAAGCCGTGCATGCGGGAGAGTATTATCTTCAGGAGGGCGACGGAAGTGGCCGACTCGCTGGTGAGAGCTATGGAGCAGCCGTCAAGCCTCTCCAGCGGCCTGCGGGAGAAGAGGAGCACGCTCATCACAGCCCCGGCTGCGCTGATGGACAGATCGGGAAGAATTACATAGGAGTCGGGATTGCGACCGTACTCTATTGATGAAGATGGGCAGACATCTATCTCGCCCCTTGCCAGCATCCCGTTCAGCAGTGACGGCGCCCCCTGCACGAAGCTGTAGGAACCGTCACGGAAAAGATCCCGCAAAGCTGAAAAGATCGGCGTGCAGTTCAGATAACTTATCTCTCCTATGCGGAGCATTCTCCCCCTCCGTGCGCGGGCAAAAAAAAGGCGAGAATAATCTCTCGCCTTGCAACCGGATAAACTGGTGCGATCACTCTTCTTCTATATGCTCCAGATAGTCGTCTACGGACATGAGGAGCTTGAGCTCCTCCGGGTCGGACATTTCGATGACCAGAAGCCAGCCGCCGTCATACGGGTCGTCGTTGATCACCCCGGCAGACTCCCCGGCCTCCTCGTTCACCTCAACCACTACGCCGCTCACGGGGGCATACAGCTCGGCAACGGTCTTGCGCGCCTCGATCGAGCCGAAGGAGTCGTCCTGCTCCAACTCCTCCCCGACCACCGGCAGCTCCACCCCGCTGATGATGCCAAGCTGCTCCTGGGCGTAGTCGGTGATCCCAACTACAGCCCTGTCCCCCTCAACCCTTATCCAGAGATGCTCCTTGCTGTACTTCAACTCTTCCGGCAGGTCCATATCTACTCCAGCACTATCCTCTCCAGGAAACTCGTGTCAATGTTCCCTTCGATAAAATCCTTGTTGGCCATAATCTGCTTGTGGAATGGTATCGTCGTCTTGATGCCATCAACGATGTACTCGTCCAGCGCCCTTGCCATGCGGCGTATGGCATCATCCCTCGTCTCGGCATGCACGATCAGCTTGGCAATGAGCGAGTCGTAATGGGGAACGACAGTATAACCGTCGTAAACGAACGAGTCAACCCGAACCCCGAGCCCTCCGGGTGTATGGTAGGATGTAATCTTTCCCGGGTTGGGGGTGAATTTGACCGGGTCCTCGGCATTGATGCGGCACTCGATGGCATGGCCGCTGATCTTCACATCGCTCTGCTTGTAGCGGAGCTTCTCGCCGTAAGCCACGCGAATCTGCTCGCGCACGATGTCTATCCCGGTGACCATCTCCGTTACCGGATGCTCAACCTGGACCCGGGTATTCATCTCCATGAAGTAGAAGTTGTTATGCTTGTCAACCAGGAACTCAACCGTTCCGGCGCTGTAGTAGCCGACTGCCTTGGCCGCGCGGACGGCAGCCTCGCCCATTGCCTGGCGAAGGGCAGGAGTGCTTACTACCGAGGGCGCCTCCTCGATGATCTTCTGGTGCCGGCGCTGGATGGAGCAGTCGCGCTCCCCCAGGTGGATGACATTGCCGTGTTTGTCGCCGAGGATCTGGATCTCCACGTGACGAGGCTGTTCGCAATACTTCTCGATGTAGACTTCCGGATTGCCGAATCCGGCCTGAGCCTCGGCCCTGGCGGTGGCGAATGCGGTGGGGAGTGCGGCCGGTGAGTGGACTATCTTCATCCCCCTTCCGCCCCCTCCGGCGGTGGCCTTGATGATCACCGGCAGGCCGATCTCCTTGGCGATGCGCACCGCCTCGTTCACTTCATTTACCCCCTCCTTGGTGCCGGGGAGGATGGGGACGTTTTCCTTGATTACCGCCTGACGGGCGCTGATCTTGTCCCCCATGACCCTCATGCTGGCGGAGTTGGGGCCGATGAAATTGATGCCGCACTTCTCGCAGATCTCGGCAAAAGCTGCGTTCTCGGAGAGGAAGCCGTAACCGGGGTGGATCGCCTCGGCATCGGTCAGTTCGGCGGCGCTGATGATGGCGTTGATGTTAAGGTAGCTCTGCAGGCTCGGTGCAGGCCCGATGCAGACGCTCTCATCCGCCAGCTTGACGTGGAGCGAATCCCTGTCGGCAGTGGAGTATACGGCAACCGTCTTGATCCCCATCTCCTTGCAGGCACGGATGATCCGCATGGCGATTTCGCCGCGGTTGGCAACGAGTACTTTATGGAACATTGATAAATCTCCCGTAGTCCAGCCGAAAAAATCCGGAGGGGCAACCGCTCCTCCGGATTTCCGGACGGCTTCAGATCTGGATTAGAGTTTCTCTACTACGAAAAGGGTGTCGCCGTACTCGACCGGCTCTGCGTTCTCGCGGCAGATCTTGACGATCCTGCACTTGAACTCGGCCTCGATCTCGTTCATCAGCTTCATCGCCTCGACGATGCAGAGAACCTGCCCCTTCTCCACCACCTGCCCCACCTCCACGAAGGGGGCGGCGTCCGGGGCGGGAGCGCGGTAGAATGTGCCGACGATCGGCGAGGAGACCTTCTCCCCCTTCTCCTCGGCTGCTGCGGGTGCTGCTGCCGGAGCGGCGGAAAGGGACGGGGCTGCGGCCTGGGGAGCAACCGAAGGTGCATACAGAGGAGCCGCAGGAGCCTGATACTGCACGATCTGTGGTTCGTGTCCGCGCTTCAGGTAGATACGCTCCTCGCCGCTCTCCATTTCGAACTCTGTTATGTCGGTTTCCGTGACAGCCTTGATGAGCAGCTTGATGTCCTTGATATCCATATAGACTCTCCTTTTTTACTCCGGATAAATTTTTACTTCCTCATATGATCCAGACCCGCCTGCTTGAATCACGGCGCGGTGGATGAAAAATCATGATCCCTGCCCGAAATGGGGGACCGTTTTCAGCCGACGAAGATGAGCTCCTTGGAAGCCCTGGTCAGTAGCCGGCAACCATCGGCGGTTATTGCCACCGTGTCCTCGATGCGCACCCCCCCCCAGCCGGGGATGTAGATGCCTGGCTCTATGGTCACCACCATCCCCTCTGCGAGAACCTGTTCGCTCCGAGGGGACAGGGTCGGCTTTTCGTGTATCTCCAGACCTACCCCATGCCCGAGGCCATGGCCGAAATACTCTCCAAAACCGCGGCTGGCAATGAAATCACGGGCTATGGCGTCTATCTCCCTGCAGCCGACTCCCGGCTTGGCCGACGCAATGGCCCTGTCATGGGCCTCCCTGACCACCGCGTATATCTCCCTCTGGCGCCTGTCGGCACTGACAACCGCCAGGGTCACCGTCTCGTCGGAGTGGTAGCCATGCAGCCTGGCGCCAAAATCTATGGTGACCAGCTCCCCTGGCAGGATCCGTTTTCCGGTCGGGCGACCGTGGGGGAGAGCACCACGCCCCCCCGAGGCAACGATGAAATCGAAGGCCTTCTCTTCGGCGCCGGCTCTCTTCATGAGGATTTCCAGCTCCAGCGCCAAGGCCCGCTCCTCCACCCCTGGCCGGATCGTGGGGAGGAGCTCCTCCAATGCGGCAGAGGCCAGAAAGCAGCTTTTCTCGATGGCCTCGATCTCGGCTGCCGACTTCGCGCTCCGAAGATTATCCAGCTCACCGCCCAAGGGGAGAAGCCGGGTCTTTTCCATGGCGGCGGAGAGCCGCAGGTGCAGGTCCACGCTCACCTGCTCGGCATCGAAGCATATCCTCTGCCAACCCTGCTCCGCAGCGAGGTTAGCAATAGCGTCCACCTTTACCCTGTACTCCACCACCCTGCAGCCTGACACCTCCTCACCTGCCTGGGTCGTGTAGCGCGAGTCGCAAAGAAACCAGCTCCCCTCGCGACAGAGCATCAAGGCCCCATCGCTGCCGCTGAAGCCGGTCAGGTAGCGGATGTTTGTCATGCCTAGTATGAGCAGGGCATCGGCCCCTGCCGATTCCAGCAGCTTACCGGCGGCAGCCAGTCGTGCAATGCCCATGGGTCCCCCGCTATGGTCAAACAGCCCACCGCAAAGCGCCCAGTGGACATACGTATGCGTCAACGCCAGAGACATGAACGCAAACTGCTTATAGCAAAATTCAGCCAAACTTAAAACAAAAAAGGAGAACCACCATGCCCCCCCTCTTGCCGGCTACTCCCTGCGCAGGGAATATTTCTTCATTTTTCTGTACATGGTTGCCATGTTAACCCCAGCATCCCTGGCGGCCGCCTCCACGTTCCAGCCGTGGCGGCCGAGGAGCCCCTTCAGATAATCCGCCTCGAATCTGGCCATGGCAAGACCGTAATCCCCCTCGCCCACCTCTTCAGCCTGGGTATCGGCCCCATCAGGGGGCAACTCTATGAACTGGGATATTACCGACAGGGTGAGCATTTCGCCGCCCTCCATGGCCATGGAGGCCTCAACCACATTGCGCAGCTGACGGATGTTCCCCGGCCAGTCGTAACGACCTACGGCAAGCATGGCGTCATGCTCGACCCCCTTGATGCCGGTGCCGAACTTCTTGTTCTGGATGGCGATAAAATGGGCCATAAGAAGAGGGATGTCGGTGCGCCTATCCCTCAGTGGGGGGAGGTGGAGGTTGACCACATTCAGGCGATAGAAGAGATCCTCCCTGAAGGTACCGTTTTTCACCGCCTGTTTCAGGTCCGAATTGGTAGCCGACAGGATCCTCACGTCGACCTTGGTAGGTGTTGTGTCGCCCAGACGCATGAACTCCTGCTCCTGAAGGAACCGGAGCAGGGTCATCTGCACGTTCAAGGGGAGGTTTCCCACCTCGTCGAGGAATAGCGTACCGCCGTCGGCGGCCTCCAGGAGCCCCAGGCGATTCTCCTTGGCCCCGGTGAATGCCCCCTTGCGGTAGCCGAAGAGCTCCCCCTCAAGGATCGACTCGGGCAAGGCGCCGCAGTTGATGGCCACGAAGCGCTTACCCTGGCGGGGGGAGTTATAGTGAATGGCCTGGGCGATCAGCTCCTTGCCGGTGCCGGACTCGCCGGTGATCAGCACAGAGGTGTCACGAATGGCGATCTTGGCCACCTTCTCCAGAACATCCTTCAGTCCGGCGGAGGCGCCGATGATGTTGTCGAAGCGGAACTTGCCGGCCAGCTCCTCCTTCAGCTCCCGGTTCTCCTCGATCAGCTCAGTCTGGGTGAGGGCGTTCTTCACCCGGTAGAGGAGCTCCTCCGGCTCGAACGGCTTGGTGAGCATGTCGTAGGCCCCGCGCCGCAGAGCCTGGATGGACATCTCCACCGTGGCGTAGGCGGTGATCATTATCACCGGGATCTGGGGCTGCTTCTCCTTTATCTTCTGCAGTACCTCAAGGCCATCCATCCCAGGCATCTTGATGTCGGTTATTACCAGGTCCCAATCACCGGGAACGAACTCCTCAACGGCCTGGAAGGAGCGGGTGTACCCCTTGACCGAGTAACCGTTGTCCAGGAGCACCGCTTCCATCATCCGGCAGAGCCCCTCTTCGTTGTCTATGAGCAGAATACGTTTCTTTTCCGGCACGGCAAACCTCGCAGGTGAGGGGAATGTTCAAGAGTGGCCAGACAATCTACACGATTTCGTAAACAAATAAAACAGGGTTGACGTTCCACCCCAAAATGACGAGGGCCGGGGATGCTCCCGGCCCAGAGGCACAACATTAAACATGTGACTTATAATTACCCTCCACCCGCGGAGGCATAATTCAAGATTACAGGCTCTCCGGCTCGAATGGGATGCGCACCGTGACGGTGGTACCCTCGCCAACCACGCTTTCTATGGCGATGCGGCCGTGATGCTGCTCCACGATCTGACGGGTTATGGCCAACCCAAGACCTGTCCCCTTCTCCCTGGTTGTGAAGAACGGCTCGAAGATCTTCTCCAGGTTCTCCGCCGGGATGCCACTGCCGTTGTCCCTGAAGCTGATGACTGCGTAATCCTCTTCCCATCCGGTTGAGACCGTCAGCACCCCGCCGCTCCCCATGGCCGCGCCGGCATTGAGGATCAGATTGATGGCCACCTGGCGCATCTGGTCTCCATCGAGCATCACCGGAGGGAGTTCCGGGGTTAGTTCCGTAAACACCCGTACGTCGTGCATGTCCGTGTGGTTGGCGGCAAAATCCACAATCTGCTCCAGCAGGGAGTTCAGGTCGACCTTCTCCAGGGTCGGCTTGGGGGTACGGGCATAATTGAGCAGGTCCTGGACGATCTTCTTGCAGCGCTTGCTCTCACGCTTGATCTCGTGGATATACCTGTAACCCGGGTCGTCCTCGGACATCTTCCCCTCAAGGTAGGCTGCATACCCCAGGATCACCCCAAGGGGGTTGTTGATCTCGTGGGCCACGCCAGAGGAGAGAACCCCCAGGGAAGCCATCTTCCCCTGCTGGGCAAGGGCGGCCTCCATCTCCCGATTGCGCCGGATGATCTCCGTCATCCGGTTGAAGGCGGCTGCCAACTCTCCAAGCTCGTCATCCGACTCCACCTCCACCTGCACGTCCAGCCGCCCCCGCTTTACCTGGCGAATGGTCTCCTGCATGCGGCTGATCGGCCCGGTGAAGACGCGGGCGGCGAAGAATACCAGCAGCACCGAGCCCCCCCCCACAAGGAGGGTTAAAAGCGCCATCCAGGCGAGAATCCGCCCCTTTATCTTGTTGGCCTCGCCGTAGAACTCGTCCTCGTATGAGCCGACGGCGACTATCCAGTCCCACGGCTCGAAGTAGTCGTAGCGAACAATCTTCATCCTAGGCCTGGGCTCCCCCTTGTTGCGCCAGGAGTAGCGGATCCAGCCGCTCTTGTTGTCGCACATCTCCTTGATGAAGCGATGGCCGTCCTCGTCCACGCTGTTGTAAAAATTCTGCCCCTCCCCTCCCGGGTGAATGGTGAAGGTCCCCTTGCGATCCATGCAGAAGATGTAGCCGGTGGTGCCAACCTTCTTAGCCTTTATCTTCTCCTTGAGGAGGGCGAAGGAGCTCCGCTCAAAGGCCTCGTTGTCGTAGGTCTCCTCCAGATAGCCACCGGCGGCTATGATCCAATCCCACTCCCTGAAGTAGCGGTAGGCGACTATCTTGTTGCGAGGCTTTGCATCCCCGAGCGCCTCATTGCGCCAGGGGTAGATCATGTAAAGCACCTCTCCATCCTTGGAGGCCCTGGCGTTCCTGCATATCTCTCGTATGAAGTAACGCCCACTCTCGTCCCTCTCGTTGTAGACGTTCTCCCCCTCCCGGGCGATATGAACCTTGAGAAGACCATCCCCTGTCATGGCATATATATAGCCGCTCTCGCCGACATTCACCTTCTTCAGGGCTGCCCTTGTCTCCATCAGGGCGGCCCGATCCCCGCCCCGCCCCCCCCCTGCCTGGCGGTACTGGGCCTCGACGATCTTGTGGGAGAGGTTGACCAGTGCGGCCAGCTCCTGGAGGAAGACCCGCTCCTTGTCCTTCTTGTAGACCTGAAACTGCTGGTGATGGGACTGGAGCAGATCGATGGTAAACCCGGCCATGTGGGCCAGGTCGTCCTTGCTCGTCCGGGTCATGCCCAGATAGGCATGGTGGTTGGATATATAGCCTATGACCGTACCGACGACGAAGATTGGGATGATGACGATGGGGAGCACCAGCGCCAGCATCTTCCAGCGGAGCTTCATTTTGTTGAGCAGGGACTTGCCTATGTGGTGCAT